>JAIEOP010000078.1 GCA_019750465.1 Acetobacteraceae bacterium | reverse complement strand
GGCGGCGCGCAGCCGGGCGAAGGCCCGCGCCGGGTCCTCGCGCCCGGCGAGTTCCGCACGCCAGGCGCCGCCCGCCAGCGGGATCAGGGCGCACCAGGCGGCGAGCGCCGGATCGGGCCGTGCCGGCAGCAGGGCGAAGCCGTGCCAGGCCGCCGCGAAGGGCCGCACGCGAAGCGGCGTGTGCTTCAGCTCCGGCTGGCCGCTGGACGGGTCCGTCGCCGCGTTCACCGCCGCGTTTACCCGCGCGGCCGGCGCGAATTGCGCCGTCCAGTGCATCGGCGCGAAGCCCGTGCCGCGCTGCTGCCCGGCATCGATCGCCAGGCGCAGCACCGTGCTGCCCTGCGGCGTCGCGGCGACCACCGGCGCGCCTGCCATGAGGCCCGCGGCATCCTCGGGGTGCAGGGTCAGGCAGGGCTCGGGCGTATGCGCCATCAGCCGCGGCACGGCGCCGGTGCGCGTCATCATGTGCCACTGGTCGCGCAGCCGCCCGGTGATCAGGCGCAGCGGGAAGTCGGCGTCGGGGGCCTGCGCCGGCGGACGGAAGGGCGTCGGTACCATCCGCGCGCGGCCACCCGGAAACCCGCCCGCGGCGAAGAAGCGCGCCGGCACGGCGCCGGCGGCGGGCACCGGCCAGCGCGTCGGGGGCAGCGCCGCGTAATCCGCATCGGAGAGCCGGGCGAGGCCGGAGATGTCGAAGGCCCGCGCCGCAGGGCGCGCCTGATCGGCCACCGCCGCAGGGCGCGCCTGATCGGCTGCCGCCGCAGGGCGCGCGAGGCCGGTGACCGCCGCATGCTCGCGGAAGATCGCCGCCGGCCCGTCCCAGGCGAAACCCGCCCCGGCGCCGAGCCGCCGCGCCACCTCCGCCACCGCCCACCAGTCCGGCCTCGCCTCGCCCGGCGCCGGCAGGAAGGCGCGCTGGCGGCTGATCACGCGCTCGCTGTTGGTGACGGTGCCGTCCTTCTCGCCCCAGGCCAGCGCGGGCAGGCGCACATGCGCGTAGGCCGCCGTGTCGGCGCGGCGCACCGTCTCGCTGACGACGAGGAAGGGCGCGGCGGCGAGCGCGGCACGCACCGCATCGCCCTCGGGCAGGGACACGGCGGGGTTGGTCGCCATCACCCAGAGCGCGCCGATCCCGCCGCGGCCGAGCGCGCGGAACAGCTCGACGGCCTTCAGTCCCGGCCCGGCCGGCAGCGCCGCCGCGCCCCAGAACCCGCGCAGCGCCGCCACCTCCGCCGGCTGATCGAAGCGGAGATGCCCGGCCAGCATGGTCGCCAGCGCCCCGACCTCGCGCCCGCCCATGGCGTTGGGCTGGCCGGTGACGCTGAACGGCCCCATGCCGGGCCGGCCGATACGCCCGGTCAGCAGGTGGCAGTTGATGATGGCATTCGCCTTGTCGGTGCCGGCGGCGGACTGGTTCACGCCCTGGCTCCACAGCGTGACCACCCGCGGCGTCGCGGCCCACCACGCGCAGAAGCGCGCGATCTCCGCCGCCGGCAGCCCGGTGAGGCGCGCCGCATCGGGGGCCAGGGCGCGGGCGGCGGCCAGCGTCTCCGCCACCCCCTCCACATGCGCCGCGGTGAACCGCCCGTTCGCCGCGCCGACCTCCGCCAGGTGCGCGAGCAGCGCGGCGAACAGCGCGACGTCGCTCCCCGGGTGCAGCGGCAGGTGCAGGTCGGCGCCCTCGCAGCTGGCGGTGCGGCGCGGATCGACGACGACGATGCGCAGGCTGGCCGCCCCGGGGGGGCGCGCCGCCTTCGCGGCGAGCAGCCGCTGGTGCAGCACCGGGTGGCACCAGGCGAGGTTGCTGCCGACCAGCACCACCAGGTCAGCCCGCTCCAGGTCCTCGTAGAGGCCGGGCACCACGTCCTCGCCGAAGGCGCGGGTATGGGCGGCGACGGCGCTGGCCATGCAGAGGCGGGAATTGCTGTCGATGTTCGCCGTGCCGAGCACGCCCTTCGCCAGCTTGTTGGCGGCGTAGTAGTCCTCGGTCAGCAGCTGGCCGGAAACGTAGAGCGCCACGCCCTCCGGCCCGAGGCGGTCGCGCGCCCGGGCGAAGCCCTCCGCCACCGCGTCCAGCGCCGCCTCCCAGCTTGCGCGCCGCCCGCCGACCTCCGGGTGCAGCAGCCGGTCATCCAGGCCAAGGGTCTCGCCGAGCGCCGTGCCCTTGCTGCAGAGCCGGCCCCCGTTCGCGGGATGCGCCGGATCGCCCGCGATGGCGGCGCCGCCCCTGCCGTCGGGCGTGGCGAGGACGCCGCAGCCGACGCCGCAATACGGGCAGGTGGTGCGGACCGTGCGGGACGGCGGCAGCGCGCCGTCCATCAATACACATCGCGCTGGTAGCGGCCCTGGCGCGCCAGGGCGACCATCCAGTCCCGCGCCCCGTCCGCCGACATCCCGCCCTGCGACTGCGCGACGCCGCGCAGCGCCGCATCCACGTCCTTCGCCATGCGGGCCGCGTCGCCGCAGACGTAGACCTGCGCGCCCTCCTGCAGCCAGCGCCAGAGATCCGCCGCCTCCTCCACCATGCGGTGCTGCACGTAGACCTTGGCCGCGGCGTCGCGGCTCCAGGCCAGCGACAGGCGCGAGAGCGTGCCGGCCCTGCGCCAGGCCTCGATCTCCGGGCCGAACAGGAAGTCGGTGGCGCCGCGCTGGTCGCCGAAGAACAGCCAGGACCGGCCAGGCTTCGCCCCTTGGGCGCCGGCCGCCGCGCGGTGCTGCAGGAAGGCGCGGAACGGGGCAATGCCGGTGCCCGGGCCGATCATGATGATCGGCGTCGCCGGATCGGCGGGCAGGCGGAAATGGCTGGCCTGAACCTCGGCGCGCAGCGGCGCGGCGGGGTCGGCACGGAAGCCTAGATGGCAGGAGGCGACGCCGTCGCGCACCCGCCCGCGCCGCGCCGCGCGCACCACCGCGACGCAGAGCTCGACGCGTCCCGGGCAGGCGAGCGGCGAGGAGGCGATGGAGTAGAGCCGCGGCTTCAGCACCGGCAGGGAGGCGACCAGTGCCGCCAGCGGCGGCCGCGCCGAGGGGAAGGCGTGCAGCAGGTCCAGCAGGTCCGCACCGTCGGGCTCGGCGCCGTCGTCGCCATCGGCCAGGGCACGCAGCGCGCGCGCCTGCCGCGCATCGGTCGCCGCGGCCGCCAGCAGGTCGAGGGTGCGGTCGAAGGGGCGGGCGATGTCGCGCCGCGCCGACAGCACGGCGCGCAGCGGCGCGTCCTCCACCATCTCCTCGCCGCCGGCGCCGAGGGCGGCGAGCACGGCTTCGACCAGCGCCGGATCGTTGGGCGCATGCACGCCGAGGCTGTCGCCGGGCTCGTAGGCGAGGCCGCTCTCCGCCAGGTCCAGCACCACGTGCCGCACGTCCTTGGCCGACCCGGCGCCGGTGAGGCGCGCGGCGGAGACGAAGCGGATCTCGCGGCCCGCGGGCGTCGCGGCCGGTTTCGGAGGGGCCGCGGCGGCGGGCGCGGCGGGCGTTCCGGCCTCGGCCAGCAGCGCCTTCACCGCCCGCTGCGTCGGCTTGCCGCCGGGCACGCAGAGCCCGGCCGAGGTTTCAGCGCCGCTCGCCAGTGCCTCGGCATAGGTCGCGCAGAGATAGCCGCACTGCCCGCAATCGAGCTGCGCCATGCAGGCCATCAGCCGCCGGGCCGGGGCGCGTCCCTCGGCGAGCGCGAGCCGCTCCGCCAGCTCCAGCGTCGGGTCGTGCCAGGGGAAGTCCTCGACGGGCGCGGCCGGCGGCGCCGCGGCGAAGGATGCATTCGTGCTTCCCCCCGCCGCGCCGCCATAGAGGCCGGCGAGGAAGCCGTTCAGCCAGGCGCGCTGCGCCGCGGTGAAGGGCGCGTTCTCCGGGATGACCGGCACCGGCGCGGGCAGGCCGAGCGTGGGCGGGATGATCGCGTTCATGCCGCGCCCCCGGACGCGATCGCGGCCAGCGCGGCGTCGTCGCGCGCGGCGCAGAAATCCTGGAAGCGCGCATCGCCCGCCGCCTGCCAGGCGCGCAGCAGCGCCAGCACGTGCGGCCCGACCGCCTCGGCTGCCAGTCGCGGCAGGATCAGCCGGCCGATGCGCTGCTCCGGCCCGGCGCCGCCGCCGACATGCAGGTCGTAGCCCTCGATCAGCTCCTCGCCGCGTTCCACCTTGGCGCCGAGCAGGCCGATATCGGCCACGTAGTGCTGCGCGCAGGAATGATGGCAGCCGGTGAGGTGGATGTTCACCGGCGCCGGCGCGGCGATGCGCGCCTCCAGGAATTCCGCCAGCTCCAGGGCGTGGCGCTTGGTGTTGCTGGCGGCGAATTTGCAGCCGGCATTGCCGGTGCAGGCGACGAGGCCGCCGCGGATGGGGCTCGCCTCCCACCCGAGGTCCAGCGCCCGCAGCGCGTCGCGCGCCTCGTCCAGGCGGCCGTCGGGGATGCCCGGCAGCAGCAGGTTCTGCCACACCGTCAGCCGGATCTCGCCGCTGCCGCAGCCCGCGGCGATGGCGGCGAGGCCGCGCATCTGCGCCGCCGTCAGCCGCCCGACCGGCAGCACCACGCCGATCCAGCGCAGCCCCGGCTGCGCCTGCGCGTGGATGCCGACATGGCCATGCTTGGCCGGCGGCGGCGGCGCGGCGACCGCCGCCTCCGGCACGCGCGCCAGGGCGCGGCCGAGCACCGCCTCCACCTCGGCCAGGAAGCGCTCGATGCCCCAGGCATCGAGCAGGTATTTCAGCCGCGCCCGCCTGCGGTCCGTGCGGTCGCCATGCGCGATGAAGACGCGCAGCACCGCGTCGCACACCGCCACGGCATCGGCCGGCGGCACCACCACGCCGGTCGGGCGCGCGAAGTCGCGGTGGCCGGTGATGCCGCCGAGGTTGAGGCGGAAGCAGACCGGCGGCAGGCCATGCCCCGCCGCGACGCGCACCGCGGCGAGGGCGATGTCGTTGGTCTCCTCCAGCACCTCCACCAGGCCGCCGCCGCCGACGGCGATGTTGAACTTGCGCGGCAGGCCGGACAGGTCGCGGGTGTTCAGGATGTGGTGGTGCAGCGCGCGCACCGTCGGGCGCGGGTCGATCAGCGCCTGCGGGTCGATGCCGGCGGTCGGGCTGGCGGTGATGTTGCGGATGTTGTCGGCGCCGGTGCCGCGCGGCAGCAGCCCGATCTCGCCCAGCCGCATCACCACCTCGGGGCCGTGCGCCGCGCCGATGCCGCGAAGCTGCAGGTTCGCGCGGGTGGTGACGTCGGCATGGCCGCCGGCCAGCTCCTCGGCGATGCCGGCGATGCGCTCCATCTGGTGCGCCGTGAGGATGCCGCCCGGGATGCGCAGCCGGCACATGAAGGCGTCCTCGGCCGGCGCGACGTGGAACAGGCCGTGCCAGCGCCCGGCGAAATCCTCGAGCGGCTTCGGGAAGCGCCCGGCCGCGGCGCGGGCGGTGATCTCCTCCCAGCGGTCCAGCGGATGGCGCTCGCGCTTCATCGCCTCCTGCGGCGTCAGCGTGCCGCCGGCGGCGAGCGCCGCGTCCTGCGCCGCGCGCAGCGCGTCGGGCGGCATGCCGCCGGTCCCCGCCCCGGCCCCCTCGGGTGCCAGCGTGCCGCGGCGCGCCTCGATGCCGGCCCAGAAGCCCTTGAGGTATTCCTGCTGTGCCGGGTCGAAGGCCTGGTCGGTCATCTCAGGCGGCGTCCCTGGCAGCGGCGGGGATGTAGGCAGGGCCGAAGGCCAGGTCGCGGCGGAACGGCGCGACGGCGCGGCCGCTGCCGATCAGCTCCAGGTAGAAGGGTGCGTCGGCGGTGTCGCCGAACAGCACGGCGCCGACGAGCCGCCCGTCGCGCAGCCAGAGCCGGCGGTAGCGGCCGCCCGCCTCGTCGCGCAGCGTGATCGCCTCGGCATCGGGCGGTGCGACCTCGCCGGCCGACCATACCGCGGTGCCGGAGACCTTCAGCGCCGCCGGGTCGGGGCGCGGCGCGTAGGTGGCCGCGGCGCCCGCGACGGCTGCCGCGGCGGCTTCCGCCATGGCGAGCGCCGGGGCGACCAGGCCGCAGACCGTGCCGCGATGCTCGGCGCATTCGCCGATGGCAAGGATGCTGGGATCGGCGCTGCGCATCGCGTCGTCCACCGGGATGCCGCGGCCGGGCGCGAGGCCCGCCTCCGCCGCCAGCGCGGTCTCGGCACGCACGCCGACCGCCATCACGACCAGGTCCGCGGCGAGGCGCGTGCCGTCGGCCAGCCGCAGCGCGGCCAGCCCTCCCGGCGGCCCCTCCAGCGCCGCCGCCGCGGCGGGCATGGCGAAGCGGATGCGCCGCGCGCCGAGCGCGCGCGCCAGCATCGCCCCCGCGCCCTCATCGAGCTGGCGCTCCATCGGCCAGCCCACGGCGTGCACGACGGTGACCGCCAGGCCAATCGCCGCGAGACCGGCCGCCGCCTCCAGCCCCAGCAGCCCGCCGCCGACCACGATGGCGCGCCGCGCGCCGATCGCCGCGCGGCGGATCGCCAGCACGTCGCCCATGCTGCGATAGACGAAGACGCCGGCGCGCTCGGCGCCCGGCAGCGGCAGGCGCACCGCGCGCGAGCCGGTGGCCAGCACCAGCCGGTCATAGGCGTGGCGCTCGCCGGCCGCGGTGACGGCGGCGCGGGTGGCGCGATCCAGTGCCACGACCGGCGCCGCCGGGCGGAAGCGGATGCCGAGGGCGCGCAGCCGCGCCGCGTCATGCGTGATCAGCGCCGCGGCCTCGACCTCGCCCGAGAGCAGGCGGCCCAGCGCCACGCGGTCGTAGGGCAGCGCCGCCTCGGCGCCGAGCAGCGTCACCGCGGCGCCGGGCAGGCGCTGCGCCACGCGCTCGGCGCAGCGCGTGCCGGCCGGGCCGGCGCCGATGACGAGGACGCGCATGGGATCAGCCGCCATGCCGCGTCATGCCGCCGCTTGCCCAGGCGGGGCGTGGCGTTCGTGCAGGAACCGCAGCACCGCCTCGCGCGCGGCGAGGAAGCGCGGGTGGGAGGCGAGCGCCAGGCGGTCGCGCGGTCGCGGCAGGTCCACCTCCAGCACCTCGCCGACCACGGCGTCGGGGCCGTTGGTCAGCATCACGATCCGGTCCGACAGCAGCACCGCCTCGTCCACGTCGTGGGTGATCATCATCACCGTGGTGCCGAGCTCGGCATGGATCGCCATCACCTGGTCCTGCAGGTGCGCCCGCGTCAGCGCGTCCAGCGCGCCGAAGGGCTCGTCCAGCAGCAGCACCTTCGGGCGCATCGCCAGCGCGCGGGCGATGCCGATGCGCTGCTTCATGCCGCCCGAGATCTCGGCCGGGCGCTTCGCCGCGTGCCCCTCCATGCGCACCAGGGCGAGGTTGCGCATCGTCCAGTCGTGCCGCCCGGCGCGCGACATCTCCCGGCCGGCGGTGCGGTCCACCGCGAGCTTCACGTTCTCGTAGCAGGTGAGCCAGGGCAGCAAGCTGTGGTTCTGGAACACCACGGCGCGGTCCGGCCCGGGCTCCGCCACCTCCTTCCCCTCCAGGACCACCCCGCCCTGCGTGGCCGGCAGCAGCCCGGCGACGACGTTCAGCAGCGTGGACTTGCCGCAGCCGGAGTGCCCGATGACGGCGACGTACTCGCCCTGGCGGATGCGCAGGTCGATGCCGCTGAGCACCGGCGGCAGGGTGGCGCCGAAGCGCACGGAGACGCGGCTGATCTCCAGGAAGGGGCGGTCCATGATGGTCTCCTACTGCGCCGCGGTGCCGCGCGTGACGGCGCGGCCGGCGAAGGCCATCAGGCGGTCGAGCACGAAGCCGACCACGCCGATGTAGATCAGCGCCACGATGATGTCGGAGAGGTTGGAGCTGTTCCACGCATCCCAGACGAAGAAGCCGATGCCGACGCCGCCCACCAGCATCTCGGCCGCGATGATCGCCAGCCAGGACAGGCCGACGCCGATGCGCAGACCGGTGAAGATGTACGGCGCGGCCGCCGGCACCACGATGCGCAGGAACCAGTCCAGCGGGCTCAGGCGGATCACGCGCGCGACGTTGCGGTAGTCCGCCGGCACGTTGCGCACGCCGACCGCGGTGTTGATGATGATCGGCCAGACCGCGGTGATGAAGATCACGAAGATGGCGGAGGGCTGCGCCTCGCGGAAGGCGGCCAAGCTCAGCGGCAGCCAGGCCAGCGGCGGCACCGTGCGCAGCACCTGGAACAGCGGGTCGAGCGCGCGCATCGCCAAGCGCGAGCTGCCCACCAGCATCCCGAGCGCGATGCCCGCCACCGCCGAGAGCGCGAAGCCCAGGGCGACGCGATGGAGGCTGGCCAGCAGGTGCAGCCCGAGCCCCTTGTCCAGCCCGCCGCGATCGTAGAAGGGATTGGTGACCAGTTCGTGGCTGTCGGCCCAGACGCGGGAGGGTGGCGGCAGCGTGGCGGCGGGGCCGGAGGCCGCCCATTCCCAGACCCCGACCAGCGCGGCCAGCAGAAGCAGCGGCGGCAGCAGCAGGGCCGCCGCGTGGCGCAGCCGCGGCACGAGGCGCCACGCCGGGCGCGCGGCTG
>JAIEOP010000441.1 GCA_019750465.1 Acetobacteraceae bacterium | reverse complement strand
CTCGACAACCCGTTGGAATCATAGCCGCCACGATCACCCAACCCATATTCCGAAAGCGTTCAGAGACAGCCTCTGAGCCGTTGGAATATCCTGGAACTCGATGGTGGCGGCCCGATCCGCGGGAGCCGCCCCCTGCCGCCGCGCAGCACGGTGGCCGACTATTGTCGCCGCCGGAACTGGAGCGGAGGACGGGGCGCTGGATTCGATATCGCCCCGCGGCATGGGGATGACGGTTGGGTGCTTCGCAACCACGGCCTCTCGACTCGGCTCGAGCAACAACCTGCCTGGCAATGGCAGCTATCCATCCGCCCGGGGCACCCAGGGGATGCTGGCGATCTCGACCCCCTCCTCGCGTAGCGCCTCGGCCTCGGCCTCCGTCGTCTCACCGTAGATCCCGGTACGCTCGCTTTCGCCGCGGTGGATCCTGCGGGCCTCCTCGGCGAAGTTGCGGCCGACATAGTCGCAGTGCTTCTCCACCTCGGCCCGCATGCGCTGCAGCAGGGCGACGACCTGGGCTGGCACCGGGCCTGCCACGGTCTGGGCCGGCGGCGAAGCGGGCGGAGGCGGGGCCGCCGGCAGGACCGGTCGGGCGTGCGCGGGCACCTCGCCGGCGGGGCGGTCCGGGCGGCCCTTTACCCCTGGCGCCTTGCGCACCGACGGCGCCATCAGGCGCTTCGTCACCTCTGCGCTGCCGCAGACCGGGCATTCCACCATGGCGGCCCGGGCCAGCTTGGCGAAGCCGTCGCTGTCCTTGAACCAGCCGTCGAACTCATGACCTTGGGAGCACTGCAGATCGTAGCGAATCATTCCCGGCATCTCCGGCGCCATGCAGTCGGGCGCCTGTCTGGGCTCAATCTGGCACTTGGCCGAAGCGAGTGCCAAGGGCAGGGACGAAAAAATCTGCTGACGCCGGCACCGTCCGGCCCAGAGGCCGTCTTGCTCTACAGTAGCGCCTGCAAGTGTCCATCCGGAAACCTCATGAATCGTTGGAATCGGTTGTGCTTCGCTGGTGGGGTCGTGCCCCAGCCGGTGGTGTAGGAAACCGCTGACCAGCCCGCCGCCGCGACCGCCAGGAGTCTGGCGGCCGCGGGCTGGCCAACTGGCGACCGCGGTGAGGGGTGGCTCGGTTCCTCGCTACCGCGTTTCGGTTCCGCCAAGGGGATCCCCTGCCGATTGATGGGCACGCCGTGCTGGTGGCGTGGTGTCGCGCAGGGAGGGCGTAGCCCGGCCGGAGCAGCACCACACCGCCAGCGACCCTCTCACGCCACCACCCTCTGCGGCTGTCGGTCAGGATAAGCGCGCACCATCCGGCCGCCCGCGAAGGGATGCTCGAGATGCAGTTCGTCGATCCGCCGCATGACCGCCAGCCGCGCCGGCGGCACTGCACAGGGACGGCAGTAGAGGTCGCTCCGGCTCAGCCGCAGCAGCGGGGCCTGCCGTGTGAGCGGCAGACCGTCGGCGCGGTCGATCATCGCCTTGCGCTCAGCAGGCCGGCCTTGCCGAGCGCGCCGGACAAAGATCCTTCTCCAGCGTCAGCCCCCCGAGCTTCGCATGCAGCGGCTTCAGATCGGCCGCCGGCGCCGCCTCGCTCGCCGCCGCGCCGGCACCGAACACGCCGGCCGCACCCTCCTGCAACTGCGCCTTCCAGGCCGTGATCTGGTGCGGGTGCACGTCGAACAGCTTGGCCAGCCCGGCCAGCGTCTTGTCGCCCTTGATGGCAGCCAGCGCCACCTTCGCCTTGAAACCGGGACTGTGGGTCCGCCCCGCACGCTTCGTCATGTTCGCTCCTGATCCGCGGCACCTTCGCCGCTGTCAGGCAGGAAATCCACTCATCGCCCTGTCCGAATTTCCCGAGCCATCTCTACCTGGTTTCATCCCGGTCGATCATCAACGGATGCGTTAACCTGTTGATCGGGAGTATGTTCTGAAGCGGCATTTCGCAAGCTTACCGTCATTCATACCGTCAGAATTCTACGCTGTTGAAATCATTGCAACAATGCAGCCAACTGCGCGGCATGCATTTGGCGCGGCGCGAAATCAATGACGTCCCAGCGTTTGCAGGCTTTCGCGACCAGTCAAGTCCGCTGTTCGGCCCAGACGCAGCACGCCACCGCTCATCACCGGCGTCGCCGATCGGGCGCATCGCGCATACTCAGTTCTGGCCCAGCCAGGGCATACCGTTGTGAGCGTCGCACATCTCCGGCAAGGGCGCGGATGGCTCCTGCGCTGGCACGGCATGCGCCGGCCCCCACAGCAAGCCTGCCGTGCCGTCGGAGCAGCAGGCGAGTTGGCCATCCAGCAGGGCGCGCAGCCGCCTGAGCGCCGGCGCCTCGTCCGCCTCGCAGCAGGCGAGCAACCGGTCCCCGGCCACGCACAGCGCGCAGCGTGCGGCACCGAGGTCGATCACGCCAGTATCGGCCTCGCGTCGGATCGGTGCGCGGCCCTCCAGCTGTTCGATGAGACTCGCAAGAAGCTGCGCTGCGCCAGCGATGTACAGCACAGCCTCCTGCCGCAGCCGCGCGGCCATCGGCCTCAGCCCTGGCGCGCCCCGGTCGCGCGCACCACCGGAATCCACAGCGCGCGCTCGCGCGCATAGTATGCCTCGACCTCGGCGGGCGTCATTGCCGTCGGGACGAAGCTGCCGAGCTCGGCCAGCCGCGTGCGCATCGGCGCGGCCTGCACCACCTCGTTCACCAGGGCGTTGATGCGCGCGATGATCGCATCCGGCGTGCCGGTCGGAAGCGCGATCGAGTTCCAGGTGCCGGCGACGAAATCCGGTAGGCCGCCCTCGATCAGCGTCGGCAGCTCCGGCGCCGCCGTCAGCCGTGTCGGCGAGGAGACGCCGAGACCGCGCACCGCGCCGCCCCTGATCTGCGGGATGGCGGTCACCGCGATGTCGAACATGCAAGTGACGCGCCCGCCCAGGATGTCGCGCATCGCCTGGCTGCCGGCGGGATAGGGCAGGTGCTCGAAGCGCGCGCCGGCGCGGTTCGCGAAGTGCAGGCCGATGATGTGGGTCGTGGTGCCGGCTGGTCCGCTGCCCATCACGAACTCGCCCGGCGCGGCCTTGGCGCGGGCGATGAAGTCGGCGAGGTCACGCGCGGGGTTGTCGGCCTTCACTACCAGCACGCCAGGCGCCTCGTTGATCATGGCGACGCCACGCAGGGCCCGGGTGATCTCCACCGGCAGCGGATCGAACAGCGCGATGTTGTGCACGAGCTGCGAGGACGTGCCGACCAGCCAGGTGTGCCCGTCCGGCGCGGCGCGGGAGACGGCCTCGGTCGCGAGCATGCCCGAGGCGGCGGCGAGGTTCTCGACCAGGATGCGCTGGCCGAGCTTCGGTTCGAGCTCGTTCGCGACCAGCCGCGCGACCACGTCGGCATTGCCGCCGGCGGCGGAGGCGACCACGAGGCGGATGGGCTGGCTCGGCCAGGCCTGCGCCCGGGCGGTCCGGGTGGCCAGCGCGGGTGCGGCAAGGGCACTGAGCAGCAGGGCGCGGCGATGCGGCATGGATGAGGCTCCCGGAAATGTCCCGGGCAGGATATGAGCGGCGCATGTCCTATTTGCAAGCAACTCGCATTCGCAAACTCTTTCGCACCGCCCTGCCCGGCCTGCTGCTCGCCGGCCTCGGCATCGGCGCGTTGCTCGTCGCGCTCGGCCAGCCATTCCGCTTGCCCAGCGGTCGGCCTGGTGCGGGCTTCGTCCCGGCACTGCTGGCTGGGATTCTCATCGCGCTTGGCTTGCTCCATGCGTTCGCCCTGCGCGCTGCGCCACCGGAGAGTGGCGGCACGAGGGCCGGCTTTCTCCTCTGCGCAGCCATCGCCGCCTTCGCCCTGCTGCTGCCCTGGGCCGGCTTCCTGCCGGCGGCCTGGGCGGCGGGCAGCCTGAGCCTTGCCGCAGGCCCCGGAGCGCGGCCGGCGGTCGTCGTGGCGGGAGGTGGGGCAATCGGGGCCCTCGCGGCCGCCCTGTTCCTCGGCGCGCTTGGCGTGCCGACGCCACTGATCGGCAGCCGATGACAGACGCCATCGGGCTGCTCGGCGCGGGGCTCGGCCTCGCGCTCGAACGGGGCAACCTCCTGCTCTGCCTCGTCGGTGTCGCGCTCGGCACGCTGGTCGGCGTGCTGCCGGGCCTCGGCCCGGTCGCGACCATCGCGCTGCTGTTACCGGTGACCTTCACCCTGCCGCCGGCCGGCGCACTGATCATGCTGGCGGGCATCTACTACGGGGCGCAGTACGGCTCCTCGACCACGGCCATCCTGCTGCGCGTGCCGGGCGAGGCGTCGGGCGTGGTCACCGCGCAGGAAGGGCATGAACTCGCCAAGCAGGGCCGCGCCGGGCCGGCGCTCGGGATCGCCGCGCTGGCATCGCTCGTCGGTGGCGTGATCGCGGCCGCGGTCCTGGCACTTCTGCTGCTGCCGCTGGCCCGCTTCGCGGTCGCCTTCGGCCCGGCGGAGACAGCGGCGCTGATGCTGCTCGGCATCGCCGCCGCGGTCGCGCTCTCGCCCGCACCGCTGCTGGCGGCCTGGGCGCTGGCAGCACTCGGCGGCCTGCTCGGCCTGGTCGGCACCGATGTTGCGGGCGGGCGGCCGCGCTTCACCTTCGGCGTGCCGGAACTCGCCGACGGCATCGGCTTCATCCCGCTGGCGATGGGCCTGTTCGGCGTGGCGGAGCTGATCCGCGCGCTGGACGGCGGCGAGGGCGCGCGGCGCAGCCCAGCCATCGGCTCGCCCTGGCCGGGTCGAAGCGACCTTGCGGCCTCGGCCGGGCCTGCGCTGCGCGGCGGTGTCATCGGCAGCCTGATCGGGCTGCTGCCGGGCGCCTCCACCCTGCTCGCGGCGCTGGCCGCCCAGGCCGCCGAGCGCGGCCTGTTCCGTCGCCGTGGCCGTTGGGGTCAGGGCGAGATGGCCGGCGTCGCGGCGCCCGAATCGGCCAACAACGCGGCGGCGCAATCCTCCTTCGCGCCGCTGCTCGCCCTCGGCCTGCCGGCCAATGCGGTGATGGCGGTCCTCGCCGGCGCGATGTTCCTTCAGGGCATCGCGCCAGGGCCGGCGGTGGTGGCCGAGCGCCCGGAACTGATCGGCGCGATCATCGTGTCGATGCTGATCGGCAATGCCATGCTCGTGGCGCTGAACTTACCCTTCGTCGGGGTTTGGGCCGCGGTGCTGCGGCTGCCCATGCGTCTACTCGCCGCGATCGTGATGGTGCTGTCCTGCGCGGGTCTCTGGGCAAGCTCGGGCAGCGTGTTCGACCTGTGGCTGCTGCTCGGCTTCTCCGCCCTGGGCTGGGCGCTGCTGCGCGCCGGGCTCGACCCCACGCCCCTGCTGATCGGCTTCGTCCTCGCCGCTCCTTTCGAGGAGGCGCTGCGCCGCGCGCTGGTGCTGGCGCGCGGCGACTGGGCGGTGTTCGTGACCGAGCCGGCAAGCGCGCTGCTGCTCGCGATGGCGGCGGCGGTGACGGCGCTCGCGGCCTCACGCCGGCTGCGGGCGCGGTGAAGGAACTCGGCGTTGCGGCCTTCCGCGCCCGGCAGGCCGAACTTCAGGCCGTTGCGGGCGCCTGGCGCGTGATGGTCTGGAGCACCTCGAACCCCTCGAACTGCGGCGGGCCGATCGTGGTGGGCTTGGAGATCGCCCCCGCACCGGCATGGGCGCGGCGGAACTGCTCTGACCGCGTCCAGGCCTCGAAAGCCTCGCGCGAGGCCCAGAAGGTGGTGGAGGCGTAGAGGATGTGCTCCTCCGTCGCCGGCCCCTTCAGCAGGTGGAAGGAGAGGAAGCCCTCAAGCTCGTGCAGGTGGCTCTCGCGCGTGAGCCAGGCCTGCTCGAAGCGCTCGGCCTCGGCGGGGATGACGCGGAAGCGATTGGTGGCGACGAACATCAGGCGGTTCCTTTCCTTGTGCTTTCAGCGGTCCGTCACGGCGCGGCCCACCACCGGCGGTGCGGCGAAGGATCGGTCCGCGCTGGGCGCGGCCGGTCCACCATGGGGGTGCCGACATAGATCCAGCCGAGCAGCGCGTCGGTCTCCGCAAAGCCAAGTGCCAGCTTCACCGCCGGGTCGCGCAGCGCGGCGGAGGACAGCCAGATCGCGCCATAGCCCTGCGCGTCGAGTGCGTTCAGCAGGTTCATCGTGCCGGCGGCGGCCGAAGCCTCCTGTTCCCAGACGGGGATCTTGTGATCGTGGCGCAGCGCAGCGCCGGCGGCGATGACGAGCGGTGCCCGCAGCGGCTTGGCGCGTTCGAGGTCGAGCCGCTCCGGCGGTGTGGCAGGTTCGCGCCGCGCCAACGACGCCGCGAGCACCTCGCCCAGCGCGACCCGCGCAGCGCCGGCGACGAACACGAAGCGCCAGGGCCTGAGCCCGCCATGGTCCGGCGCACAGAGCGCGGCGGCAACGGCGCGGTCGAGCGCCGCCGGATCGGGCCCAGGTTCGCCAAGCTGGCGCGGCGGGACGGAGGCGCGGGCCAGCAGGGCGGCGAGCGCAGGCGGCGGCGCCGGCAGGCTGTCGGGCATGGGGTGGCTCCTCTCTGGTCTCAAAGTCTGATTGCGAGCGGTTCTCATTCTCAATAGGCTACCATCAACCCCGGAGGCCATCCCATGCCGAAACTCCCCCTGTCCCCCTTCCTCCTCGACCCGAACGCGGAGCCGCCCGTGCCGGAACCGCGGACCGGCGCCTGCGCCGACCACGCCCCCGTGCCCGGGCGGCGCGGCGCCATGGACCTCGATGCCGCGGAGCTGTTCGTCATCGCCACCCTGCGGGCCTGGGTCGCGCCGCGGATGCGCCCGGGCGACGCGCACCCGGATTGGCGCGAGCTGTTCCGCATGGCCGGTGCGGGCGCGCCTGCGATCATCGCCTTCGACGGGCTGATGTCGGTGATCGGCGCGCAGGCGAAGCGGCTGATCGACGTCCATTGTTGCCGCTGCCCCTCGCTCGGCGAGGACGAGACCTTGATGCTTCGCCTCGTCGCTGCACTGCAAGCGGGCGAGACGCTGCCCGCGCTCGCCATCCTCGGCGACTGGCTGCCGGAGGAGGCGACGGGCCCGGCGCTGCTCGCGGCGCGGCGCTTCGCACTGTCCATCGCCGAGACAGGGCTGTCGCTGCCGCGGCGCGGCCAGGTGCTGCCCTTCCCGGCATCCCGCACGCTGCACTGATCGGAGAACCACGCCATGCGCCGCCGCCTGCTATTCGTCCTGGCCGGCCTGCTGCCGGGCCTCGCGCTTGCCGCCGATCCGCCGACCGATATCCCCAACCCGCAGCCGCCGCAGCGCCTGATCGAGGCACTGCGTGGCGGCGGGTACGTGATCTTCATGCGCCACGCCGCAACCCAGCGCGAGGGGGCCGACCAGGTCAGCGCGGTGATGGGCGACTGCGCGACGCAGCGCATGCTGAGCGAGGAGGGCTGGCAGCAGGCCCGCGCGCTCGGCGCTGCGTTCCGCCGGCTGGACATCCCGGTCGGCGAGGTGATCAGCAGCGAATACTGCCGCGCCTGGCACACCGCCGACCTCGCCTTCGGACGCTACGCCAAGAACGCCGCGCTGAACTTCGAGCCCGCCGAGGACTACACAGACGCGCAGGAGGCGGCGATGCGCGACCGCGTACGCCCGCTGCTTGCCGCCGCGCCGCCCGCCGGGCGCAACACCGTCCTCGTCGGCCATGACGATCCGTTCGAGGCGGCGACCGGCGTCTATCCCGAGCCGATGGGCGTCGCCTGGGTGGTGCGGCCTGGCGGGCCGAACGGCTTCACGCTGCTCGGCCAGATCAGGCCCGCGGACTGGGCCGGGCTGCGCTGAAATCCTGCCACGGGGCGCGCTATTGACAGCGAACGGCAGCGGCTGCCCAACCCGGCCTCGCTGCGGCTCCATGGCCAGATGGGTTTCGAAGACGTCGGCACCTTCCGCGAATACGCCCGGAAGCATGGCGAATGGATCAGTTCGACTTGGTTCCTGCGCAGGTTGGGTGCAGACACGTGAACTTGCGGAAAGCGGTGACGCCCGTCCGCCCCTGCCGCCTGCGCCGAGACGCGGCGTCCAAGACATCGCCGCGAGGCCTCGGAGGCGGGCGAATCGCATCGCCGGCTTCCGAACGGAAGCGGTTTCGGAAACATCGGGGAATCACCGCAGCGAGAACCTGACCGGCACGACGAGTTCAACGGGATCGCCGGGCAGTTCCGGCGGCGGCGATGGCAAGGGCGAGGCGCGCTGGATCATCTGGATGACGGCGGCGTCGAGGTCCTCATGGCCGCTGCTTCGTTCGATCCGGAAGGAGGCCACGGTGCCGTCGCGGCGCATCGCGAAGCGCAACAGCGTCACGCCCTCGGCGCGACGGAAGCGGGCCGAGGAGGGATACTCCTTGTGGCGGTCGAGCGCGGCGAGAAGCCGCCCGACATAGTTGGCCGGCGGCTGGCGAACGACCGGCGCGGGTGCCGCGGGCGCCGGCGCCGCAGCAGCGGAGGGCGCCTCGGCCGGCGCGGGCCTTGGCGGGCTCGG
>JAIEOP010000177.1 GCA_019750465.1 Acetobacteraceae bacterium | reverse complement strand
GGGCCGCCGCGGCGAAGCGGCGGCCGCCGCGGCCCGGCAGCAGAGCCTTGACCTCTCCGGCGGCAACGACTGGCGCCTGCCCTCGCTCGACCTGCTGGTGGAGCCGAAGCCCGCCAGCCGCGCCGGCCGCCCCTCCGAGGAGGCGCTCGCCGGCAATGCCCGCATGCTGGAGACGGTGCTGGAGGATTACGGCGTGCGCGGCCGGATCGTGGAGATCCGCCCCGGCCCCGTGGTGACATTGTATGAGCTGGAGCCGGCGCCGGGGACGAAGAGCGCGCGCGTCATCGGCCTGGCCGACGATATCGCGCGCAGCATGAGCGTGACGGCGGTGCGCATCGCCACCGTCTCCGGCCGCAACGTCATCGGCATCGAGATGCCCAATGCGCGGCGCGAGACGGTCTATCTCTCGGAGATGTTCGCCTCCGACGACTGGGCCCGGCACCCAGGGCGGCTGCCGCTGGCCCTGGGCAAGGATATCGGCGGCGGGTCCGTGATCGCCGACCTCGCCCGCATGCCGCATTTGCTGATCGCCGGCACCACCGGCTCCGGCAAGTCGGTGGCGATCAACACCATGATCCTGTCGCTGCTCTGGCGCTTCGGCCCGGAGGAATGCCGCTTCATCATGATCGACCCGAAGATGCTGGAGCTGTCGGTCTATGACCGCATCCCGCACCTGCTGGCACCCGTGGTGACGGAGCCGCCGAAGGCGATCGGCGCGCTGAAGTGGACGGTGCGCGAGATGGAGCGGCGCTACCGCGCCATGAGCCAGCTCGGTGTCCGCAACATCGGCGGCTACAACGAGAAGGTCTCGGCGGCGCGCGGCCGCGGCGAGGTGCTGACGCGCCGCGTGCAGACCGGCTTCGATCCGGAGACGGGCAAGCCGGTCTTCGAGGAACAGCCGCTGGCGCTCGAGCCGCTGCCGATGATCGTGGTGGTCATCGACGAGATGGCCGACCTGATGATCGTCGCCGGCAAGGAGATCGAGGCCGCGGTGCAGCGCCTGGCGCAGATGGCACGCGCCGCCGGCATCCACGTGATCATGGCCACGCAGCGCCCGTCCGTCGACGTCATCACCGGCACCATCAAGGCGAATTTCCCGACGCGCATCTCCTTCCAGGTGACCTCGAAGATCGACAGCCGCACCATCCTCGGCGAGCAGGGGGCGGAGCAGCTGCTGGGCCAGGGCGACATGCTGCACATGGCCGGCGGCGGCCGCGTCTCCCGCGTGCACGGCCCCTTCGTGACCGACACGGAGGTGGAGAAGGTGGTGGCCTTCCTGCGCGAGCAGGGCGAACCCGCCTATGTCGAGGAGGTCACCGAGGCCGACGACGAGGATGGTGCCAGCGCGGCGCTCGTCGCCTCGGGCGTGCTCGGCGGCAACACCGATGCGGACGCCTCGCTGTACGACCAGGCGGTGGCGGTGGTGACGCGCGAAGGCAAGGCGAGCACCAGCTTCATCCAGCGCCACCTGCAGATCGGCTACAACCGTGCCGCCAAGCTGATCGAGCAGATGGAAAAGGACGGCGTGGTCAGCGCCGCCAACCATGTCGGCAAGCGCGAGGTGCTGGCGCCGCGCAGCGGGCGCGCCGGGGACGACTGACGCCCGGTTCCGCGACTTGGCCGGCCTGCCTCAGCGATCCGTCCCTGGCGTCGTCATCGCGGAGTGCGTGTTCATGCGCTTCGCCCGCCGCACGCGCATGAATTGCCAGATGCCGATCGCCACGGCGGCCAGCAGGGTGAAGGCGAACAGCCAGAAGACGAGGGAGTCGGTGTTCATCGGTTTGCGGAGCCCGCGGTTTCAGGGCCGGTAAGCCCGGGTTGCGGCCAAGGTTTCGGGTGGTGGTTCCTGGTCGCGAAGGCTTGCCCGGCGGCGGCTGCGATCCGCCCGCGATCGGCCGCTGTCACCGTGGCTGGCCTTGACCGCCGGTGGCGGGCATCGGACGGTCCTGCCCCGTCGTCCTGCCGACCGGGAGAACCTCCATGCGCCATCCGCTTGCCGCCGCCGCCCTTCTCCTGGCCACCCTGGCGCCTGCCGCGGCGCAGGACAGGCCGCCGCTGCATCCCTCCCGCGACGTCAGCGTGACCTACCGCGTCGAGGGTGGCGCGCCCGGGCCCGGCGCCGCCAATTCGGGGCCGATGGAGATGCGGCTGTCCTGGAACAACGCCGAGCAGAAGATGCGCATGGACATGCCCGGCGGCCAGGGCTGGAGCGTGACGGACATGCGCACCGGCGGCATCTTCATCGTGCAGGACGCCGCGCGCATGGTGATGCGGATGCCGCCCGACCCGTCGCGCCCGAACCCGGCGCAGCCCGGCCCCGACATGCGCTTCACCAGGGGCAGCGGCGATACCGTGCTCGGTCATCGCTGCACGGTCTGGACCATCCGCGGCCCCGAGGGCGAGGGCGAAGCCTGCATCACGGCCGAAGGCGTGATGCTGCGCTCGCGGGGCGCCGCCATGGGGGCGAGCGGAAGCATGGTCGCGACGCAGGTGGCCTTCGGCGCGCAGGACCCTGCCCGCTTCCAGGTGCCGCAGGGCTACCAGACCATGCAGATGCCCGGCATGCCGGGCGCCCCGGCCGCGCCCGGCCGGCCGCCCGCGCGCTGATCCGCCGGCATTCGCATCGCGGGGCCTTCAAGTGGCGCGGCCGCGGCCCCAGAAAGGGGTCATCATGAACCGCCGCACCCTTCTGGCCATGCCCCTGCTCGCCATCGCCGCCGCGGCCCAGGCGCAGCCGCGCGGCGGCGCGTCCGTCCAGGCGGCAACGCTGACGGACCGGGACCGCGCCGACATCGCCGCAGCCGAGGCCTGGTTCAACCGGCTCAGCAGCGTGAAGGCGCGCTTCCTGCAGATCGCCCAGAACGGCGCGGCGGCCGAGGGCACCGCCTGGATCGTCCGCCCCGGGCGCATGCGCTTCGAGTACGACCGGGAGCCGCTGCTGCTGGTCGCCAGCCATGGCCAGTTCTTCTACTTCGACAAGGCCCTGCGCCAGCCCACCACGGTGCCGGTGGGGTCCACGCCGCTCGGGCTGCTGCTGCGCGACCAGGTGCGGTTTTCCGGCGACGTCACGGTCAGCCGGGTCGAGCGCAGCGGCGGCATGGTGCGGATCACCATCTTCCGCACCGGCGCGCCGGGCGAGGGCCGCCTGACGCTGGTGTTCTCCGAGAACCCCTTCGAGCTGAAGCAATGGGCCGTGGTGGACGCGCAGGGGCAGGAGACGCGGGTGAGCCTCTACGCCCAGGAATACGGCGCGCGCTACCCGAGCATGCTGTTCGAATTCAACGATCCGCGCTTCCGGGAAGAACTCGGCATCCAGTGACCGTGCCGCGGCGACCGACCGGATGAGCCATGCGTCCGGCGCGGGGACCGCCATGCGCGGGGCGGCGCGGAAATTGCAAGCTCAGCCTTGATCACGCCGCAAAGGCAGGCGATTTTGACACCCGCATGAAACCGCTGATCGGAATCTCGTGCTGTGTGAAGCCGTTCGGCGTGTTTGGCACCCCGAACCACGCGGCGTCCGAGAGCTATGTCCGCGTCGCGCTTGGCCCGGTCGGCGGGATTCCCGTGCTGCTGCCGGCCGCGGGCGAGGCTCTGGTGCCGGAAATCCTGCCGCGGCTGGATGGGCTGATCCTCACGGGCAGCCGCTCCAACGTCCGCCCCGACCATTACGAGGGGCCGCCGCATGCCGAGGGCACGCCCGAAGATCACGCCCGCGACGCCACCACGTTGCCGCTGATCCGGGCAGCCATCGCCGCCGGCCTGCCCCTGCTGGCGATCTGCCGGGGTTTCCAGGAACTGAACGTCGCCCTCGGCGGCAGCCTGGACCAGCGCATCCAGGACCTGCCCGGGCGCCTGGACCATTCCACGCCCGCGGACCAGCGCTTCGCCCGGGTGCGGGTGGCGAAGGCCCATTCCGTGCGGCTTGTGCCGGAAAGCCCGATCGCGCAGCTCGCCGGCGGCGTGGTGGATCTGCCGGTGAACTCCTTGCACAACCAGGGCATCGCCCGGCTGGCGCCGCGCCTCATTGCCGAGGGCTGGGCGCCGGATGGCACCGTTGAAGCCGTTCGCGTCCGTGATGCCCGCGGTTTCGCGCTTGGCGTGCAATGGCACCCGGAATACGACTGGGAGAGCGATCCCGTAAGCCGGTCCCTGTTCGAGGCCTTCGGCAAGGCCTGCCAGGCCTGGGCGGACCGGCGGACCCACCGCGCCGCCGCCGAATAGGTCTCAGGCGGGCGTCCAGAATCCGAATTCCTGGTCACGCTTGCGCGAGGCAGGTCCTTCTTGCCCTGTGGCGTGGCTGCATCAGCGAAACGCCTTTTGCATCCCGGCACGCAAGACGCTATCTTGCATGCATCGGAGGCCAAAACGCCCCCGGTGGACGCGCCGGTTTCCCCTGCCGGCTCGCCCGACCTTTCCGATCGGAAACTAAGCAACAACGGCGCCCGGACACCCCCCTGTCCGGGCGCTTTTTTTGCGCGCACCGGACCCTGGACGTCAATCCTAAAGTTTTACGTGAAGATCGGCGCCGGCGCTTGACCGCCCGCCGGAGGGCGCAAACAGCTTCCGGCCCAGGCGCGACGCTGCTATCCCGTTGCCATTCCGGGGATCGACCCTCTGCCCAGCCAGATGCGGCCCGGGAGCCGACCCTCGCCACCCGGACGCGACATCCCCAGGACCCGCCATGCCCGACGACGCCCGCCCCTCCGGCAGCCCCTCCGGCAGCCCCTCCGGCAGCCCCGCCGCCCGCCCCTACGTCATCGCGCCGCCGGCGATCTCCGCCCTGCCGATCAAGGGCAGCCACGCGCTGTTCCCGGTGCGCCGCATCTACTGCGTGGGCCGCAACTATGCCGAGCATGCCATCGAGATGGGCTCCGATCCCACCCGCGAGCCGCCCTTCTACTTCGCCAAGCCCGCCGATGCCGTCGTCACCGGCGGCGCCGACATGCCCTATCCCAGCGTGACGACGTCGCTGCACCACGAGATGGAGCTGGTGGTGGCCGTCGGCGCCGGTGGCGCGGACATCGCCATCGGCGACGCGCTGAAGCATGTCTGGGGCTATTGCGCCGGCCTCGACATGACCCGTCGCGACATCCAGAACGAGGCGAAGAAGACCGGCCGCCCCTGGGACATGGGCAAGGGCTTCGACCATTCGGCGCCGATGGGCGCGCTGGTGCCGGCGGCGGGCGTCGATGTCTCCAAGGGGCTGATCGAGCTGAAGGTGAACGGCCAGGTCCGCCAGGTCAGCGACCTTTCGAAGCTGATCTGGAGCGTGCCTGAGGTGATCGCCAACCTGTCCCAGCTCGTCCGCCTGGAGCCCGGCGACCTGATCATGACCGGCACGCCGGAAGGCGTCGCCGCCGTTGTGCGGGGCGACCTGCTGGAAGGCGTGGTCGAGGGCATCGGCGAGGTCCGCTGCCGGATCGTCTGATGACCAAGGCACCTGGAAGGACGATGCCCGCGGCCGTGCCGACTCCCGCGGTGACGCGCGTGACCGCGAAACGGCCGCTGCGCGTCGCCACCTGGAACATCAACTCCGTCCGCCTGCGCCACCCGCTGCTGCGGGAGCTGATCGCGGCGCTCGACCCGGACGTGCTCTGCCTGCAGGAGACCAAATGCCCGGATGAGCTCTTCCCGGAGGAGGCGGTCCGTGCCCTCGGCTTCACCCACCTCGCCCGCAAGGGGATGAAGGGGTACAACGGTGTCGCCATCCTCTCGCGCATGCCCTTCGAGGAACGCGCCGGCGATCCGGACTGGTGCGCCAGGGGCGATTGCCGGCATCTCGGCGTCACGCTCGACGCGCCCGGCGGCCCGGTCGAGCTGCACGATTTCTACGTGCCCGCCGGCGGCGACGTGCCGGACCGCGAGGCCAACCCGAAATTCGCCCACAAGCTGGACTTCGTCGCCGAGGCCACCGCCTGGGCCGCGTCCCGCGGCCCGGCGCAGCGTGCCATCATGGTCGGCGACCTCAACATCGCGCCGCTGGAGCACGACGTCTGGAGCCACAGGCAGCTGCTCGACGTCGTCTCCCACACCCCGGTGGAGGTGGCGGCGCTGACGGCGTGGCAGCGTGCCGGGGACTGGCACGACGCGGTGCGCCATTTCGTGCCGGACGACCAGAAGCTCTACACGTGGTGGTCCTACCGTGCCCGGGACTGGGAGGCGGCGGATCGCGGGCGGCGGCTCGATCACGTGTGGGTCAGCCAGGACCTGGCGGGAAAGCTGGTGCGGCATGCCATCCTGAAGCCGGCGCGCGGCTGGGCGCAGGCGTCCGACCATGTTCCCGTCATGGTCGAACTCGCGGCCTGAAGGTTCGTGGCGGAATGGCTGTTGCCCCCGACAATGCCGTGGAAGGCCCGGTGATCTCCGCGGCGCATTCCGTCGCGGGTTCGATGGCTTCACGCAGTCCGAACGGCGGCTTGTGCTGATCCTTGCCCTCGATGCCGCGCTGGCCGGCTGCTCCGCGGCGGTGCTGGCGGATGGCGCGGTCTGCGCGTGGCGGGCGATGGCGACGGATCGCGGCCATGCCGCGGCGCTGCCGCCCATGGTGGAGGCCGTGCTGGCGGAGGCGAGGGTGCGGGCCACCGATCTCGCCGCCGTCGCCGCGGTGGTGGGTCCCGGTGGATTCACGGGTCTGCGCGCGGCGCTTGCGCTGGCCGAGGGCCTGGCGCTCGGTGCCGGCGTGCCGCTCATCGGCGTCACCACCGGGGAGGCGCTGGCCGCCGCGGTGCCGGCAACGGTCCGCGCGCGGCGCGCGGTCTGGACGGTGATCGACAATCGCCGCGGCCAGTTTGTGCTGGAGCGCTTCGCCCCGGGCGCCGCAGTGCCGGAGGGTAATCCGGTCGTCCACGCCGAGGCGGCGCTGCCCAGGGAAACCCGGGCGGTCGCGGTGGCCGGCGATGCGGCACCGCCGGTGGCCGCGCGCCTCGCCGCGCGCGGCGTCGATGCGCTGTTGTGCGACAGCCGCCTGCCGGACGCGGTGGCCGCGGCCCGGGTGGCTGCGTTGCGGCTGGCCGGGGCAATCCCGCCACGCGCCGCGCGCCCGCTCTATGCCGAGCCACCCTCGGTCCGACTGCCGGCCGCGCCATGACCCCGGACGCCGCGGCTGCGCCGGATATCCATGCCATCGTCCATGCGGCGGCGATCGCCCCGGCGCTCGCGGCGCTGCATGCCCTGGCGTTTCCGCCGTCGCAGACCTGGGGGCCGGATGCCATCGGGCTGATGCTCCGGATGCCGGGGGCCTTCGGATTCTGGCGCCCGGCCGAGGGGTTCGTGCTGGCCCGCGTCGCGGCCGACGAATCGGAGATCCTGACATTGGCGGTGGTGCCGGCGGCGCGCCGGCACGGCGTCGGCGCGCGGCTGATGACGGCGGCCATGGTCCAGGCAGGCGCCCGCGGCGCCGCGGCAATGGTGCTGGAAGTGGCGGAGTCGAACGCGCCCGCCCTGGCGCTCTACCATCGGCTCGGCTTTGCCGTGGCCGGCCGGCGGCGGCGCTACTACGAGACCGGCGAGGATGCGCTGGTGCTGCGGCGCGGGCTGGGCTGACGGATCACCGCTGACCCTTGCGCAGCAGCAGCCAGGTGGTGCCGTCCGCGGCATCCTGCTGGCCCAGCACGGCGTGGCCCTGCTCTGCGGCGGTGCGCGGGATGTTTCGGCGCGGTTCCTCCCCGCGCATGTGCAGCAACAGCGTCTCGCCGGGCTGCATGCTGTCGAGCGCGAGCCGGGTCCGGACGAAGGTCATCGGGCAAGTGTCCGCTGTGATGTCCAGTTGCCGGTCACCAGCCAATTCTTCCCCCGCCATAGGACTCGCCGGTCCCGGCTGCTCGGCTGCCATCGGATTGCTTGATCCTTTCCGATCAAATGTGCAGGACGGATTGCGAAACGGCTGGTCGACGTAGTATAGAGCCCGAGTCGCATCAAGGAAGTCTCGCGTCATGGCCGAACCGGCGCCCGCTAACGACCTTCTGGGACTGACGGCGGAAATCGTCTCCGCCCACGTATCGAACAATCCCGTGTCGCTGGTCGATCTGCCGAACCTGATCCAGGAAGTGTACCGCACCCTGGCCTCGGTCGGCGCGCCGCCGGTGAAAGCGGAACCGGAGCGGCCGCAGCCGGCAGTGCCCATCAAGAAGTCGATAACCCCCGAATACCTGATCTGCCTGGAAGACGGCAAACGGCTCAAGATGCTGAAGCGCCATCTGCAGACATCCTACAATCTCACGCCCGATCAGTACCGGGAGCGTTGGGGACTTGGTTCGGATTACCCGATGGTCGCGCCGAATTACGCCAAGCATCGTTCGTCGCTGGCCAAGAAGATCGGTCTGGGCACCAAGCCGCGCAACCGTGGCGGCCGTGGCGGCGGTGCGACCCGCCGCGAGGGCGCCGGCGGCCCGGCGGCCGCCAAGGGTGCCTGAACCGGCCGCGGCGC
>JAIEOP010000497.1 GCA_019750465.1 Acetobacteraceae bacterium | reverse complement strand
TCATTCTGCTCGTGTTCGCGATCACGCTGACGCAGCTTCAGGCCAACGTGCTGGATCGCCCGCTATGAACGCGCCGCGGCGTAGAGCCGGCCGTGCCGCAGCCGCGTGCCGAGCGCTGCGCCGTGGCGATCGGGCGCGGCGTAGGTCGCCGACATCCCCGGGTGGCAGACCAGCCGCAGCCCCCGCGCCTGCAGCGCGGCGAAGGCTTCGCCCTCCACAAGCCCGCGCCCTCCGCCGCCCAGGACCTCGAGAAGCGCCGCGCGGCGGAAGGCCATGTTGTTGCCGGGCAGACGCGCCACGTCGAACGGTCCGCCGCCACCGGGGCGCCGCTCCCCGTGGGCGGCGGCGAGCCGCGCGAACCGCCGCGCCTCGAAGGCGCCGTACTCGCTCCAGCCAAGCGCCTGGAACCGGTTGGGCAGCGTCTCGGCGATCCGCACCGGCCCGCCCGCCGCCCCGGTCCCCGGGTCGGCGAAGGCCGCGCTGACCGCGTCGCACCAGCCCGGCTCCGGGCGCGTCGTGTCCTCGAGGAGGGCGACGAGGTCGCCGCGCGCCGCCTCGACGCCCAGGCGCCTTCGGAGGGGGACCGGCCGATCGCCGGCGTCAAGGAACCGGACCGCGGGGTAGCGCCGGGTCAAGGCCGAGCCCGCCGCCATGTCGCCGCGGAGGACGACGACGCACTCGACCCCGCCGAGCGGCAGGAGATCAAGGCAGGCGCCGAGGTCGTCGCCCCCGAGCAGCGGGACGACGACGACGGTGAGGTCCAGCGGCCGGATCATCTCACGGCACGGGGCGTTCGGCCGCGCTGGCGAGACCGCGGCGCAGCTCGTGCCCGCCGCCCGCCGCCATCGCACGGTCGCGCGGCGTGGGCGGGCACAGCCCCGCGAGGATGTCGTCGCGCGCCGCCGCCGTGGCAATGATGTCGGCATCGCGGATCGGCGGCGGCGCGCCGGCACGCGCTGCGGCGTAGAAGCGCTGCACGAGGTTCCGCAGCCCTGGGTAGGCGGGCTCGCGGCTCAGGCCGCGCCGAGCGAGGTTGGCGGCGGCGGCCGCGGCGGTCCGGCCGGCATCCGCGAAGGGCCGGGTGGCTTTCCGGAGCCGCGAGGTGCGGCCGTCCAGGACGACGGCGAAGCCGTGGAAGAAATCGAGGCGGACGGCTCCCTCGCGGCACTGCGCCTCCATCGCAAAGCGGGTCGGGCGGGCGGAGGTGCTGATCGCGATGGTGAGGAGGGCGCCGGCGTGTCCGCCGCTGAGCAGGAGTTCTCCCGGACCGGGGTGGTGCACGTGCCACGCCGCCGCCTCAAGCCGGGCGTCCGGCCACAGCCGCAGCAGGACCGAGAGCGGATGCGGGAGGATGTCGGCGACGACCTCGTCGAGGGCCGCGCCGGACCGGCCCTGCCCGCCGGCCGAGCAGATGTCGAAGGTGATGCGCGAGACCGCGCCGAGCCGGCCGAGGGCCGTGGCCGCGCGCGCCACGCCGTCCTGGAACGCCACCTGGTGTACCGGGCAGAGCACGACGCCTGCCCGCCGCGCCGCGTCGAGCAGCGCGCGGGTCTCGGCCGCGCCGGCGGTCAGCGGCTTCTCCACCAGAGCGTGGATTCCGGCCTCGACGGCAGCCCGGGCCAGGGGTGCATGGGTGTCGAGCGGCGAGCAGACGTGCGCCGCGTCCACCAGCCCCGGCCGGAGCGCAGCGGCAGCGTCGCGCACCGCGGTGGCGCCGGGGTGCCGGCGAGCCAGCGCCTCGGCGCGCGCGGGATCGGGGTCGGCCACGAGGGCCACGCGCGCGCCGGCGCGCTGCGCCGCGTGCGCGTGCCAGCGACCCATCAGCCCTGCCCCGAGGATGGCGACGCGAGGCGGGGCGCCGCCCGGCTCGGTGCCGCCATTCTGCCCGCCGCCGCGTGCGCTGCTGTGCATCCAGGCCCGTTGTCCTGCCGCGGCTCGCCCTAGTCCACCTGGACGCTGCGCCGGCGGTAGTGGCCGCCCTGCTCTCCGGCGCGCTTCACCTCCTGATACGCGCGGTCGGTGTTGACCGCCATGTGGTCCACGGCGTCGCCCTGCATCTCGCGGCCGAGCAGCAGGCCCATCTCGATCGAATGGTCGGCATTGTTGTATCGGAACGTGCCGCCGCGGCCGACGGTGTGGAGGCCCCCGTGGCTCCGGAGATGCCGCTGGATGGTCTGGGTCTTCCGCGTGTAGTCGAGGTCGTATACCGGGTAGGCGTCGCGCGTGCGGACGATCTGGATGTCCTCGACCTCCGCGGCCTCGATGAAGCCCAGCTTGTCCACCAGGTCGGCGACGCAGCGGCGGCCGATCTCCTCGTCGGTCATGCTCCAGATGTGGTCGCCCCGGGAGCAGAAGCACTCCAGCACGAGCGACGTGTGCTCGTCGTCCGGCACCATCGCCGGGCTCCAGTTCTTCGGCTCGTGCATGCGGCCGAACAGGATGTCGGAGTCCTGGATGTAGAGCCAGGTGTCGGGCGAGACGCGCCGGCGCCGCAGCATGACGTTGGCCGTGATGAGGTCGCGGAAGACAAGCCCGCGGGCGGCGGCCTCCACCTCGGGGCCGCAGGCCGGCGACAGGATCCGCGCCAGCACGCCGAGCGGGATGGTGGACACCACCGCGTCCGCCTGGATGGTGCGTGCCTCGCCGTCCCGGGTGTAGGCAACCTCGAAATCGGCGGGGCCGCGGTAGGCGACGCCGGTGACGCGCGCGCCGAGCAGCACATCGTTGCCGGCGGCGGCGATGTCCTCGGCCATGCGCTCCGAAATCCGCATGTAGCCGTCGCGCGGGTACATGAACTGCTCGACCAGGCTGACGACGTCCTTGCGGGAGCCGAGCAGCGCCTCGCGCGCGAGGGTGGCGACGGAGAGGCCGCGGCTGCGTTGGGAAACCCAGTCGGCGGACAGCTCCGTGCAGGGCGCGCCCCACACCTTCTCGCTGTAGCGGCGGAAGAACATCTCGTACAGCTTGGTGCCGAACTGCGCCGTGTAGGCCTGCTGCATGGTCACGACCGGCCGTCCCCCCGCCGCCTGGCGCAGCGAAGCCCAGGCGAAGGAGGCGCCGATCTGCGCGATGGTGAGCGGGCTGACGTTCTTGACCAGGTCGCCGATCGAGATCGGATAATTGTAGTACTTCCCCTCGTGGTAGATCCGGCTGATGCGGTCCACCATCACAAGGTGGCCGTCCATCAGGCGGCGGAACCAGTCGTTCAGGTCCTCGTTCTTGGTGAACCAGCGGTGGCCGCCGAGGTCGAACTTGTAGCCCTTGTGGTGGATCGTCCGCGCCAGGCCGCCGACATGGCCCTCGCGCTCGAGGACGGTGACGCGCGTCCCGCCCGCGGTGAGTTCGTGCGCAGTGGCCAGGCCGGCGGGACCGCCGCCCAGCACGACAACGTGCCGCAGGGTGCTCATCGCATGTCCTCTGTTCCCGGGGTGGCGCCGCATGGGCGGCGTGGCGCGGCGTGGCGGCCGGAATGCTCTTCCGGCGGGCGCGCCATTGCGATCGCGCCATCCAACCTGGCTTGGGCGCGACCAGTGCGAAGTCCAACCGACCGCCTCCCGGTTGTGGAGCATCGAAAATTGGGCAGCCGCTCACCGGGACGGGGCATACCGCCCCGGCGGGCTCGTGCGCAGGTTGCTTCGCATGGACCGGGGCCGTCGGCAGCGGCCGCTCGCTCAGCGGTGCTGACGGCGCGGCGCCGCAAGGCGCCTGCACGCATCCAGGGCGCTGGCGCAACCCGGGCGGGGGGCTTGCGCAGCGCCCCGTGCAAGGGGGCAGATCTTGGGACCATCATTCCGCACATCGCCAGCGCACCTTCTACATCGTTTCAATTTTTAGCGCAAGCTGCGTATTTTAATCTAGGTTCTAGTGCAAACCTCATGAGCAAACCGCATGCCGGAAGCGGGCCGCTTTGAAGTTCTGTCGGTTGCAAGCAGACCACGCCTTGTCCGGCACCTACCCGTAAAGAAATCCGACAGTCCGGGCGTTCGGCAACGCGCGTGGTCCTTCCGGAGCCGATCTCGCTTCGTGCAGGCTAGAGCGGGATGCGTTGAGGCGGAATCGCCGCAAACGCTGAATCCCGTGACCCGGCAAAGGCTGGAGCGTGTTGCGTGAGCGCATGCGAACGCAACACGCTCTAGCGTAACGGCCGTGCGCCACGCCACCCGGCGCTGCGCAGCCAACACGCGGCGCCGCGGGCGCGCTGGCCGGCAGGAGATCAGGAGGTCAAGGGATGCGTGGCGGATCGGCGGCGGCTCGCGCGCGGCCAGCCCCTGCGATCCCCTCCAGGAATTGCCGTGCCCCACGATGCCGGTCGCAATGCGGCCCCGTGCCTGGCGTGACGAAGGGGGCGTCGGCCTTGGGCTCGAACAGGTACAGCAGGGCTCCGGGCTGCTCGGCCACGAGCGTGAGCGTGCCGACCTCCTTCAGGGTGCGCAGGAGCAGGTCCCGTCCCTCCTGGTGAAACGAGGACAGGTGGTAGAAGACGATCCAGCTCCGCCCCGACCGGCGGAGCAACTCGACGTCGGTGTAGGCGCAGCGGCTGTCGGTCCGGTAGGAGCGGCCAACCACGTAGTCGCGCCCGTCCAGGCCGTAGCGGGGCCCGTAGAGGAGCAGCGCGAACTCGGCCTGCGGGGCGACGAAGATCGTGTCCTCCGGCTTCGCGTCCCGGGCCAGGATCGCCAGGTTGGGCGCGATCTCCTCCCGCGCCCAGGGCGGCGTGCTCGCGGTCCGCGCCGCCACAACCTTGAGGGCCGGCCAGGCCAGGAGGAGGCAGAGGACGGCGGCCCCCAGCAGCCTTGGGCGAAACCGCGAGGCAACCAGCGTGACACCCGCCGCCAGGAGAATGAACATCTGGGGCGCGAGGTAGAGCGTCAGCCGATCGCCGAAGGGATAGGCCCGCAGGCCCGAGATCAAGACGGCGGACACGAAGGGTCCGATGCACAGCGCGAGCAGCCAGCGGCGGTCTCGCACCAACGCAACGAACCCTGCCAGGAAGAGCAGCTCGGCCACCCAGGGGCCGACATTGCCCAGGACGAAACCGATGAGGGCCGACACCGACTTCGGGTACCAGGCCAGTTCGGCCAGCGACGTTGGAGGCAGGGGCGCGAACGTCTCCCGCCACCAATGGACCATGGCATCCACGGTCTCCGTCTGACCGGCCGCGGCATGGCGGTAGGTGGCCGCGAACAGGGCCAGCCAGATCGCGCCCATGACGGCGAGGAGCGCCAGCCACCGGCGGTCGCCCTCGAGAAGGCCCCTGGCGAACAGCACCAGCCCGACCGCGGCCATGACCACGATGGCGCCGTAGGACAGCACGACGCCGAGCAGGCCAACGGCGCCGAGGGCCAACGTCCAGGACAGGCGGCGCCCGTCCCCGGCCATGATCCGGTGAGCCAGGAGCATCAGGACCACGGAGAAGAAGACATCGACGGCGTACGGCTTCGCCATGACCGAGTACTCGATCAGGGCCGGGCAGATGGCGAACAGGCCGACGGCGATGATCGCCTCGACCGGCCCGAGCGCCGCCCGGGCGAACCGCCAGAAAGCGAGCAGGGCGCCGACGCCGAACACCAGCGACGTCAGCCGCAGCGAATAGTCGAAGTCGCTCCAGACCGACAGCAGCGCCTTCTGCAGCAGCAGCCAGCCCACGGGCGCCATCTGGTCGAGCATCAGCTCGCCCCGCAGCAGCGCCGGCGGCAGGTACACGATGTTGAGGGCCACCATCGCCTCGTCGAGCCAGAGCGATCGCCCGCCGAAGAAGGGGATGAGGCGCAGCGCGCAGCCCGCCAGGACCAGCGCCAAGGTGGCCGGGACGACCAGGCCCGCCAGCACCTCGCGGCGGGTGGATGTCGTGGCGGCTTCCGAAGCGACAACTCCCATCTTCATGGGACTCCCCGATACCCTAAGCAGGCTCTTTTGAGGTGCGCAAACCTCCAGAGGTTTGCTTAGCCTGACCGGAAGCGTACCCCGGTTCCGGTGACATGCCAGTACGGGATGAGGATGATTGGCACCGACTCGGCTAAGGGGACAGATCGAGCAGGGTGATGTTCTCCGGCACGCGCAGCGCTTGCCGCGCTGATGCCAGCCGGCGCGGCCCAGCAGGACGGCCTGCGCGCCGGGCGCGGCCTGGGTGCTGATCTCGGCCAGATGGCGCGCGTTCATGGCCGCGGTGTTTGGGGCCGCGGTGTTTGGGGCCGCGGTGTTTGGCCGCCGGGTGCCGGCGGTGCAGCCGAGCGGCGCCGTCTTCAGCAGCGCAGGGAGGTTTTTTCATATGCCTCCTGCGCCGCGAGGTCCCGCCTGGGATGGCATGGCCGCGGCTGCGGGCGCGTCGGGCCGGGCCGGTGCAGCCACTCGCCGGCCGTACTGGCGTGCACCTTGGCCCCGAACCGGCGCGTGACCTCGGCGCGCAGGTCAACGCGGCGCCACCGCACCGCCTTGTCCCGTCCAGATCGGGCCCGACCACCACCAAGGCCCGCAGCCCGGGCTTCCGAGCCGGCGTCAGCTCGGGACACTGCCTCCGGTACCGTCGCCTTGACATCGTTCGTGCTCGGCTCGTGGCCCATGGCGAACTCGGCGGGTTCGCCGCCGAGGAGGACGCTCCATGGGATGCTCATCGGCGCGCCTCTTCCAGTCCGTGCCGGACACGTGCGAGGCGGTTGTAGAGGGCGCCGGCCAGAAACGCCGTGGCGTACACCAGCACGAAGAGCTCCGCCGCGCCGACCAGAGCCCCGGGCAGGGTCGTGTCGTAGCCCGGCAGGTAGTTCGCCAGCAGCCGCGCGTGTGGGCTCTCCGCGGCAGTGCCGCGCAGGATGAGCCACGCGGTCGTCAGGAACAGCTGCATCGCCACGACGCCGCCGAGCGCCAGCCCGATGGCGTGGCCGGAGAGGAGCAGGACGGGCGGCCGCAGGTCACCTTCCGAGTCGGCCCGGAACAGGGCGAGCTCGACCAGCCGGTCGCCCAACGTCCGGGCATAGAGCCAGGTGAGCGCGGCGCCCGAGAGGCCGCCATAGGCCGTCCCCCAAAGCAGGCCGAGCCACGCTCCGCCGGGGCTGGCGGCGTAGCCCGGCAGGAACACGCCGAGCAGGTTCAGGTATCGGCCGGCGCGATCGCCGGTGACGGCAAGGGAGAGGTGCGTGGCGAGGAAGAGGAAGAGGCCGACGCCGAGCCCCGCCCCCAAGGCGGTGACGATGACGTTCAGCCGTACGGCTGCGGCGAACAGGTCGTCGTTGGGGGACGCGCGGCCGCGGTGCGCCGCACCGGCTGTCGGGCCGTCCGCGATCATGCCGTGTCCCCGCTGGCCGGGCTGGCCGCGGCGGGACGCCGCGCCGGAGTGCTCTGCCGCGCCTGACCCGTCGCCCGGGCGACGTCGGCATCCGCACGCGCGCGCGCCGGCCCGAACCGCATCAGAAGCGCTGCGCCCGGAGCGCGACGAGTCCCAGGAAGACCAGGTGCGCGAAGTTCCAGAAGGTCGCCAGCGAGAAGCCCCCGATCGCGCCGATGGCCGCACCGTAGGCGCCGCCGGCCACGGCCCCGCCCCAGCTCACCCCGTAGCCCGGCAGGAAGGTGCCGAGCGCCGCCAGGTTCGGGCCGACCGGCGAGTCCGGCGGCGCGCCGACCACGAGCAGTACGGCCGTCGCGAGTGCCATGATGCAGGCTCCCACCGCGCCAAGCGCGGCGGCCATGGCGAAGGTGTCGAGGCGTGCGAAGAGGGTCAGCAGGACCACACGGTCCAGCTCGGCGCGGGCCGCTTCCGTCGTCGGGCTACGCATCCGCGCGATCCTTCGGCCATCCGGCGCCCGCTTCAACCGGTGCGCGTCCGGCCCGTGGGCGGCAGCCGCGTCCGCGGAGCCCGTTCCCGGCGCGAGAGGAGAATCCATCATCCGGGCGGCCGGCGCAGCGAGGGGATGGACGGTAGAGCCTCGGTGCCCAACAAAACGCATTCGGAACCGGGTGTCGAAGCACGCACGCAATGTCCCCCACCGCCAACGGTCTTATACTGCTGCAAGACAGAGTTGTGAACCAGTTTGTTTCCAAGTCGAGCCGTGGCGCGCAAATTATTCCTGCATGGGCGGCAAGAATTCGCGGCTTCTTGAATGCCTGCGACAGGCAGGCACGCCGGCGCGGCCCTTGCTGCGTGCAGACGACCAGCGGCCGGAACCGCCCGCCCGATGCACCGCGGCGCGACGGCGCGAACACGCGGTGGCCAGCTGTGGCGGCCGTCGGCTCAGGAGCCTGTGAATCCATTGAACTCGCGCAGGAATGCTCTTTGGAGCCGCGGGGCTTTCCGCTGCGCTGTCCAGGGCATTGCCAAGTTGACGGTCCCTGGCCGGACCGAGCTGGCCGGACCGAGCTGGCCGGACCGAGCTGGCGGGATGA
>JAIEOP010000365.1 GCA_019750465.1 Acetobacteraceae bacterium | reverse complement strand
CGGACAGGGTGCCTGTGCGCCGGTGCCGCGCCGCCGGTGGCGCGCGGCCGCCTCGGCCCGGCGCCCGGGGCCTGAGCGGCCGATCCCGTCCTGCTGATGCTGGTCGCCACCTACAACGCCCATCGCGGCCGAGGGTCGGTGGGATGGTTCCGGCCCGACCGCATCCTCGGCGTGGTTGCCGAGATCGCCCCGGATCCCATCGCCTTGCAGGAGGCGCAGCACTCCCTGCGCCGCGGCCGGCCCATGTTCGATCCCGCGGCGATTGCCGAGGCGGGGCTGCACGCGCTGCCGGCGGCGGAGCGGCCCGACCACCAGGGCTGGCGCGGCAACATCCTGCTGGTGCGGCGCGACGCGCGGGTGATCGGCACGCCGCTGGGGCTGCGGCTCGGCGGGATGGAGCCGCGCGGCGCGCTTCTGGCAGTGCTCGACCTGGGGCAGGGGCCGATTCGCGTTGCCGCCACGCATCTGAGCCTGGGCGCGGCGGACCGGCTCCGCCAGGTGCGGGCGCTGCTGACGGCGCTGGAGAGCGAGCCGGGGCAGGGGCTGCCGACGCTGCTGCTCGGCGACCTGAATGAGTGGCGACCCGGGTCGGGGGCACTCGGCGTGCTGGCGCCGGAATTCGGCACGCCGCCGCCCGTGCCGACTTTCCCGGCCGTCCGCCCCGTGGCGGCGCTGGACCGGATCCTGGCGCGGTCGGGTGCGAGGCTGAGGCCGCTTGCGGCGCATGATACGCCCTTGGCCCGCCGCGCCTCGGACCATCTGCCAATGAGGGCGAGGGTCGCGCTTGGTGCGGACTGAAGGGGCTTCCCGGCCGGGCGCGGATGCATCGCCTGAACGGGGGATGCGCGCCGGAACGATCGGGCGCAGGCTCGGCCCGCTTCCGGCAACGACCGGATGGGAGAGCGCCATGGTCAACAAGGTCTGCGTCGATCCCGGCCACGGGATGAGCAACCGCTCCAAGGGCGTCTTCGATCCCGGCGCAGTGCATGTCGAGGCGGGCGTGCGGTTCGAGGAGGCGGTGATCGCCCTGAAGTACGGACTGACGCTGAAGGACGAGTTCCGCGCCCGCGGCATCGACGTCTTCATGACGCGCGACGACGCCGAGGATCACGCGCCGGTCGGCCAACGTGCCGCCAACGCGAAGAATGCCGGATGCGACCTGTTCGTGTCGCTGCACCTGAACGACTTCGACGACGATGCCGCGAACGGCTTCGAGGTACTGTTCCGCGACAACGCCGACAAGCCGCTGGCACAGCAGCTGCAGAAGGCGATCGTCGCCATCACGAAGATGCGCGACCGCGGCGTCAAGCAGCGGACCGATCTTGCCGTGCTGAAGTTCGACGGCACTGCGGTGCTGATCGAGCTCGGCTTCATCGCCAACGACCGTGACCGCGAGACGCTGCTGAATCCACAGATTCGCGCCGCGGTCTGCAAGGCGATCGCGGAGGTGGCGCTGGCGCAGTAGCGTCTCGCGACCGTCCTCCGCAGGCGGTCCGCAGCCGCCGCTACCGCCCGCCGCCGGCGGCGAAGCGCACCGCTTCCTCCGCGGCGCGGAACAGCGCGCGCGCCTTCTGCCGCGTTTCCTCCTCCTCGGCGACGGGGTCGCTGTCCGCCACCACGCCGGCGCCGGCCTGCACGTGCATCACCCCGTCCTTCACCAGCGCGGTGCGCAGGCCGATGCAGGTATCCATGCCGCCATCGGCGCCGAAATAGCCGAAGCCGCCGGCGTAGATGCCGCGGCGCGACGGTTCGAGTTCCTCGATGATCTCCATCGCGCGGACCTTGGGCGCGCCGGTGAGCGTGCCGGCGGGGAAGCCGCCCACCAGCGCATCCAGCGCGGACAGGCCCTTGCGCAGCCGGCCCTGCACCTCGGAGCCGATGTGCATCACATGGCTGTAGCGCTCGATCTGGAAGGAGTAGTTCACCTTCATGCTGCCGATCGCGGCGACCCGCCCCACGTCGTTGCGGCCGAGATCGAGCAGCATCAGGTGCTCGGCGCGCTCCTTCGGGTCGGCGAGCAGCTCGGCCTCCAGCGCCGCGTCCTCCTCCGGCGTGGCGCCGCGCCGGCGGGTGCCGGCGAGCGGGCGGATGGTGACGATGCCGTCGCGCAGCCGCACCAGGATCTCGGGGCTCGATCCCACCGCCGCGAAGCCGCCGAAGTCGAAGAAGAACAGGAAGGGCGCGGGGTTGATGCGGCGCAGCGCGCGGTAGAGCGCGAAGGGCGGCAGCGCAAAGGGCACGGAGAAGCGCTGCGACGGCACGATCTGGAAGCAGTCGCCGGCGCGGATGTACTCCTTCGCGCGCTCCACCGCCGCGATGAAGCCCTCGCGCGTGAAATTGCTGGCGGGCTCCGGCGGCGGTGGCAGGGAGATGGGGGCGGCGGCGCGCGGCAGCGGCCGGTCCAGCGCCGCCTCGGCCTCGTCGAGGCGCGCCTGCGCGGCGTCCCAGGCGGCCCGCGGGTCGAGCCCGGGGCCACCCTTCCCTTGGGGCCAGACCGTGGTGAACAGGCTCAGCGCGTCACGCACATGGTCGAACACGGCGACCACGGTCGGGCGCACCAGCATGGCGTCCGGGATGCCGAGAACATCGGCATTCTTCGCCGGCAGCCGCTCCATCTGCCGCACCATGTCATAGCCCAGCATGCCGAAGAGGCCCGTGGCGATCGGCGGCAACCCGGGCGGCAGCGGCAGCTGCGTGGCCGCGATCACCGCGCGCAGGCTCTCGAGCGGGTTGGTCTCCGGCGTCGGTTCGAAGGCGTGCGGCGCGGCCAGGGCGTGGCGGTTCAGCTCCGGCCGCCCGTCGCGGCAGCGCCAGATGTGGTCCGGCTCCAGGCCGATGGCGGAATAGCGGCCGCGCGCCGAACCGCCCTCCACGCTCTCCAGCAGGAAGCTGTTCGGGCGCCCGCTGGCGAGCTTGAGGAAGACGCCGACCGGCGTGTCCAGGTCCGCCACCCGCTCGCGCCACAGCACCTGGCCCTGCCCGGCGGCAAGAGCCTCGGCGAAGGTGGCGAAGGCGGGCGAGGGCATGGTCTCGGTCCTGTCGGGGGGTTCAGGGGCGCGAAAGCTGGTCGAGCAGCGCCTGGTTCACGCGCACATCGGCGCGGGCGCGCAGCGCCGAGAGGAATTGCAGCTCCAGATCCTGGGCGATGGACTGCTCCAGCTCGGACCGCACGGCGCGCAGCGCCGCCGGCTCGGCCTCCGGATCGGCGGGGATGATCCGCGTCACCTGCCCGACGGCGAAGCCGTCCCGCGTCGGCACCATGGTGGCGCGGCCGAGCGGCAGCTCGAACAGCGGCGCCAGCAGCTCCGGCGGCACGGCGCCGGCCTGCCGCGGATCGCGCCGGATCTCGCCCGCCTCGCGCGCCGGGAGCCCGGCCTCGGCGGCGGCCTGCAGCAGCGGCTTGCCGCCCTGCACGGCGGCGAGCAGCGCGGCGGCGCGCTCCTCCTGCACGCGGCGGCGGGCATCGGCCTGCCAGGCCTCCAGCACCTGGTCCCGGACGCCCTCGAAAGGCCGCAGCGTCGGCGGGATGATCTCGGTCAGGTCAACGGCGACGAAGCCGGCCTCGGTCTCGCGCAGCCGCGGGGCGGCGCGGGGCTGCGCCTCGAACACCGCCTTCAGCAGCGGCTCCCGCGCCGCCTCGATGACGGGCAGCGCGACCTCGCGCCCCTCGGCATCGTGGCCGGTGGCGTCGGTGCGGATGCGGGCGAAGCCGAGGTTGAAGCGCTGCGCCACCTCCTCCAGCGAGGCGCCGCCGGCCAGCGCGTCCTCGATGCGGTTCGCACGCTCGAAGGCGATGTCGGCGGCCTTCTCCTGCGCGATCTCGGCGCGCAGCTCGGTCCGCACCTCATCGAGCGTGCGGACCTGCGGCGGCTCGATCTCGGCGATGCGGACGACGTGCCAGCCGAAGGGGCTGCGCACCGGCGCGCTGACGCCGCCGGCATCCAGCGCGAAGGCGGCGGCGGCAAGTTCCGGGAAGGGAAGGCCGTCTCGATCGAGCAGCCCGAGCGACAGCGCCTGGCCGCCGGCCCCGGTCGCCAGCCTTTCGATGTCCGACAGCGTCGCGCCGGTGCGCCAGGCGGCGGCGATCTCGGCCGCCTTCGCCTCGTCCGCCACCACGGCCTGCTCGATGAGGCGGCGCTCGTGGCGGTGGAAGCGGTCGCGGCGCTGGTCGTAGCCGGCCTCCAGCTCGCGCTCGGAGACCTCCACCTCCTCGGCCAGGCGCGCGGCGGTCATCACGGCGATCGCGGCAACGCGGATCTCGGGCGTGGAGAAGGCCTCGGGGTTGTTCTCGTGGTAGCGCCGGAGCTGCGCCTCGCCCGGCTCGGGCGGCGGCGGCGCATCGGCGGTGCGCAGCGTGACCAGCGTGGCCTCGCGCTGTTCCTGCGTCCAGCGCAGCACGGCCTTGGCCAGGGCATCCGGTGCGGCGGCGCCGGCGCGCACGGCGCCCGTGAGCTGCTGGCGCTGCAGGTCGGCGCGGACGAAGTTCAGGAACTCGGCCTCGGTGAGGCCATTGCTCCGCAGGAAGGCCTCGAAGACGGCGCGCGAGAAGCGGCCATCCATGCCGCGGAAGCCCTCGATGGAGAACACGAAATTGCGCACCGCCTCGTCCGGCACGGCCAGGTGCAGCCGGTCGGCCTCGATGCGCAGCACCCGGTCCATCACCAGCGCATCGATCGCCTGGCGGGCGAGGGCGGCGCGGACGCGCTCATCCGGTTCGAATTGCGGGCCGAGGGCGCGGGAGAGGCGCTGCAGCTCGCGCCGCATCGAGAGCTGCGCCTCCTCCATCTCGATGGCGCGGCCATCGACGCGGGCGACCGCGGTGTCGCGGCCGAAGCCACGCGACATGTCGCCGATTCCCCAGATCGCAAAGGACAGGATCAGCAGGGCGAAGAGCACCTTGGCGACCCAGGTGCCCGCGAGGCGGCGGAGTGCGGTGAGCATGAGCGTCCGTGGCGGCGTGGCCGGGGCTGCCATAGCCGAGCGGGCAGGGCTTGCCAAACCTGCCGTGGCCGGTTGCCAAGGGCGGAACCGCCGGCGATAGCCACGCGCATGGATGCGGGGAGGACGCCATGAGCACGCCCGGGGTGCGGCCGCTGGTCGCCGGCAATTGGAAGATGCACGGCACGCTGCGCGAGGCCGCGGCGCTGGCCGAGGCCGTGCGCACCGGCGCGGGCGCCGTCCCCGGCGTGGAGCTGCTGGTCTGCCCGCCCTTTCCGCATGTGCCGGGCGTGGCCGCCGTGCTGCGGGGCGGGCCGGTGGCGGTCGGCGCGCAGGATTGCCACGCCGCGGCCAGGGGTGCGCATACCGGCGACGTCTCCGCGCCGATGCTGCGCGATGCCGGCGCGACGCATGTGATCCTTGGCCATTCCGAGCGGCGGGCGAATCACGGCGAGACGGATGCCGCGGTGCGTGCCAAGGCCGAAGCAGCGCTGGCGGCAGGGCTGGTGCCGATCATCTGCGTCGGCGAGAGCGAGGCCGAGCGGCTGGCCGGCCAGGCCGAGGCGGTGGTCGGCGCGCAACTCGCCGCCAGTCTGCCGGAAGGCTTTGCGGCGGCGGGCGGCGTGGTGGCCTATGAGCCGGTCTGGGCCATCGGCACCGGGCGCACCCCGACCGAGGCGGAGATCGCCGCGGTGCATGGGACGATCCGCAAGCGCCTGGCCGCGCGCTTCGGTGCGGCGGGCGGGGGCCTGCGCATCCTCTATGGCGGGTCGGTGAAGCCATCCAATGCGACCGCGATCCTGGCGCTGGCCAATGTGGATGGCGGGCTGATCGGCGGTGCCAGCCTGGTCGCGGAGGATTTCCTGGCGATCGCCAGGGCCGCGAAGCCGGGCTGACCTTCCGCGCGAAGGGTGCTTGGATGGCAGGGGAGGAACCGCCCATGACAGCCACCGGCCTCGACGCCGAGATCGACGCCCTTTGCGAGGCCGACGCCCGCGCCGGGGCGCGCATCGAGCGCATCCCCGACCTCCGCTGGCCCGGCGGCGCGCGCATCGCGGTGAATTTCACCCTCGACTTCGACGCCATGCTGCTGCGCCGCCTGCTGAACGAGCCGCCGCAGCAGCTGGCCAAGGGCGAGTTCGGCGGCCGCGTCGGCATCTGGCGGCTGATCGAGCTGTTCGACCGCCACGGCGTCACCGGCACCATCTTCACCGTCGGCCGCATCTGCGAGCTGTATCCGCGGGCGCTGCGCGCGGCCGCGGCCAGCGGCCACGAGATCGCCGACCACATGTGGGAGCACCACGTGCCGAAGGACCCGGCGCTGGAGCGCGACCACCTGCTGAAGACGGGCGCGGCGCTGGAGGCGACCACCGGCCAGCGCCCGGTCGGCACGCGCAGCAGCCACAGCCATGCGCTGCTGCGGGAGAGGGGCTTCCTCTACGCCTCGCACGACACCGCCGACCACCGGCCCTACTGGCTGGCGGACGCCAACGGCGCGAACGTGCTGCTGAACCTGCCCTTCCACTACGCCATCGACGACGCGATGTTCTACTCCTTCGCCTGGCTCGGCAGCCCCAACGCGGCGCAGCGCATCACCGACCCGGAGCGCGTGATGGAGATGTGGTGGGACGCCTTCCTGCAGCAGTACCGCGACGGCGAGGGCGGCGGGTACCTCAACGTCTGCATGCACCCCTTCGTTTCCGGCCGCGCGCTGCGCGTCGGCATGCTGGACCGGCTGATCGCGCGCATGAAGGCGCTGCCCGGCGTGTGGTTCCCGTCCTGCGCGGCGGTGGCGCGGCACGTGCATGCGCAGCATCCGCCGCGGCGGCTGGCCTGGGCCTGAGGGGAGATCGCAGCGATGCCGTGGAAGCAGGGCTACACGATCTCCGACGAGGTGGCGGTGCGCGACGACGCCATCGCCTGGCCGGACGGCGCGCGCTGCTGCGTGCTGGTCACCGTCGATCTGAACCTCGCCTCCGGCCCGGAGGGGATCGGCGCACGCGACCTGGAAGGATCCGTCGCGCAGTTCGCCCTGGGCGACGGGCTGGAGGGGCTGCTGCGCGCCTTCCGCCGGCGCGGCGTGCGCGCGACCTTCGCCGTGCCGGCTGCCATCGCGGCGATCCGCCCCGCGCTGGTGCGCGCGATCATGGCGGAGGGGCACGAGATCGCGGCGCATGGCATCCGCGGCGAGGACGTCTCCGCCCTGCCGCGCGAGGCGGAGCAGGCGCGCATCCGCCGCGCCGCCGCGATGCTGGCGGAGGTCACCGGCGAGCGCCCGCGCGGCTGGTACGGGCTGCCGCGCCAGTCCGATCCCTTCGCCGGCGGCGCGCTCTCGCCCCATACCATCGAGCTGCTGCTGGACGAGGGGTTCCTCTGGTATGGCAACGGCCAGGCCGACGACGCGCCGCACTGGTGGGTGGCCGACGCCGCGGCGCGCCGGGCCATGCTGACGCTGCCCTACCACTACCATTTCGACGACCAGTGGTTCTGCATGTTCCCGGCGAAGGGCACGGGTCTCGAGAATCCGGATTTCCTGCACCGCAACTGGCGGGCCGAGCTGGCGGCGCAATACGCGCGGGGCCGCTGCTTCCACATGGTGGTGCACCCGCAGCACAGCGGCTTCGCGCATCGGCTGGCGATGCTGGACGCGTTCCTCGCCTCCTGGGAGGGGTATCCGGGCCTCTGGAACCCGGCCGGCAGCGACTGCGCCGCGCACTGGGAGGCGGCGATGCCGCGCGAGCGCCACCTGGGGCTGGAGCCGAGCATCTGGCGGGACCACCCGGGTAGCCTGAGCTGACGGCCGCCCGCTACGTCGCCGGCAGGTCCAGCACGGCGCGCGCGAAGGCCTCCGGCGCCTCCTGCGGCGGGTTGTGGCCGACCCGCGGATAGACCCGGCGCTCGTAGGGGCCGGTGAAGCGGCGGTGGTGACTCGCCGAGGCGGCGACGAGGCCGATGCCGTCGGTCTCGCCATGCGGCGCGATGGTGGGGATGGCGATGCGGGGCTGCGCCGCCAGCCGTGCCTTGCCAGCGCGCGGCTCGACCTGGTGCGGGCGCGGCTGGAGACCGGCCGGCCGGGCCGCGTCATCGACATCGCGCTCGATGCCGGCTTCGGCGACGTCGCCCATTTCAACCGGCTGTTCCGCCGCCGCTTCGCCATGACGCCGAGCGACATGCTGCACCGCGGCCGCGCCACCGCGTAGGTCCCACCGCGTAGGTCCCACCGCGTAGGTCCCACCGCGTAGGTCAGCGTCACCGGGCCAGCGCCACGGCGTACGCGCCGGGGTCCTCCAGCAGCGCCTGGGCCGCCCGCAGGTCGGCGTCCCGCCCCTCGGCTGGCGGGCAGATGGCGCGCAGCTCCGCCAGCTCGGCCGCCGCCGCCGGCGCCCG
>JAIEOP010000499.1 GCA_019750465.1 Acetobacteraceae bacterium | reverse complement strand
CCGCCGATCGGGCCCGCGCCGCGGCCGCTGCTGTGGCTCGGCGCGGCGGCGCTCGCGGTCGCGCTGCTGCTGCCGCTGGCGGCGGGGGACTACACTCTCTCGGTGCTGGTGGAGCTCGCGGTCTTCGTGCTGTTCGCCGCCAGCCTGCACCTCATCATGGGGCCGGGCGGGATGGCGAGCTTCGGCCATGCCGCCTATTTCGGCCTCGGCGCCTATGCCGCGGCGCTGGCGGTGAAGTGGCTGGCGGCGCCGCTGCCGGTGGGTCTGGCGCTGGCACCGCTCGGCGCCGGGCTGTTCGGGCTGCTCTTCGGCTGGTTCTGCGTGCGCCTCTCCGGCGTCTATTCCGCCATGCTGACGCTCGCCTTCGCGCAGATCGCCTGGTCCGTCGCCTTCCAGTGGGTGGAGGTGACGGGCGGCGACAATGGCATCCTCGGCGTCTGGCCCGGCATCGGCAAGCTGCCCTTCGCCTATCTCAGCCTCGCGCTCTGCATCGGCGTGACGCTGCTGCTGCGGCGGATCATCCACGCGCCCTTCGGCTACGCGCTGCGCGCCCAGCGCGACAGCCCCCTGCGGGCGGAGGCGATCGGCATCGACGGCTTCCGCATCCGCTGGATCGCCTTCGGCATCGCGGCGCTGGCGGCGGGCGTGGCGGGGGGCCTCTTCGCCTACGGCAAGGGCAGCGTCTTCCCCACCTTCATGGCCATCCCGCGCAGCGTGGATGCGCTGCTGATGGTGCTGCTCGGCGGCGTGCAGACGCTGAGCGGACCGGTCGTCGGCGCGCTCGCCTTCACCGGGCTGAACGAGCAGCTCGTGCGGCTGACCGAGCTGTGGCGGCTGGTGCTGGGCAGCGTCATCGTCGCCCTGGTGCTGTTCTTCCCGCAGGGGCTGGCGGGCGCGGCGCGCGGCTGGTGGGAGGCGCGCCGTGGCGCCGGTGCTTGAGGTCGAGGACCTGCACAGGGCCTTCGGCGGCGTGCAGGCCGTGGCGGGCGTCGGCTTCGCGGTCGCGGCCGGGCAGATGCTGGCGCTGATCGGCCCGAACGGCGCCGGCAAGTCCACCCTCTTCAACATGCTGAACGGCCAGCTCCGCCCCGATGCCGGCCGCGTCCTGCTGCGCGGGCAGGACATCACCGGCCTGCCGCCGCGCCGGATCTGGCGCATGGGCGTGGGCCGGACCTTCCAGATCACCGCCACCTTCGGCTCCATGACGGTGCGGGAGAACGTGCAGATGGCGCTGCTGTCGCACCACCATCGCCTGATGGGGCTGTGGCGGCCAGTCGCGACGCAGCAGCGCGACGCGGCGGAGGCGCTGCTGGCCCGGCTCGGCATGGCGGAGCAGGCGGGGCGCGCCTGCGGCATCCTCGCCTATGGCGACCTCAAGCGCGTGGAGCTGGCCGTGGCGCTGGCCAACGACCCGGCGCTGCTGCTGATGGACGAGCCCACCGCCGGCATGGCCCCGGCCGAGCGCATCGGGCTGATGGCGTTGACCGCCGCGATCGCGCGCGAACGCGGCATCGCCGTGCTGTTCACCGAGCACGACATGGACGTGGTCTTCGGCCACGCCGACCACATCCTGGTGCTGGACCGCGGCCGCCTCATCGCGGCGGGGCCGCCCGATGCCGTGCGTGCGGATGCGCGGGTGCGGGAGGTCTATCTCGGCTCCGGCCTGACGCACGGGGTCGCCTGATGCTGTCGGTCGAGGGCCTGCACGCGCATTACGGCCGCGCCCACATCCTGGCCGACGTGGCGCTGGAGGTTGCCGCCGGCGAGGTGATGGTCCTGCTCGGCCGCAACGGCGCCGGCAAGAGCACGACCATGAAGGCGATCATGGGGCTGGTGCGGCCCAGCGCCGGCCGCGTGGCGTTCGAGGGACGCGACATCGCCGGCATGGAGCCCTTCGAGATCGCCCGCCTCGGACTCGGCTACGTGCCGGAGGAGCGGCGGATCTTCACCGAGCTGACGGTGATGGAGAACCTGGAGGTCGGCCGCCGCGCCGCGCCGCCCGGCGTCACGGACTGGACGCCGGAGCGGCTGTTCGCGCTGTTCCCGAGCCTCGCCGCCATGCGCGACCGTCCGGGCGGGCGCATGAGCGGCGGCGAGCAGCAGATGCTGACCATCGCCCGCACCCTGATGGGCAACCCGCGCCTGGTGCTGCTGGACGAGCCGAGCGAGGGGCTGGCCCCCGTCGTGGTGGAACGCATGGCGGAGGCGATCCGCGCGCTGAAGGGGCAGGGGCTGTCGATCCTGCTCTCCGAGCAGAACCTGCACTTCGCCCGGGCGGTCAGCGACCGCGCCACCATCATCGAGAAGGGCCGCATCCGCTGGACCGGCACGCTGGCCGCGCTGATGGCCGCGTCAGGGGTGCGGGAGCAGTACCTCTCGGTATGATGGCCCCCACCCGGACCCTCCCCCGCAAGCGGGGGAGGGGGTTCGCTGGCCCTCCCCCGCCTGCGGGGGAGGGTTGGGTGGGGGCTGGACGCGTCGTCCTCTATGGCTGCATGTGGCTGCCGCCGCTGACCGTCATGTTCTCGCCGGTGATGTACACGGCGGCGTTGGAGACGAGGAAGCAGATCAGCGGCGCAACCTCCTCGGGCTGCGCGTAGCGGCCCATCGGGATGCGCGCCATGGTCTGGGCGGCGAACTTGTCGCCGCGGATCACCTCCGTCATCGGCGTCACCACCGTGCCGAAGCCGACCGAGTTGCAGCGGATGCCGTAGCGCGCCCATTCCCGCGCGCCCGTCATGGTCACGCCGAACAGCGCCGCCTTCGCCGCCGAGTAGTTCACCTGGCCGATCGACCCTCGCTTGCCCGCTGTCGAGGAGATGTTGACGATCCCGCCCGTGGTGCCGACCGGCTGGGGCATCTCCTCCTTGGCGCGCTCGATCATGTGCCGCCCCACCGCCTGCATCATCAGGTAGCAGGCGGTCAGGTTCACATCGATCACCGCCTGCCACTGCTGTATCGTCATCTTCGCGAACATGGCGGGCCGGGTGATGCCGGCATTGTTCACCAGCCCGTGCACCGCGCCGAAGCGCTTCACGGTCTGCTCCACGCAGGTCTCGGCGAAGCCCTCCTCGGCGACATTGCCGAGGATCGGCAGGGTGCGGTCGCGGTCCATCGTCGAGGCGGCCGTGCCGAGGGTGTCCGGATTGCGCTCCACGATCGCGACATTGGCGCCGAGATCGAGGAAGAGCTCGCTGATCGCCTTGCCGATGCCCTGGCCGGCGCCGGTGACGATGACGGTCCGACCTGTCATGTCCATGGGGTTGCGGGTCGCTGGCATGTGATTTCCTCCTGATGTCTTGGCCGATGCCGAAAACGCTGCGCCGGCAGTCTGCGCGCGGCCGGCGCGGGTGGCCAGACCCCCGGCCGCCGCTTCCGGCAACCCCTGCGGGCGGCTAGCGTCCTTGCAGCGAAGAAGGACTGCCCCCATGCACCGCCCTGCCGTCCCGCCGCGCGTCGCGGTCTTCGACGCCTACGGCACCCTGCTGGACGTGCACGCCGCCGTGGCGCGGCATGCCGCACGCATCGGACCCGCGGCGGCGGCTCTCTCGGCGCTGTGGCGGGCGAAGCAGCTCGAGTACAGCTGGATCCTCTCCGCCACCGGCGCCTATGAACCCTTCCTCGTGCTGACCGAGCGGGCGCTCGGCCACGCCATGGCGGCACATGGCATCGCCGATGCCGCGCTGCGCGCCAGCCTGCTGGCGGCGTACCGGCAGCTCGATGCCTTCCCGGATGCCGTGCCGATGCTGCGGGCGTTGCGAAACAGGGGGATCGCCACCGCCATCCTCTCCAACGGCTCGCCGGAGATGCTGGCGGATGCGGTGGCGGCGGGCGGCCTTGCGGCGCTGCTCGATGACGTGCTCTCGGTGCATCCGCTGCGGCGCTACAAGCCGGCGCCCGCCATCTATGCGCTGGCGACGGAGCGCTTTGCCTGCCAGCCGCACGAGGTGGCCTTCGTCTCCTCCAATCCCTGGGACGCCTATGGCGCGGCGCGCTTCGGCTTCCGCGTTGCCTGGGTGAACCGCAGCGGCGCGCCGGTGGAATACTGGCTGGACGAAACCGCGCGCATGGTGCCGGACCTTGCCGCGCTGCCTGCGCTGATCGCCCCGGGATGACGCCGTCCGCGCGGCTCGCCGCCGCGATCGACCTGCTTGCCGCGCTGGAGGCCGAGAGGCGTCGCCCCGCCGACGCCATCGCGCACGAGTTCTTCCGCGGCCGCCGCTACATCGGTGCGGGTGACCGCCGCGCGGTCTCGGGCCTGGCCTGGGGCGTGGTGCGGCAGCGGCTGCGGCTGGACTGGTGGTTGGGGCGGCTCGGCGTGGCGCCGACGCCGCGGCTGCTGGCCGGCGCACATGCCCTGCTGGTGGAGCGGCTGGCGCTCTCGGCGCTCGGCGGCCTGTTCACCGGCGACCGCTACGGACCGGGACCGCTCTCGGGCGTCGAGCAGGGCGTGCTGCGGGCGCTGGCCGACCAGCCCCTGGTGGTGCCCGGGATGCCGGACGGGCCGCGGCTCAACCTGCCGGACTGGGCCCTGCCGGGCCTGCGCGCCCGCTTCGGCGAGGACCTCGCGGCGGAGGCGGCGGCGATGGAGGCGGAGGCGCCCCTCGATCTGCGCGCCAACCTGCTGAAGGGGACCCGCGCGGCGGCGGCGGCGGCGCTGGCGGGGGAGGGGATCGATACCGAACCCACGCCGATCTCGCCCTGGGGCCTGCGCATCCCCTCGCGCCGGCCGGTGACCGGCAGCGCGACCTATCGCGCAGGGCTTGTCGAGGTGCAGGACGAGGGCAGCCAGATCATCGCCGCGCTGGCCGATGCGCAGCCGGGGTTGCGGGTCTGCGACCTCTGCGCGGGCGCCGGCGGCAAGACGCTGGCCATGGCGGCCGTGATGGCCAACCGCGGCCGCATCACCGCCTGCGACGTCAACGCGCCGCGGCTCGAAGGCGCCGCGCTCCGGCTGCGCCGTGCCGGCGTGGACAATGCCGAGCGGCACCTGCTGGTGGCGGGCGACAAGTGGGCAAAGCGCCGGGCCGGACAGTTCGATCGCGTGCTCGTTGACGCGCCTTGCACGGGAACGGGAACCTGGCGCCGCAACCCGGATGCGCGCACGCGGACGGGTGCCGGGGACCTCGCTGCCCTATTGGCAAAGCAAGGTGAAATTCTGTCCATGTCGGCGGAACTTGTGCGGCCCGGGGGGTTGCTCGTCTACGCTACCTGCTCGCTGCTGCCCGAAGAGGATGAGGGCCAGGTGACCGCCTTTCTCGCCCGCCGACCCGATTTCATGCCGCTGCCGCTGGCCGGAGCCTGGGCGGGGGCGCGGCTGCCGGGCGCGCCGCCATCCTGCCCCGCGGCAGCCGGGCCGAATCTGCTGCTGAGCCCCGCCCGCCATGGCACGGACGGCTTCTTCGCCGCCGTGCTGCGCCGCGCCCCGCCCGGCTGAGCGTGGCGGTGCCTGGCGATCCGGGAGCGATGCGCGTCGTAGGCCGCATGGCGGTCGGGCTCCATCGCGCGGTGCGGCGCGTGCGAGAGGAGTGGTGCCGCGCATGATCGCGATCCGCCGCGCCCGCCCATCCGATGCCGCCGCCATCGGGGCCGTGCATGTCGCCACCTGGCGCAGCGCCTATGCCGGCGTGCTGCCGGAGGAGTACCTCGCCGGCCTCTCGGCCATGCGGCACGCGGGCGGCTACCAGCAGGCGATCGCCGACCGGCGCGACGGGCACGCCATCTTCGTTGCCGTCGCCTCGGGGACGGACGCGCCGCCCGGCCTGGACGGGCGTGACGGCGGCGTGGTGATCGGCTTCGTCTCCGGCGGGCGGGCGCGGCGCCCCGGACTCGGTCAGGGCGAAGTGGAGACACTCTACGTGCTGGACGACTACCGCGAACGCGGTATCGGCCGGCGGCTGATGCGGGCCATGGCGGCGCACCTCGCCGCGGTGGGGTGCCGGTCCGTGATGCTGTGGGTGCTGGAGGCGAATCCGACCCGCTGGTTCTACCTGCGGCTCGGCGGGCGGCCGGTCGCGCGCGAATCGATCCGCTTCGCCGGACTGGCGCTGGACCAGCTTGCCTTCGCCTGGGACCCGATCGACACGCTGCTGGCGGCGACGGCACCGGCGCGGGAGGGCTGACGCGCAAGGCGCTTGCCGCGGGGGCGGCCAATGGTGCAAGCCCCCGCCATGACCGACGCCCCGAGCCGGCACGACCGCATCCTGATCCTCGACTTCGGCAGCCAGGTGACGCAGCTGATCGCGCGGCGCCTCCGCGAATCCGGCGTCTATTGCGAGATCTGGCCCTACAGCCATGCGCCGGAGGCACGCATCCGCGGCTTCGCGCCGCGGGGCATCATCCTCTCGGGCGGGCCGGCCAGCGTGAACGAGGGAGCGAGCCCACGCGCGCCGGACGCCATCTTTGGCATGGGCCTGCCCATTCTCGGGATCTGCTACGGCCAGCAGGCCATGGCGGCGCAGCTCGGCGGCACGGTGGAGGGGTCGGAGCATCGCGAGTTCGGCCGCGCCTTCGTCGACGTCACCGGCGAATGCGCCATCACCCAGGGCGTCTGGGCGAGGGGCACGCGCGAGCAGGTGTGGATGTCGCATGGCGACCGCATCACCGCGCTGCCGCCGGGCTTCCGCAGCGTCGCCAGCAGCGAGGGCGCGCCCTTCGCCGTCATCGCCGACGATGCGCGGCACTTCTACGGCACCATGTTCCACCCGGAGGTGGTGCACACCCCGCACGGCGCGGCGCTGCTGCGCAACTTCACCCATGGCGTCTGCGGCTGCACCGGCGACTGGACGATGGCCGGCTTCCGCGAGGAGCAGGTGGCGCGCATCCGCGCCCAGGTGGGCAGGGGGCGGGTGGTCTGCGGCCTCTCCGGCGGCGTCGACTCCAGCGTCGCGGCCGTGCTGATCCACGAGGCGATCGGCGACCAGCTCACCTGCATCTTCGTCGATCACGGGCTGATGCGCGCCGGCGAGGCGGAGGACGTCGTGCGCACCTTCCGCGACCGCTTCAACATCCGCCTGGTCCACCGCGATGCGTCCGACCTCTTCCTCGGCCAGCTCTCCGGCGTGATCGACCCCGAGGCGAAGCGCAAGACCATCGGCCGCCTCTTCATCGAGGTCTTCGAGGAGGAGCAGGCGACGCTCGGTGGCGCCGATTTCCTGGCCCAGGGGACGCTCTACCCGGACGTCATCGAGAGCGTCTCGGCGACCGGCGGGCCTTCGGTGACGATCAAGTCGCACCACAACGTGGGCGGCCTGCCGGAGCACATGCGCATGGCGCTGGTCGAGCCGCTGCGCGACCTGTTCAAGGACGAGGTCCGCGTGCTGGGCCGCGAGCTCGGCCTGCCGGAGGCGATCGTCGGCCGGCATCCCTTCCCGGGACCGGGGCTTGCCATCCGCATCCCCGGCGAGGTGACGCGCGAGAAGGCCGACCTGCTGCGCAAGGTGGATGCGATCTACCTGGAGGAGATCCGCGCGGCCGGCCTCTACGACGCGATCTGGCAGGCCTTCGCCGTGCTGCTGCCGGTGCGCAGCGTCGGCGTGATGGGCGATGGGCGCACCTACGACATGGCCTGCGCGCTGCGGGCAGTGACCAGCACGGATGGCATGACGGCGGATGTCTACCCCTTCGATATGGGATTCCTGGCGCGGGTGGCGAACCGCATCGTAAACGAGGTGCGGGGCGTGAACCGGGTGACCTACGACGTGACGTCGAAGCCGCCGGGGACCATCGAGTGGGAGTGATGCGATAGGCTTCGGTATGGTTCGAGACCTATCGCGCGAACGGCGCTAAGTAGCTAAAATCATTGATATTATCTGGTGAGATGCTTCACGATCTATCGTGTGCAAGCGCGTTGATCTGACGGCATCATTGACGGTATCATCTGGCGGGCAGTGCCGGCGTGTTGAAGCTTGTCCGCCTGGAGATCCATCAAACGCGATCCAAATTTCACGGACAACGCGCTGAATTTGTTGAACCTTTTGATAGGATTGACGGTATCGGCTCTGACGGTATGGACGGCCCTGGAGCGGGGCGTATCGTAGTCGCTGAGGAGGATGCCATGCTCACCGATATCGCCATCAAGCGGCTGAAACCGAAAGACAAATCGTACAAGATTGCTGACCGTGACGGTATGTATGTCGCGGTCCTGCCGTCAGGAGCGATCTCGTTCCGCTACGACTATCGGCTGAACGGGCGCCGCGAAACGCT
>JAIEOP010000498.1 GCA_019750465.1 Acetobacteraceae bacterium | reverse complement strand
GCGCGGGCCGCGTCCGCGGCCTCGGCGCGCCATCTGGCGCGCCGCATGGGTCAGCCTTTGACCGAGTTGGTATCAGTCCTTCGTGGAAGACCGCGGCGGTTTCGGGGGCTGGGCGTTGCGGCCCCGCGCCTGCGCCTTGCGGCGGCGCAGGTTGGCGCGCAGCGCCGCGGCCAGCCGGGCCTCGCGGTCGCTCGGCGTCGCGACACCCGGCGGGGTGCCGGGCGGTTTCGGGGGCCTCGCCATCGCGTGGTCAGGTGCCGGCCTTGCCCGGCCGCGTCAAGCCCGTCCGCCCTGCAGCCGCCGCACGATGGGCAGCAGCAGCGCGCGCGGCAGCAGCGGTGCGCCGACGGCGGTGATCCAGGCCCCGGCATCGGGCAGCACCAGCCGGCGGCCGGCCCGGAAGCCGCGCCAGCCACGCTCCGCCACCCGCCGCGCATCCGCCTTCGGCAGCATGCGGAACAGCCGCACGTCGCGCGTCCCGGCGCGATCGAGGAAGGGCGTAAGCACCGGGCCCGGGCACAGGCAGGTCACGGCAACGCCGGTGCCGCGTGTCTCAGCCCACAGCGCCTCCGACAGCGAGCGCAGCCCGGCCTTCGAGGCATAGTACATCGCCATGCCCGGCCCCGGGAGAAAGCCAGCGACGGAGGCCACGTTGAGGACGCCCCCCCGGCCACGCGCCAGCATTCCCGGCAGCGCCGCGAGCATCAGCGCCGCCGCTGCATGCAGGTTGAGGTCGAGGATGCCGAGCTGCGCCGCCGGATCGAGCGAAGCGATGTCGCCGAGCAGGCCGTAGCCGGCATTGTTCACCAGCACCTCGCAGCAGAGGCCGCGCTCGGCCAGCGCCGCGCCGAGGGCCGCCACCGCCCCGGACCCGGTCAGGTCGAGCGGCAGCGCGTGGGCCTGCGGCCCGGCGGCGCCGATCTCGGCGGCCAGCGCCAGCAGCGGCACGGCCGAGCGGGCGATGAGCACCATCTCGATTCCCTCCCGCGCCGCAACGCGGGCGAGCTCCGCGCCGATGCCGGACGACGCGCCGGTGACCAGGATGGCGGCGCGGCCCTGGCGCGGCCAGGTACAGGGGGTGACGGTGGCGGGCTGCGCCGTGGTGCCGGCCCGGGGCGGCTCTGCGGGAGGCGTCATCCCCCCCTCTCCCACGGGACGGCCCGGTCGCCAAGGCAATCGGCAGGATGGACCTTGGAATTGCACGGCTGGGGAATTGCACGGCTGGGGAATTGCACGGCTGGCGAATTGCACGGCTGGCGAATTGCACGGCTGGCACCGCAGGGCTTGCCGCATGCCTGGCCGGGGGCTAGGACAGCCACGGCATCGCGCCCGGTTCGCTGCTGTAGCTCAGTGGTAGAGCACTCCCTTGGTAAGGGAGAGGTCGACAGTTCAATCCTGTCCAGCAGCATACCCGTAAATACCCGAAATCGCTCATTACGCCCGCAGGTCATTGGCCTCGCGGGCTTTTTTGTCAGATCGTGCCCCGGCGCGTGGTGCAAGACCGCCGATCCTCGGAGAGGCTCGAGGGTGATCAGGCGGCCGCGGCGGGCCGCCTGACGGCGTCGGTATGCAGGATACCGGGGAGGCCTTCCAGGGTCACGGAGCGCCGTGCGGCGGCCCGCTCGTCGTTGATCTCGGGCATCCTGGCACCGACGAGGCGGAAGATGGCGTCGTCGTTGGGGAAGATGCCGACGACATCGGCGCGGCGCCTGTGCAAGGCAGTGCCTTGCACCCTTGTTGAGGCGTTCCAGGGGGTTGGTGCTGGCGATCTGCGGCCAGTGCTCCTCGGGGAAATCCATGGAGGCGAGAACGTCCCCGCGGGAGGCGTCCATCATGGCGCTGAGCTTCGGCTGCTTCTCGCGGAGCGCGCCGGCGACGGTGTTCCACTGCGTCACAGCCTCGGGTTTGGTCTCCTGCGCGAAGATGGTCTTCAGCATGGCGATGACGGCGGCGCGCTGCTTGCGCGTCTCGATCGCTCAATGGAAATCACGCGACTTCGGCAGGATGCGGACGTCGCGGGGGTGGCGGCCGCCGCGCGGGACTTGCGGGTGCTTGATTTCGTCGGCGCGCGTGAGGGGATTCTCCACCGGAGGGCCGCCGGCGAGACCGGACAGGCGATCGAGTTCGGCGCTACGGTCGAAGACTCGTCCGGTCATCAGATGCACGACACCTTCGGGGCTCTTCTGCAGGCGGCCTTCGGCGGCCATGAGGCGCGCGCCCATGACCGCCTTCCGAAAGCGTTCGAAGATCCGGGTCCAGAGCACGAGATTGACGATGCCCGTCTCGTCCTCGAGCGTCACGAAGATGGCGTTGCCCTTGCCGGGCCGTTGACGCACCAGCACGATGCCGGCGGTGCGGACCCAGGTGCCGTCCCGGCCCCCGGCCGCCTCCCGAGCCGTCCCGAAGCCCTCGCGTCGGAAGACGTCGCGCAGCAGGCCCATGGGGTGACCCTTCAAGGAGAGCCGGAGGGTCTGGTAGTCGGCGGCGACATGCCTGCCGAGCGACATGTCGGGAAGGCGCGCATCGGGCTCGGGCGCCAGTTCCCGTGCGTCGGCCGCGGCGAAGAGCGGCAGCGGGTCGCCGTCCGGCAGGCGACGGATCGCCCAAAGCGCGACGCGCCTGTCGAGCTCCATCGAGCGAAAGGCATCGGCATCGGCGAGCGCGCGCAGCGCGCGGCCCGACAGGCGTCCCCGCCCGGCGAGCGTCTCGATGTCGGCGTAGCCGTCGCGGCGTTCCGAGACGAGGCGATCCATCTCGGCCTGCCCCAGCCCCCCGACCTGGCGGAAGCCGAGCCGCAGCGCGAGCGCGCCATCGCCGCCGCGTTCGAGCGTGCTGTCCCAACGGCTGGCGTTCACGTCGACGGCGCGCACCTCGACGCCGTGCTCCTGCGCGTCCCGCACGATCTGGGCCGGGGCGTAGAAGCCCATCGGCTGCGCGTTCAGCAGCGCGCAGGCGAAGACCGCGGGATGATGGCATTTGATCCAGGAAGAGACATAGACGAGCTTGGCGAAGGATGCCGCGTGGCTCTCGGGGAAGCCGTAGGAACCGAAGCCCTTGATCTGGTCGAAGCAGCGCTGGGCGAAGCCGCGATCATAGCCGCGGGCGGCCATGCGCTCGACCATCATCGTCTCGAATCGCCCGATGGTTCCGACGTTGCGGAACGTCGCCATGGCGCGCCGCAGCTGGTTGGCCTCGACATCGCTGAACTCGGCGGCCACCATGGCGAGCCTCATGGCCTGCTCCTGGAACAGGGGAACGCCGAGTGTCTTGCCGAGCACGCCCCGCAACTCGCCGGGATCATGCGGCGGAGCGGGCGCGGGGAACTCGGGCGCCTCGGCTCCGGCGCGGCGGCGCAGATAGGGGTGGACCATGTTTCCCTGGACCGGCCCGGGGCGCACGATCGCGACCTGGACGACGATGTCATACAGGCAGCGCGGCTTCAGGCGCGGCAGCATGTTGATCTGCGCCCGGCTCTCGACCTGGAAGACGCCGATCGAGTCGCCCGCGCAGAGCATGTCGTAGACGGCGGGATCCTCCTTCGGCACGTCGGCGAGGCCGTAATCGCCGATCCCGTGCGCGCGCATCAGGTCGAGCGCCTTGCGGATGCAGGTCAGCATGCCGAGCGCGAGCACATCCACCTTCATGAGGCCCAGCGCGTCGACGTCATCCTTGTCCCATTCGATGAAGGTGCGGTCCCTCATCGCGGCGTTGCCGATCGGCACGGTCTCGTCCAGCCGCCCGCTTGCGAGCACGAAGCCACCGACATGCTGGGACAGATGACGCGGAAAGCCGAGCAACCGGACGGCGAAATCGACGGCGCGCCGGATCATCGGGTTGGTGGGATCGAGCCCGGCCTGGCGCACCTGGTCGTCGACGATGTCCGTGCCCCAGCTTCCCCATTGCGTGCCGGCGAGGCGCGAAGTCACGTCCTCGGTGAGGCCGAGCGCCTTGCCGACGTCCCGGATCGCGCTGCGCGGCCGGTAATGGATGACGGTCGCGATGATGCCGGCACGATGGCGGCCGTACTTGCCGTAGATGTGCTGGATCACCTCCTCGCGGCGCTCGTGCTCGAAGTCGACGTCGATGTCGGGCGGCTCGCGGCGCTCCTCCGAAATGAAGCGCGCGAAGAGCAGGTCGTGCTCAACCGGATCGACCGCGGTGATGCCGAGCGCGTAGCAGACAGCGGAGTTGGCCGCCGATCCGCGTCCCTGGCAGAGGATGCCCTGGCCTTCCGCGAACTGGACGATGTCGTGGATGGTCAGGAAATACCGCGCGTAGCCGAGGCGCTCGATCAGGGAAAGCTCGTCCGAGATCAGCGTCACGACCTTGGGCGGCACGCCTTCGGGATAGCGCAGGGCCGCTCGTCGCCAGGTCAGCTCCGTCAGCCAGCCCTGCGCCGTGCGGCCCGGTGGCACGGGCTCGTCGGGGTATTCGTAGCGGAGCTGGCCGAGCGAGAAATCGACCCGATCCCGGAAGGCCGCCGTTTCGGCGATGGCTGCGGGCACGTCGCGGAACAGGCGCGCCATCTCATCGGGGGATTTCAGGTGGCGTTCCGCGCTTGCCTCGAGCCGGCGGCCCGCATCCTCGATCGTGATGCCCTCGCGGATGCAGACCAGCACGTCCTGCAGATCGCGGTCCTCCGGCGCGCCGTAGAGCGCATCGTTGACGGCGAGCAGCGGCGTCCGCGCCGCCTGGGCCAGCGCCGCCAACCCGGCCAGGCGACGGCGATCGCCGCCGCGCCGGTGCATCGTCGCGCCGAGCCAGACGGCGCCCGGCGCCGCCTCGTTCAGGGCGGAAAGAAGGCTCGGCAGACCGTCCTTGCGCGTGGGCGGCAGGACGATGAGCAGCAAGCCGTCTGCGGAGGCGAGGAGATCGGGCAGATGCAGGATGCATCCGCCCTTCCCCGCCCTGCGGTTGCCGACCGTCAACAGGCGACAGAGGCGTCCCCAGCCCTCGCGCGTCGCGGCGTGGGCGACGATCTCCGGGGTCCCGTCGGCGAAGACGAGACGCGCGCCGACAACGAGCTTGAAGCCGCGGGCCAGTGCCTTCAGCGCTTTGCGCGCGATGGGCGGCGCGTGCGCGAAACGCGGCTCGACGAAGAGGTATTCGCCTGGGCCCGAGCCCTCCCTCATCTTCTCCGGGGGCGGCGTTCCCTCCTCGCGCAACTCGCGCAGGGCAACATGGGCGCGAACCACGCCCGCCACCGAGTTCCGGTCGGCGATGCCGAGGCCAGCCTGGCCGAGCAGGACGGACGTGAGAACCATGTCCCCAGGCGGCGAGGCGCCGCGCAGGAAGGAGAAATTCGTCGCGGAGACGAGTTCGGCATAGGCGCTCACGAGAAGAGTCCGTGCAGGAACCAGCGCGGACATTCCGTTTCGCCGTAGAGGCCGCGCCGGAAGACCCAGAAGCGCCGCCCCTCGGTGTCCTCGACGCGATAATAGTCCCGCGTCCCGCGCTCGCTGCCCTGCCGCCACCATTCGGGCGCGATGCGTTCGGGCCCTTCGGCGAGAGCGACGTCGTGAAGGACGCGACGCCGGCGGAACCGCGCGGGCGGACCATCGGGCACTTCGGCCATGACGTCGATCGGCTGCGGCGGATCGAACCAAAGGATCGGCCGGAGCGGTGGTTCACCCGGCTCGGCCTCCGGCCAGCGTGCCGGATGCGAGATGCGGGCGACGTCCAGGGCCGGAACGCGTCGCGCTTCGCGGTCAGGATCATGCGTATCGCGCGGGACGAAGCGCTGCACGCGGTCGCGGCCGAACCGCGCGGCGAGACGATCGAGGAGGTTGCCGAGGGCATCATCCAGGGCGGCGCCGCCTCCGAAATCGATCTGCGTCATCTCCAGCGGCTCGATCACCGGCACGGCGAGCCTCAGGCCATCGAACCCGAAGCCCGGATCGAGTGGGTCGGCGAGCGCATCGAGGCGCTCCCGGCAGAGGCGGCGAAGCGCCCCGGCATCGCGGATCGCCCGTCCGGTCTCGACGGCGACGCGGCGGGTCGCGCCGTCGCTGCGGAAGAAGCTCGCCACGAAGACGCGCCCGCCGGCGCCCCGCGCCTCCAGTTGCCGCGCGACCTCAACGACGAGATGATCAAGCACCATCTCCAGGCCGTCGCGCTGCATCAGCGGTTCCGCGAAGCGCCGCTCGGCCCGGCAGGCAGGCAGGGGCCGCAACGTCGTGATGCGGCGGTCCTCGCGGCCGAGCGTGCGGCCGAGGCTGCGGATCAGCGTCTCGCCGAAGCGCGAGGCCAGGATCGTCGACGGACGGTCGTCGAGATCTGCGATGGTCCGGAGCCCGGCGCGCAGCAGGGCCTGGATCGTCCCGGCGTCGACGCCGAGCGCCGCGACCGGGAGCTGGCGCAGGCAGGCTGCCTCGTCCTCGGGCTGACCCAATGTCCGGTCGGCGAAGCGCGCGAGCGCGCGAGCGCCATCGGGCGTGCCCGCGAGCGCGATGCGCACCTCGGCGCCGAACCGCCGCAGATGCGCCATGACCTCGCCCTGCAAGGCGGCCTCTCCGCCGAACAGATGCGCGCATCCCGTCACGTCGAGGAGAAGCCCGTCCGGCGGGTCGAGCGCGACTGCGGGCGAGAACCGATCGCACGCCTCCGCCAGGGCCTTGAGGAATTCCGCGTCTGCCCGGGTGTCGGCCGGCATTGCCGCCAGCCCGGGGGTGCGTGCGCGCGCGTCCGCCAAGGTGAGGCCGGGCACAAGGCCCTCCTCCCTGCCCTTCCGATCGACCGCGAGGAGACGCAAGGCGCCGCCGACCTTCTCGATCAGCGCGAAGGGTGCGTCAGACGGCACGCCGAAGCCCGGTCTCCGTCGCAGGCGGTCGGTCGGCAGGAACGGAAACCACGCCGCGAGATAGCGGCGCGCCCCCTCCGGAGGTCCGTTCCTCGAAGCATCTGCGATCACGGTCCCACTCCATGCGCCATGCACCCGCCGCCACGCCGCCGCGATGGCGCAGCAGGGTCAGATCGTATGCGGGGCAGCCCGGCGCGTCGGCGGCGAGCGCGCGCGACGGCGCCGACCGCACGAGCCAGCGTGTCCAGGCCGCGCTGGAAACCGGATGCGCGGCGAGGCGAACCATGAGGACGGGCACGCCGGAGGCCTGCGCCGCCAGGGAGAGACGCCGGCTCGCCGTCAGGTCGAGCTGGCGCGCCTCGCCCCGCACCTCGATCACGGCCGCGCCCAGGGCGCCGCAGCGCGCGGCCTCCACGCCGGCCCGCAGAACGTCGGGCACGCTCCGCGCCCGCACGAGCACGTGGCGCGCGGGATCGAGCCCCAGGGCCGCCAGGCCGGACGGATGAAGCCGGACGGGATCGTCGCGGGCGATGTCTTCGCAGACCCAAAGAATGAAACGATCCCCGGCCGCAAGGGCCGCCGCGGCGGCCGCGAAGCCGATGGCAGCGGCGGCATCTCCCGGGGCTGCCGGATAGAACTCGTGCAGCGCCGCATGCGCGCACAGCTCCGCGGGAGGCGAATTCCCGCCAGGCGCACCGGCTTTCATTGCGGGGCCGCCGAGCCGGGCCGGTGCGATCCAACGGGGTTGATCAGGCTTCCTCAGCATGTGCGCACGCGATTCGTATGTCCCTGTTTTGTTCTCATTGAGGCCCTATGTTTCGATCGGAGTCAAGTCGAACCGCCTGCCCAAAGCGTGACACCCGGGCGAATGATCGCGCGGCGGGGGGCTGGGTTGCCGAACCTGTATCGGTCCTCCGCATGATCGGCTCGGCGTTATCCTCGCCGCCCGGGATGCCGAGCAGTCCCCGCGCTGCTTCGTCGCCCGGATGGCCGCGCGGGCGACGCGGGTCCATCGCACCCCGCCGGTCACGCCGGCGGCCCTTCCCGGGCCGATCAGGCGCAGCCATCGGGCCGTCGAAGACAGCCCGCACCGGGTCATGGACATGCCGGGTCATGGACATGCCGGGTCATGGACATGAGCGTCCGCGACGACGGCCGCGGTGTCCGGACCGAGCACGCACCCGCCACCTTCAGGCCCATGGCCCACACCCTGCCGCGGGCCGCTTCCGGCAGGCACCCGCCGCGCCTCGGGCGAGAGATCGCCGCCTGCGGCGACGACGTCCCGGCCAGCCCCGTCGCCGCGCAAAGGGCTCACCAGATCGCGCTCAGGGCTATCGCATTTGAGCTGTGCCGAATGCGGCCAGCAGCTTTTTCAGGAAGGCGTTGTTCCATCCTGCTTGCTT
>JAIEOP010000363.1 GCA_019750465.1 Acetobacteraceae bacterium | reverse complement strand
CCACCTGCCCGCCGAGCAGCGCCGCCAGCGCCGGGCCGCTGCCCTGGAACGGCACGTGCAGCGCCTCCACCCCCGCCTTGGCCAGGAACAGCGCGGTGACCAGGTGCTGCGCCCCGCCGACGCCCGAGGAGTTGTGCGTGTACCTGCCGGGGTTGGCCTTCAGCAGCCGCAGGAAGCCCGGCACGTCCTGCGCCTGGAAGTCGGGCTTCACCAGCAGCATGAAGGGGGCGAATCCGAAGATGCAGATCGGTGCCAGCTCCCGCTCCACGTCATAGGGCGGCCGGGCCACCAGGGGCTGGAAGGTGATCGGCCCGATCGAGGCGGAGAGGATGGTGGTGCCGTCCGGTGGCGACTTCGCGACGAGGTCCGTGCCGATCTGCCCGCCGGCGCCGGGCCGGTTCTCCGGCACCACCGTCTGGCCGAGGCGCTCGGTCAGGCGCTGCCCGGCGAGGCGGCCGACGATGTCGGTGGCCTGGCCCGGCGGCCAGGGGATGATCATGCGAAGGGTGCGGTTCGGCCAGGGTGCCGCCTGCGCCCCTGCCGGCGCGGCATGCGCGACGAGCCCCGCCATGGCCAGGGCGGGGACGAGTGCAAGCGATTCGCGGCGGCCGATCATCGCGGATCTCCCTGGCATCGGGGTCGTTGCCCCGGGGCGTGACGCGACCGACCATGCCGCATCCGGGCCGGTCGGACCAGCCCGGCACGGGACGCCCCAGGCAACTCTCCGCCTCCGCAACCGTTCGCCGAGCGCGGAGGGGGCAGCCGGCATGCCGAGGCGCGCCTGGTCGCTGCTGCGCGCGACCATCGAGGGCTACATCGAAGACGAGGCGATGAGCCGCGGCGCGGCGATCGCCTACTACACGGTCTTCTCCATCGCGCCGCTGCTGGTGATCGCCACCGCCCTCGCCGGCCTCGCCTTCGGCCGTCAGGCGGTGGAAGGCGCGGTGGCGGCTCAGCTCACCGGGCTGCTCGGCGAGACCGGCGCGCTGGCCGTCCAGGGCCTCATCCAGTCCGCGGCGCGCCCCGGAACGGGCGGCGTTGCCACGCTGCTCGGGCTGGTGGTGCTGATCATCACCGCCTCCGGCGTCTTCGCCGAACTGCAGGCGGCACTGAACGCAATCTGGCGCGCGCCGCCGCCGCAAAGCGACACCATAACGGCCTTCCTGCGCGCCCGAGCCCTCAGCCTTGGGCTGGTCGGCGCGACCGGCTTCCTGCTGCTGGTCTCGCTGTTCGCCAGCACGGCGATCGCCGCCTTCGGCACCTGGGCCGGCGGCTACCTGCCGGGCTGGCCGGTGATGCTCTCGGCGCTGAACTTCACCACCTCCTTCCTCATGACCACGCTGCTCTTCGCGGCGATCTACAAGATCCTCCCCGACCGGCCGCTGGCGTGGCGCGACGTCGCGGTCGGCGCGCTGGCCACCGCCTTCCTCTTCACCATCGGCAAGTCGCTGATCGGATGGTACATCGGCAGCAGCGCCGTCGCCTCGGCCTACGGGGCGACCGGGTCGCTGATGGTGGTGCTGCTCTGGGTGTTCTACTCGGCGCAGATCTTCCTGCTCGGCGCGGAGTTCACCCGCGCCTGGGCCGGACTGCGCAGCACCACGCCCGATCCGGCGGTGCCGCCGCCCGCGCCGGCGAGGCCGGCGCGGCAACGGCGGCTCGGCGTGTTCGGCATGGCGGCGCTCGGCGCGGCGCTGCTCGCGCTGGTGCGGCGCCGCCGATGACCGCCGCCCCGGGCTATTTCTGATCGTACCCCACCACCGGCGTCCACCCCGGCTCCGGCGGCGCGGCGCGCAGCGCGGCGATGCGCCCGGCATAGAGGGCGGCCAGCGAATCCGCGGTGGCACCGCCGAAGCGCGTCAGCGCGGCAGACGCGGCCTCGAACCGCGCGGCGCGGTAGCATCGGATCATCTCCTCCCAGGCCGGCAGGCGATCCAGCAGCCCGCGGTCCACGACCAGCGGGGCGTCCTCGGGGTTGCGTGCGCCGCCGAGGCCGATCAGCTCGTGGATCGCCACTGCCTCCCCGGTGCCCTTCGGCATCACCAGGTCCACGGCGCGGAACACGAAGCTGCCGCCTGCGCCGCGCAGGGTCGCCTCGGAGGCCAGGATCTGCGTGCCATAGATGCGGTTCAGCGCCTCCAGCCGCGAGGCGAGGTTCACCGTGGCGCCGATTGCCGTGTAGTTCATCCGGTCCGACGAGCCGACATTGCCGACCACCGCCTGCCCGCTGTGCAGCCCGAAACGGGTGCGGAAGCGTGGCTTCCCGCGCGCAACCAGCCGGTCCGCCAGCTCCTCCGCAGCCAGCCTGGCGCGCAGCACGCCGTGGCAGCCGTGCAGCGCATGCGCGAGGTCGCGCCGCGGCGCGTTCCACAGCGCCATCACCGCGTCGCCGATGTACTTGTCGATGGTGGCCCCGCTGTGCAGCAGCTCCGCCGTCACCAGCTCGAAGTAGCCGGAGACCATGCGCATCAGCTCCTCGGGCTCCATTCCCTCGGCGATGCGGGTGAAGTCCTCGATGTCGCTGAACATCACGGTCACCTGGCGGCGCTCGCCGCCGAGCCGGATCTCGGTGCCCTGGGAAAGCAGCTGACGCACCAAGTCGCGCGGGATATAGACGCCGAAGACGCCGAGCGCGTGCTTCATCTGCCGCATCGCGTCGCCGAGCCGGTCGAGCTCCGCCAGCCCGCTGGCCACGGGCACCACCGGACCGGTCTCGAGCGCCCGCATCGCCTCGGCTTCCCGGGTGAGCGCCACCAGCGACCGCGCCACGCGCCGCCCGATCCAGACGGCAAGATTAAGCCCCAGCACGACGCCGAAGGCCGTCAGCCCCAGCGCGATGCCGTCCTCCAGGTCGGCGAAGATCACGGCGAGGGCGGCGGCGACCACGAAGGCCATGCCGACCGCCGAGACCGCGACGGTCGCGGCAACGACACCCAGTGCGCTGCGCGTCGTCCCGGGCCCCGTCCCCTGGGCCGCACCGGCCTGCTGCGCCATCGCCGCGTTCCCCCGCCGGCCGGAGCCTGCACCCCGGCGGACCATTGCGGCATTGGTTACACAAGGCACCGGGCTTGACCAGCAGACGGCGCGGCGCTCAGCCCTCGGCCTGCCCCCGCAGGATGCGGAGCACGGCTTCCGCGTACCGGTCCAGCTTGCTGCGGCCGACGCCCGGGATCTCCGCCAGCGCCGCCGCGTCGCGTGGCCGTGCCGCGGCGATGGCGGCCAGGGTGTCGTTCTGGAAGATCACATAGGCCGGCACGCCCTGCTCGGCCGCCTCGCGCTTGCGCCAGGCACGCAGCGCGTCGAACAGCGCGTCGCCGGCCATGGCGGGCTCGGCCGACGCGCCGCGCGCGGGGCGGGGGGCGGCGCCCGGCGCCATCACCTCCTCGCGCAGCATCACCCGCTCCTCGCCCTTCAGGATCGGCCGCGCCGCATCGGTCGGCACCAGCTCGCCATGGTTCTCCACCGCGACGTCCAGCGCCCCGCGGGCGACGAGCTGGCGCGCCACGCTGCGCCAGGCCTGGTCCGGCAGGTCGGCACCGACGCCGAAGGTGGGCAGCCGGTCATGCGCGAACTGCGCCACCTTGTCGGTCATCCGTCCGCGCAGCACATCCACGACATGCGCCACGCCGAAGCGGCGCCCGGTGCGCAGCACGGCGGAGATCAGCTTCTGCGCCGCCACCGTGCCGTCCCACATCCGCGGCGGGGCGAGGCAGACATCGCAGGCGCCGCAGGCCTCCGCGGCCGTGTCCTCGCCGAAGCAGCGCAGCAGGATCCGGCGCCGGCAGGTCGCCGCCTCCGCGATCGCCACCATCGCATCCAGCCGGCCGCGCTCGATGCGCTTCTGCTCCTCGGTCGCCGGGCCTTCCTGGATGCGGTGCCGGGCCAGTGCGATGTCGCCGGCGCCGTAGAGCAGCAGGGCGCGCGCCGGCGCGCCGTCACGGCCGGCGCGGCCGATCTCCTGGTACCAGCTCTCCGGGCTCTTCGGCAGGTCGGTATGCGCGACCCAGCGCACGTCGGGCCGGTCGATGCCCATGCCGAAGGCGATGGTCGCCGCCATGATCACCTGGTCGCCGCGCGAGAAGCGGCGATGCGCCTCACGCTTCGCCGCTGATTCCATGCCGGCGTGGAAGGCCATGGCGTCGTGCCCGTCGGCGCGCAGCCACTGGGCGGTCTGCTCGGTCCTGGCGCGGGTCGCGCAGTAGACGATTCCGGCGCCGGGACCGCCGGCGCCCCTGATGAACGAGCGCAGCTGCGCCCGCTCCTGCTCGCGCGGCGTCGCGGCGATCAGGATGTTCGGCCGGTCGAAGCCGCCGCGGAACACCGGCGCATCGAGCAGGCCGAGCTGGCCTCGGATGTCCTCGGCGGTGCGCGGGTCGGCGGTGGCGGTCAGCGCCAGCCGCGGCACGCCCGGAAAGCGCCCGGCCAGCACGGTCAGGCCGCGGTATTCCGGCCGGAAGTGATGCCCCCACTGGCTGACGCAGTGCGCCTCGTCGATCGCGAACAGCGCGAGCCGCGCGCGATCCAGCCACTCCAGCGTGCCGTCGAGCAGCAACCGCTCGGGCGAGACATAGAGCAGCTTCATCGCGCCGCGCGCCAGGTCGCGCCGCACCGCGCGGGCGTCCTCCTCCGCCAGCTCGGAGTGCAGCGCCGCGGCGGCGACACCCTGCTGGCGCAGCGCCGCGACCTGGTCCTCCATCAGCGCGATCAGCGGCGAGACCACCACGCCGAGGCCGGGCCGGCACAGCGCCGGCACCTGGAAGCATAGCGACTTGCCGCCGCCCGTCGGCATGAGGACGAGGCCGGAGCCGCCGTCGATGACGTGGTGGACGATCTCGGCCTGCCGGCCCCGGAAGCCGGGATAGCCGAAGACGCGGTGCAGGATGGTCTCGGGGTCGGCGTCGCCGGGGTCCGGATGTCCGGCGTCGCGCGCCGCGTCGTCCGGATGCGTCAGGGAATCGGCCATGCCTGGGGGTGATGGCACATCGTCCGCCCCAGGTCAGCCGCCCGCCACGAATGAGTCAGCACAGGCACGATCCGACGGCGCATCGGGGCGGCGCCGCGGGTCTTCCGGGCATGGCGTCCCGCCTGTCCGCGGCAGCCCTCGGCGCTGCCGCCGACCAGGCGCGCAGGTGCTACCCGCCGATGGCGATCTCGACGCGCCGGCTTTCGGTCGGCATCGCTTCGAAGGGCACCGGCCCGCGGGGGCGGATGTCGATCCGGCCGGCGGGGATGCCCTGCTGGACCAGCGTGTCGGCGACATGGCGCGCGCGCGCGTCCGAGATCGCCTGGTTGAAGGCCGCGCTGCCGGCCGGCCCGGCGAAGCCGAGCACGGTGATCCGCGCCGCGGGCGCCGCCCTGGCCGCCGCGGCGGCGGTACGGATGATCTGCTCGCCATTCTCGTTCAGCGCCGCGCTGTCCTCGGTGAAGAAGACCACGTAGCGCTGCGGCGCCGGGCCCATGCCGGCCTGGCAGGAGGCAAGCAGCAGGGGCGCGGCGGCGAGGGCGAGCAGGGTACGGCGCGGGGACATCGGCGACTCCGGAAGCGAAGGGGGTCGATAGGTCCGGGAATCCGCGCCTCGCGTCAATGTCGCGGTCAGCGCCTTCGCTACCGCGAACAGGCCGCCCCGCCGAGGACGCAGAAGGTCGCGCAATGCGGATGGTTCAGCGCGACCGGCCGCGCCGCCTCCGCGAGCGTCGCGCCCAGCTCGAATTGCGGGTCGTAGGGCAGCAGGGTGCAGGCCAGCACCGTCGGCCGCGCCGCGCCGCGCCGCTTCACCACCATCCGCGCCGAGGCGCACATGAGCGACTCGGGGCTCTTCTTCAGGATGCCCCAGCAGGCGGTGGTGATCTCCGGCACGTCGGCCGCCGCGTCCATCTCCGGGAACAGCATCAGCGCCACCGGGTCCCCGGCATCGATCGGGATGCCGCGCGCGGCGAACAGCCGGGCGAAGCCGGCCCGCATCGCCGCCGCGTCCTCGCCGCGGCCGGCGAAGCCGGCACGCCCCGCGACATGCACCCGGAAGCCCGCGCCCGCCAGCCAGGCGAGCCCCTCCAGCGCCTGCTCGAAGCTGCCCTCCTGCCGTTCCAGGTCATGCACCTCGGCGCGGTGGTGATCGAGGCTGACGCGCAGCGTCAGGCGGTCGCCGAAATCGCGCCGCAGCGCCAGCAGGGCGCCGGCGTGGTTGCGCATCGGCTTCATGGCGTTGGTCAGCACCAGGGCGCGATGGCCGCGGCCCAGCACGTCGCGCAGCATCGCCGGCAGGGCACGGTTGAGGAAGGGCTCGCCCCCGGTGAACCCGACCTCCTCCACCGGCAGCCCCTCGCGCGCGATCTCGTCGAGGTAGTCCGCCACCTCCGCCGCGCCCAGGTAGGCCAGCGCATCGTTCTTCGGGCTGCTCTCGATGTAGCAGTTGCGGCAGGTGATGTTGCAGAGCGTGCCGGTGTTGATCCAGAGCGTGCGCAGCGCGGCGAGCGCCACCACAGCCCGCGCCTCCCCTTTCGCCGTCACCCGTGGATCACGGAACTTTGCCGGATCGAGCGGCTTCGGCGGGGCGAGGACAGGGGCTGACACGTCGGGCGGACTCCGAATGGCGGGGCGGCGCCCCGGGTGGCGTTTCGCGGCGGCGCCTGCTGCGGTTACGCCCCGATAGCACGGTCGGATGCGCCGGGCCGAACCGCTTCACGACCGCGTGCGGCAGGACGCGCCTTGATCGCGCTCAAGGGCGGCCGATCCTACCTCGTCCAATGTCCCGCGCGCCCGCCACGGCGCGCGCATTCCCCGGAAGAACGGAGAACCGCCATGCTGTCCCGCTTCCTCAGCAACCGCTCCGACCTGAGCCGGCCGGATGATCCCTTCAGCCATCTGCAGCGCGAGATCGGCCGCGTCGTGGAGGACACCTTCCGCGGCATGCCCTCGCTGCGTGCCGGATTCGGCATGGGCTTCGCCCCCAGCCTCGACGTGAAGGAGACGCCTCAGGGGCTGGAGGTGACCGCCGAGCTGCCCGGCGTGAAGGAGGACGATATCGAGCTCTCGCTGGAGGGCGACCTGCTCACCCTCGGCGGCGAGAAGCGCGAGGAGCGCAGGACCGAGGAGAAGGGCGTGCACATGCAGGAGCGCAGCTATGGCCGCTTCCAGCGCAGCCTGCGCCTGCCCTTCGTCCCGGACCAGGGCAGCGTCGCCGCCCGGTTCGAGCAGGGCGTGCTGCACGTGACCCTGCCGCGCCCCGCCAAGGCGGCGGAGCAGAGCAACCGCATCCCCATCAAGGGCGGCGCGGCGCCGCAAGTCGGCAGCCAGGGCGGCGGGGCGCCGCAGGTCGAACAGACGCCACCCACCGTATAGCGCGTCGGTCCCTCCCTCCCCCCGCACTGCGGGGGAGGGCCGGGGTGGGGGTGGAGGCGTCCTACCCCGTCGCCGGAATCGCCTGCCCCCCCGCCAGCCGCAGGATCCGCGTCGGCCGCTCCACCCCCACCAGCCGGTGGGTGATCAGGATCACCGTCCGCCCCGCCATCTGCGCCTCCAGGGTCTCCAGGAAGGCACGCTCCGTCTCCGCGTCCAGCCCCGCCGTCGGCTCGTCCAGGATCACCACCGGCGCGGCCGAGAGCAGCACGCGCGCCAGCGCCAGCCGCCGCGCCTGGCCGCCGGAGAACCGCGCCCCGCCCTCGCCGCACTGCGTCTCCAGCCCGTCCGGCAGGGCGCGGACCAGCTCGCCGATGCCGGCGCGGTCGAGCGCCCGCCACAGCGCCGCCTCCGGCGCCAGGGGCGCCGCGATGCGCAGGTTGGCGGCGATGCTGTCGTCGAACAGCCGCGCATCCTGGCCAAGGCAGGCGATGCGCCGCCGCACATCCTCGGCTGCCAGGTCGGCGAGGTCGGTCCCGCCCAGCGTGATCCGCCCGCCCTGCGGCGCCGCCAGCTTCAGCAGCAGCGCCGCAAGCGTGGACTTGCCGGCGCCCGAGGGACCGAGCAGCGCGAGATGCGTCCCCTCCGGGATGTCGAGGTCCAGCGCCGTGAAGACCGGCGCGCGGTCCGCCGCCCAGGCGAAGCGCACCGCCTCCAGCCGCAGCGCGAAGCCGCCCGGCAGCAGCGCAGGCACGGCAGGATCGGGTACCGGCACCGGCGCATCGGCTGCCGCGAACAGCCGCCGCGCGCCCGCGCCGGCCGTCGCCAGCGCCACCCCCG
>JAIEOP010000510.1 GCA_019750465.1 Acetobacteraceae bacterium | reverse complement strand
CGCGGCCGCGGCAGGGCGGCGCCGGCAAGGGCGGCGCGCGCATCGTCAGCCCGCCGCCGGCGCAGCACGACCTGGCGGCACGCATCGGCGCGCGGCGCGAGGTGGTGTCGCGCGAGATGGCCGGGATGGCGCGGCAGGGGCTGATCGAGAAGGTGCGCGGCGGCATCGTCATCCCGCATCCGGCGGCGCTGGGGGTCGCGGAGTAGCGGCCCGCGGCGGCGTCAGGCAGCGGGCCCGACGATGATGCGCCGCGCCGCGAGGCCGGCGATCTCGGCCGCGCCGTAGCCGGCCTCTTCCAGCACCTCGGCGCTGTGCTCGCCCATGCGGGGTGGCTGGCGGGTGAGGCCGGAGCGGGCGCGGCCGGGGCCGAATTCCACCGGCAGGGCCGGCAGGCCGGCCATCGCCCCTTCGCCGCCGCCGAGCGCCGAGATCGCCGTCTGCAGCAGCCCGCCAGCGAGCAGGTGCGGATCCCCGAACAGGTCGCGCGGCCGCCCGACCGGTGCCCAGGAAATGCCGCAGCGCTCGCAGCGCGCCTCGACCTCGGCCTGGGGCAGCGCGGCGAGCACCTCGGCGAGCGCCGGGATCAGCCAGGCGCGCGCCTTGGCGCGCAGCGCGTTGGTCGCCAGGCGCTCATCGGCGCGCATGGCGGCGAGGCCGAACTCCTCGCAGAAGCGCGCCCATTGCCCGTCGGAGGTGACGCCGATGAAGAGTTCGCCGCCGCCGTCCTCCCCTTTGTCCGCGGTGGCGAAGACGTCGTAGATGCCCCAGGCGCCGCGGCGCGCCGGCATCGGCGGCGGCTCCTCGCCCGTGGCGGCGATGCCGGCCATGTGGCTGGCCATCAGGAAGACGGTGCTCTCGAACAGCGCCGAGGAGACACGCTGGCCCCTGCCCGTCGCGTCGCGCTCGCGCAGCGCGGCGAGCACGGCGGTCACGCCGAAGACGGCGCCGAGGATGTCGATGATCGAGGCGCCGGCGCGCAGCGGCCGCCCCGGCGGCCCGGTCATGTAGGCGAGGCCGGCCTGGAACTGCACCACCTCATCCAGCGCCGGTCGATGCTCGTAGGGGCCGGCCAGGTAGCCCTTCAGCGCGAGGTAGACGAGGCGCGGGTTGACGGCGCTGAGCTGTTCCCAGCCGCAGCCGAGGCGCTCCATGGTGCCCGGTCCGTAATTCTCCAGCACCACATCGGCGCGGCCCGCCAGGCGATGCGCGACGGCGCGGCCCTCCGCCTGCTTCAGGTCCAGCGCGAGGCTGCGCTTGTTGCGGTTGAAGGCGGCGAAGAAGCCGGCGGCGAAGCCGGGCAGGCGGCGGGTGTGGTCGCCCTCCGGCGCCGGCTCGACCTTCACCACCTCGGCGCCGAGATCGGCGAGGACGAGCCCGGCGGAGGGACCCATGATGGTGTGGCTGAACTCGAGGACGCGGAGGCCCTTCAGGGGAGTCGTGCTCATGAATTCCTCACTGGTGCACCTTCGGGTTCACGCCGCACCGTGCCGGATCCGCGCCCGCGCAACAAAGATCATGGTTGCTACCAGGGATCACCGCGGCGGCGGGCTGGCCGGCGGCCTCCTACACCACCGGCTGGGGCACGGCCTTCGAGAATCGAAGCGATTCAACGAGGACGGTTTTGCTCCGGGGGCCCTCGGCGCGAGCCGCCACTATGACTGAAGGCTTGCGCGAAGCACGATGTTCCTGATACGTTCCGGAACTCACACCGCTTCGGAGCCCACCCTGCCCATGCCCCGTCCACCTCCTCCGCACCGTGCCGACAGGCCACCGGCGACAGGCCGGGGGTGGCGCTGTTCGCCCGGCGGCCCGGTCGCCGCCGGGGCCGTCCCGGCGCGGATGGCGGCGGGCGAGGGCCGCGGGGGATTTGTCCGAAAGCGGCGACTGCGGAATCCCACTGCGCCGGACGGCGACCGGCCGCGCCGCTCCGCCCCGCTCCGCCCCGCCCCGGCCCGCCCCGCCCCGGCGCGAACCCCCGCACGCCTCAATGCGCCAGCAGCACCGGCAGGGTCATGCTGCGAAGGATGGTGCGGGTGACGCCGCCCATCACCCATTCGCGCAGCCGCGAATGGCCATAGGCGCCCATCACCAGCAGGTCGGCGTTCCGCTCCGCCGCGGCGTTCAGCAGCGCCTCGTCGTCGCCGACCGCGGGGGCGACCATCTGCTCCGCCACCGCCTTCACGCCGTGGCGCGCCAGGTGCAGCGCGATGTCGGCTGCCGGCTCCTCGCCATGCCCGCCGATGCCGCGGCGCGGATTCACCGCCAGCACCGTCACGCTCTCCGCCGCCGTCAGCAGCGGCATCGCATCGGCCACCGCGCGTGCGGCCTCCTTGCTGGCGTTCCAGGCCACCAGCACGCGGCGCCCGACCTCGGCGAAACGGCCCGCATAGGGCACCACCAGCGTGGGCCGGCCGGCGCCGAACAGCACCGCCTCGAGGATTGCGCCGGTGCTGCCCGGGCCATCGGGGTCCTGCTGGCCGAGCACGCTGAGATCGGCGTAGCGCGCGTGCAGGGGGACGACCTCCGTGCCCATGCCCTCCAGCATGCGCCACTCGCCGGAAAGGCCGTCGCGGCGGATGCGGTCCTGGAAGGCGGCCTCGGCCAAGGCGCCGTCGGCCAGCCCGGTCTCGCGCATCTGCTCGAGCAGGACCATGGCCGCGCCGCCGCCGGGATCGCCGATGATGCCGGGCGGCAGGGCGATCTCGGCGACGAACAGCCCGATGAGGTGGGCGCCGTGCCGCCCCGCCAGCCCGGCGGCGATGTCGAGCCGGCTCCGCGACGCGCCGGTGCCGTCCAGGTGGACGAGGATGTCCTTCAGCGCCATCGGTCTCTCCCTCCGCCACGCCGGCCTGACCGCCGGCGCCTGGGGTGATGCTGCCGCGCCGGCCTGCCGCGCGCCTTGATCGGCTTCAAGCGTGCAGCATGCGGCAATTTGCCGCTGCGGGCGATCACGGCGCCGGGAACAGGCTCCGCGTCCGCCCCAGCAGCCGGTAGGCGAGCAGCCCCACCCATTCGCGCAGCGCGCCCTCGAACTGGTTCAGGCGGGTGGGGAAGGGGGCGTCGTACCAGGCGCGCGGCGTGCCGCCCGTGGTGTAGTTCACCGGCCAGGCCACGGGGTTCCAGCCGGCGGCGCGGAACACGCCCATGGCGCGCGGCATGTGCTGCGCCGAGGTCACCAGCAGCCAGGTCTGGCCCGGCTTCGGCTGCACCAGCTCATGCGTCAGCACGGCGTTCTCGAAGGTGTTGCGGGAGCGGTCCTCGTAGGCGACGCGCGCCTCCGGCAGGCCCATCGCCGTCCAGAGCCGGCGCGCGACATCGGCCTCGGTCAGGCTGCCCTGGATGAAGGTGCCCTGGCCGCCGGTGAAGACCAGCCGCGCCGCCGGGAAGCGGTGGGCGAGGACCATCATTTCCGTCATGCGCTCGGCCGCGCCGTTCAGTGCGGGGATGCCATGCGCCTCGGTCAGCACCTGGTCCACGGCGCCGCCGAGGACGATGACGCCGTCCACATGTGCGGGCGGCGGTTCCGGCCGGGCGAAGCGGTCCTCCAGCGGCATGGTGATCCACTGGCTCGCGGGGGTGGCCAGGATGACCAGGTAGTAGCCGAGCCCGGGCAGCAGCCACCACCGCCCGCGCCGCCACCGCCCGCGCCAGACGAGGACGAGGCCGATGAGGGCGAGGAACAGCGCCAGCGTGTTCGGTCGGACGATGAACCAGAACAGCTTGGAGGCGAGGAAGAGGGCGTCGTCCATGCGGTCAGGGCCGTGCCGGGAAGACTGGGGAGGGAGGTGAACTCCCTCCCCAGGCCCCACCCTCCTTTTTTTGGGAATTGGGCTGCGTGCTGGCGGCACCCGCGGCGGGAATGGACGCAACGGCCGTACCCGCGGCACGTGAACAAATAGAAAAAGGAGGGTTGGGGTCTGGGGAAGGGAGTTCCCTCCCTTCCCCGGTCTTCACGTACCACCCCGTCATAGGCTCAATATCCGCGACGGCGCCGCGCGCCCGCGCAGCAGGTCGAACAGCCCGATCATGTTCCCCCGGAACCGCCCCCAGCGATCCACCTCCGGCTCCGGGAAGGCGCTGCGGACGAGGTTCATCGCAACGTGCCGTGCCGCGGACGGGATGGCGTGGTTCCACGGGAAGGTGCCCTTGCGCGCCAGGTAGACCGGGTTCACCACCTGGCTGTAGCCCAGCCGCAGCCCCGGCGTGCGCGCCGCCTTCACGCCGAGATGCACGCCGCGCGCGCCGGCCAGGCGCAGGATCGCGCCGTGCCGACCCAGCGCGCGGGTGAAGTCGATGTCCTCGTACCAGGCATAGAGCGGCAGCGCCTCGTCGAAGCGCAGCCCGTGCGCGACCGCCGGCGCCAGCCGGATCGCCATGTTGCAGCCATAGCCGTTGAAGTGCGGCGTGGCGGCGAGCGGCGGGCCCTCGGGCCGGTCCTGCGCCAGGATGGCGCGGCCCTCCGCCGGCGGGATGCCGGGCCCCTTGGCGCCGTCGGCCAGCACCGTGCCGGTGGTCACCACGCAGTCCGGCCGCTCGCGCAGCACGGCGTCGGTCACCGCCAGGTAGCCCGGCGCGGGCAGGAAGTCGTCGTCGAGGAACAGCACGGCGTCGCAGCCATCGGCGGCGGCGGCATCGAGGATGGCGTTGCGCTGCCGCGGCAGGCCGGGGGGGGAGGCGATGAACTCGGCCTCCGGCGCCACGGCGGCGGCGCCGGCGATGTCCTCCGGCACGGTGTGGCAGATGAACAGCCGGTCGGGCTGGCGGAGCTGGCGGTGCACCTCGCGCAGCGTCTCGGCGAGGATGGCGGCGCGGCCGCGGGTGGCGATGCCGATGGCGATCCTCACAGTGTCGCCCCGGCAATGGGCGGCAGCGGCAGCCCGGCACGCGTGTCCCGCGCCAGGAAGCCGGAGAGGCGGCCCGTCAGGCTGCCCCAGTAGTACCCGGCATCGCCGAGGCGTCCGCGCAGGGCGGAGAGCAGCATGCCGCCGAGCGGCCGGATCACATAGGGCAGCCAGACCGGCACGGGCGCGCCGTGCCGGCGCAGCACGAAGCCGAGGCCGCGCCCGTAGAGCGCGGCGCGGGCGCGGGCCACCTCGGTCAGGCGCTTGTCCGGATGCACGATGCGCAGCGCGGGATCGTAGCGCGCGGCATGGCCGGCGCCCAGCGCGCGCAGCACCAGGTCGTTGCCCTCGGCCGAGCCCCAGCGCGTGCCGGGGCCGAGCCGGTCGTCGAAGCCGCCCAGCGCCAGCGCCACGTCGCGGCGGAGGAACAGGTTGAACTCGATGACGCTGGTCCAGACATTGGCCGGGGTGATCGGCCCGCCCTCGGCGCGCCAGCGGCCCGAGCCGAGCCCGCCGGCCGGGGAGGCGGCGGGACCGGTCAGCACCATCAGCCTCGGGTCGGCATCGAAGGCGGCGGCGACGCGCGCCAGCACGCCGGGCGGGAAGGTGCAGTCGTCGTCCGGGAACCCGACGATGTCGCCGCGCGCGGCGGCCAGCCCGAGGTTGCGCGCGTGGTTGGCATTGGCGATGGCGGACGCGATGCGGTGGACATCGAGGCCGCGTGCCGCATGCTCGGCGACGATCGGCGCCAGGCGCCCGTCGCCGTTCTGGTCCACCACGATCACCTCCAGCGTGCCGGGCGCGCAGCCCTGCGCCGCCAGGCTGGCGAAGAGCTCGCCCAGCTCCGCGGTACGGCCCTTCGTGGCGACGATGAGGGAGGCCCGCGTCATCGCAGATGCGCCTCGACGAGCGCGCGCATGCGGTCGCGGAACACCTCCTCCGAGAAGCGCTCGGCGTTGCGGCGGCAGGCCTCCGGCGTGAAGGCGCCGGGCATCGATTCGAAGCGCTCGACGACGTCGATGATCGCATCCTCGGTCTGCGCGTCGAAGAACAGGCCGGTGGGTTCGGTGGCGGGGGGCATCTCCGTCCCGCGCGCCTCCGGCGGGACCACGATGTCCCGCGCCCCGCCCTTGCCGAAGGCGACCACCGGCGTGCCGCAGGCCTGCGCCTCCACCGTGGCGATGCCGAAATCCTCCTCCGCGGCGAAGATCGCGGCGCGGGCGGACTGCATGAGCGCGACCAGCTCCGGCGTCGCCGCCCGGCCGCGCAGGCTGATGTTCGGCGCGCCGGCGGCAGCGGCGCGCACCGCGGGCTCGTTCGGCCCGTCGCCGACGACGACCAGGCGCCGCCCCGGCATGCGGCGGAAGGCGGCGGCCACCAGCTCGATGCGCTTGTAGGGCACCATGCGCGAGGCGATGAGGTAGAAATCCCGCTTCGCCGTGCTCAGGGCGAAGCGCGCGAGATCGACCGGCGGATGCACCACCGTGCTCTCGCGCCGCCAGACCTTCCTGATGCGTTCGGCGATGTAGCCGCTGTTGGCGATCAGCACGTCGACGCCGGCCGCGGCCGAGCGGTCCCAGTGCCGCAGCCGGTGCAGCAGCCAGCGCGTGTAGGCGCCCTTCGGGCCACGCTCGAGCCCGGCCTCGCGCAGGTACTGGTGCTGCAGGTCCCAGGCATAGCGCATCGGGCTGTGCACGTAGCAGAGATGCGGCTGCCCCGGCGCGGTCAGCACGCCATGCGCCACGGCGTGGTTGGAGGAGAGCACCACGTCGTAGCCGGACAGGTCATGCTGCTCGACGGCCAGCGGCATGAGGCCGAGATACCAGCGGAAGCGCCGCCGCGCGAAGGGCATGCGCTGGATGAAGGTGGTGCGCGGCCGCTTGCCGCCGAGGAAGCCCCGCTCGCCCCCGGGCAGGAAGTCGCAGGTGACGAAGAGGTCGGCATCCGGCCAGATGCACAGCATCTGCTCCAGCACGCGCTCCGACCCGGCATAGGTGTCGAGCCATTCGTGGACGATGGCAATCCTTGGCGCGGTCTTCATCGGGGGAGCAGGTCCAGCAGGCGCAGCGCGGCGGCGCGCCAGGTGAAGCGGGCGGCGCGGGCGAGGCCGGCGGCGCACAGCCCCTCCCGCAGCCCGGGTTCGTCCAGCAGCCGGGCCAGCGCGGCAGCGGGGGTCCCCGGGCCGGCGGCGTCGAACCACAGCGCCGCCTCGCCGCAGATTTCGGGCACCGCGCCGGCCCACGCCGCAACCACGGGGCAGCCGCAGGCCATGGCCTCGACCGGCGGCAGGCCGAAGCCCTCGTAGCGGGAGGGAAAGACCAGGCAGAGCGCGGCCTCGTACAGCGCGCGCAGCTCGGCGTCGCTGACTCGCCCGAGCAGCCGCACGCCGGGTCCATCGGTGCCATCCGCGGCGCGGAACGGCCCGGCCGCGCCGCCGCCCGCCACCGCCAGCAGCAGGCCGCGCGCGGCGAGCAGGGCCGCCGCCTCGCGCAGCGCGGCGAGGTTCTTGTGCGCCGCGGCGGTGCCGACCACCAGGGCGAAGCGCCCCGGCTGCAGCCCGTGCCGCGCCAGCACCGCGGCATCGGCGGGCGCGCGCAGGATATGTTCGGCCCCCTCCTGCACCACGCCGATCTGCCCGGGCGGGACCCGCAGATGCCGCGCGATGCGGCCGCGCGAGAATTCCGAGACGGTGACCAGCCGCGCGCCACGCCGCGCCAGGGCGCGGTGCAGCAGCCGGTACCATGTGCGGAAGGCGAGCGAGTAGCTCTCCGGCGTATCGAAGACGCCGGCGTCGTGGATCACCACGGCCTGGCGCGCGCCCGGTACCAGCAGCGGCGCGGTGTTGCCGAGGTTCAGCAGCACGCCGCCCACCGCCGCACCGGGCAGGTCGCGCTGCTCCCAGGCCTGCCCCTGGCGCGTGCCGACCGGCGTCACCGCGAGCCGCGCATAGCCGGGCGCGGCGGTGCCGGGCGGCACCAGCACGCGCGTCTCCGGCCAGCCGTCCTGCGCCGCCAGCGCATCCGCGGCCAGCGCGATCTCCGTGGCGAAGCGCTGCACCCCGGTCATCGCCTGGGTGAGGAAGCGGCCGTTCAGCAGCAGCATCAGGGGGCGCCCGCCGCCGCCGGCCGCAGCGCCGCGCGCGGATGGCGCAGCAGGTGGACCAGGTCGCGCCGTTCGGCGGCCGAGAGCGCGCGCAGCGCCAGCGCCAGGCCCAGCCCACCGCCGGCAAGGCCAAGGGCCAGGATCACCGGCCAGCCGGCGCCGACGCTGCCGGCCAGCGCCACCGCCAGGACGCCGGCACCACCCCCGGCC
>JAIEOP010000435.1 GCA_019750465.1 Acetobacteraceae bacterium | reverse complement strand
CGACGACGACATCAGCAGCACGCTCGCCGTGCACACTGGCAGCGACGATCACGCCGTGATCAAGCCCGGCTGTAGTACTAGACTGCCTCGGCGCCGCGCGCGCCAAGGATCCGCGCCGGGTCAAGCGCATGGGCTCCGGCGCCGAGGCCTGCCTGCACCAGCAGCAGCACCGTCCAAAGGGCCGGGAATTCCCAGCCGCCGCCCGCGCCCGTGAAGACCCAGCCATTGCCCAGGTGCTGCATCGTCGCGCCGATCATGATGGGCAGGAAGAGCAGGCTCACCAGCCGCACCCCGACGCCGGCGATCAGCGCAAGTCCGCCCAGGATCTCGGCAAAGGTGACGATGGCGCCGAAGGCCGGCGGATAGCCGAGGGACCCGAAGAATCCCATGGTGCCGGCCAGCCCGAAGGTCCCGAGCTTGAGCACGGCGCCATGCGCCAGGAACAGCAGGCCCATCGCGACGCGCAGCAGCAGCGCGGCGTAGGGGGTGGTGGCCTTCTCGTCGAACGTCATCTCGACCTCCATGCAGGGCGGGACGCCATCGGCCCGCGATGCGCTCACCCTGCCTGCCGCGCGCCGCCGCTTCCAACGCGGGATCGGAACGCCCATCATCAGCCCCGTGAATGACGTGGGCGCGGCATGGCGGATATCGGCACCCTCGACCTGAACCTGCTGCGCGTCTTCGACGCGGTGGCGCGGGAGCGGCACGTGACGCGTGCGGCGGAGCGGCTGCACCTGTCGCAGCCCGCCGTCTCCAACGCCCTGGCGCGGCTGCGCCTGGCCCTTGGCGATGAGCTGTTCCTGCGCCGCCCCGGCGGGGTCGAGCCGACGGCGCTGGCGCTCTCCCTCGCCGGGCCCGTGGCCGAGGCGCTGGACCGCCTCGCCGATGCGCTGTCCAGCGAGGCACCCTTCGATCCGGCGACCAGCACACGAGTCTTCCCCGTGGCCTTCAGCGAATACGCCGAGGCGGTGCTGGCACCGCCGCTGCTGGCCGGGATCGCGCGCGCCGCGCCGCGCTGCCTGCTGGCGATCCGCCACACGGACCGAACGGACTGGGAGGCGCTGCTCACCGGCGGCGCCGCGACGCTGGCGGTCGGCGTGCTGCCGGAGCCGCCGGCGATCTACACCCGGCTGCGCCTGCTGCCGGAGGGCTTCTGCACGCTGATGCGTCCGGGCCATCCGCTGGCCGAGGGCGCGCTGACCACGGCACGCTTCGTCTCCGTGCCGCACATCCTGCACTCGCCGAACGGCTCGCGCGACGGCGCGTTCGACGGCGCGCTGGCCGAGGCCGGGCACCCGCGGCGTCTTGGCGCGGTAGTGGCGCATCTCTCGGCGGTGCCGGAGATCCTCAAGCGCACCGACATGATCATCACGCTCTCCGCGCGCCTGGCGAAGCGGCTGGCGGAGGCACATGGCCTGGTCTCGCGCGACCCGCCCATCGAGATCCGCCACACGCGGCTGTCGCTGATCTTCCACCGCCGCTTCGAAGCCGATCCCGGCCATGCCTGGCTGCGCCGGCTGATCCTGGCCGTGGCACGGGAGGTCGAGCCGGCGCGGCCCACCGCCGCCGGCGGTGCCTGACGCCGGCTGCGCGGGTGGTCAACCGCGCCGGCGTGCCACCGCGGCCAGCATCAGGCAGGAGCCCAGCAGAAGCGCAAGGACGGCCGGCTCCGGCACTGCCGTCAGCTCCCCGCGGATCGGCCCGACGGTGGTGCTGAGCGGCGGGCTACCCTCCAGCGTGAGCATGAAGAAGACATCGAAGAAGCTGTCGATCACGTAGGTGCCGTCACTGCCTGGCAGCGGCGCGACTGAGCTGACGCCGGTGGAGGCCTGCGCCGGGTCCAGTCCCAGCGTCAGGTTCCGGCCCAGCACCGTACCGTTGAGCGACATCGCCACAAGCCCGGTCGTCCAGCGGCCCAGTTCGGTCGCGGAGCCGCGGCCCTGCACCAATTGCTCGACGGTGCCGAGGAGCTGCACCAGCGCGATTGGGACGGCCGCAAGCGTTGTCAGCAACCCGGAATAGGCCGAGGTGGTGACGATGGTCTGGCCGGCTGCATCGAAGCTGGATGACAGCAGCGATGTCAGCGTCAGGCTGCCGGCCGTGATGCAGACCCCCGCCGCGGCAAAGCACCCCACACCGGCGGCGGGCAGGTAGGGCATGCCGAGCACCGGCAGCGTAGGCGAGTCCGACAGCACCGAAGCCCCGGCAGGCCCCGACGGCGCCAGGGCAGCAAGGAGGCCAACGAGCACGGCGCCGGCACGCACAGCAGCGGCAAGGCGATGCATGGTCTCCTCCCCTCCGGTGCGGATGGTGTCACGCGGCGGTGCCGGCCGAGGCGGCCCGGGTCCGCTTCGTGCGGTCGGCGACGGCCACGCTAGGCGCGATCGGGGCGGGGCCCACCAGAATTGGTCACGCCGGGCGTCCGGCGCCGGCTACAGCGTGATGGGCACGTCCAGGTATCCCCTGTAGCGCTGGCTTTTCGGCTTCGCCCGGTCCTCCTCCCGCAGATAGGCGATGCTGCTCCCGCCGAGCAGGCGGGCGGGCAGCACCATGGCGCGGATGAAGCGGCTCGGCCGGTCGGCTGCGGCCTGGGCGGAGACCGGTTCCGGCCCCGCCTCGAACCAGGCGCCACCGGGGGCGTAGCAGGTGGAGGCCCCATGCGTGTCGATGCGGATGCCGCCCTCGATGAGGCAGCGGATGCCGGGACCCTGGTGGGTGTGCAGGAAGGCGCAGCCGCCGGGCGGAAAAGCCACGGAATCGCAGCGCAGCAGCAGCGGCCCCTCCGGCAGCAGGCCGCCCAGCGGGGCGCTCAGCTTCTCCAGCGTGCGACCGCCCTCCGCGGCGATCACCGGCGCGCCGTCCCGCACCAGCTCGAACCGCCAGAGCGCGGCGCCTTCGCGCCCCGCACGCAGCGTCGCGGCGCCACGCCCGTGCCAGGCGCTGTCATCGGCGTAGGCCGTGCCGTCCACGGCGATGCTGCCATGGACCACGTAGGCGACCCGGTTCGCGCCGTCGTCCGGCAGCGTGACGGCGCCGCCGGACGCGATGGCATCCTCCAGCAGCCGCAGCGTCCACATCTGCGTCAGTCCTGCCACTTCACCTGCATGAAGGGTGCCGGGACGAGCAGCCGGTTCTCCTGCTTCAGGATGAAGGGGAGCACCTTCGGCAGGTAGGCCAGCCAGCCCGGATCGGCGAAGAGCGCGGCGCGGCGCTGCGCGCGCTCGTTCAGGTCCTCATAGGCCCACATGTGGACCACCTGGTTCAGCTCGCCGAATTCGGTCTGGAAATAGCCTACCATGCGGCCGAGGATGCGCTTCTGGATGGCCATGCCTTCGGCCTCGTAGGCCTTGAGGTAGGCGTTCGCGGTGGCCGGCTGCAGCGTGTAGATCCGTTCCTCGACGAGCATGGGGCCCCCTCCTTCCTGTCCCAGCCACGATGGCCTTTCACCGCACCGTGTGCAACCGCATGCCGCGCCACCCGTTCTCCTCTCGATCGAGCGGGAGCAAGGGGCATGGTCGAGACACGCACGGATGCCGAGGCGCAGCAGAAGGTCTGGAAAATGATCGAGGACGTCCAGGTGGCCATGATGGTCACCATGGACGAGGAGGGGCGCTTTCGCGGCCGTCCCATGCGCGCGGTGAAGCAGCAGGATTTCGACGGCGTGCTGTGGTTCTTCATCAAGGCCGGCAGTCCGAAAGCCGACGAGGTGAACGAGGATGAGCGCGTGCTGCTCGCCTACTCCGACCCGTCGAACCAGAACTACGTCTCCGTCTACGGTCATGCCGAGGTGGTGCGGGATACCGGGTTGCAGAAGCGCCTGTGGTCCGAGCCGCTGCGCACCTGGTTCCCCGGTGGCGCCGAGGATCCCGACGTGGCGCTGCTCAAGGTGACCTGCGAAGGCGCGGAGTACTGGGACAGTCCCTCCTCCACGCTGGTGCACGCCTATGGCTACCTGAAGGCGGTGACGACGGGCACTCCGCCCAGGGCCGGCGACAACGACAAGGTGGATTTCGCCCGTCGTACCGGGTGAGCCATGGATGTTCCACTGAATCGGAGGTTGGGATGATTTCGAGAACCACGCTGCTCGCGGCGGTCCTTGCCGCCGCGATCGGCCCGAGCCTGCCCGCCGCGGCCCAGGCCCAGCAGGGCGGCACGGTCCGCGTCGGTACGCTGCGCTGCGACGTCGCCGGTAGCACCGCCTTCATCTTCGGCAGCACGCGCCAGGTAACCTGCGACTTCACCAGCGTGAACGGCCGGCACGAGCGTTACACCGGCGAAATCCAGCGCTACGGTGTGGATCTCGGGTTCACGCGCTCGGCGGTGATGCTGTGGGGCGTGCTGGCGCCGACCACGGATGTGCAGCCCGGCGTCCTGGCGGGGGAGTTCGCGGGTGTGTCCGGTGGCGTGACGGCCGGCGTGGGCGTCGGCGCCAACATCCTCGTCGGCGGCAGCAACCGTTCGATCCAGCTGCAGCCGATCAGCATCGAGGGCAACACGGGGCTGAACATCGCGCTTGGCGTTGCCGAGCTGACCCTGCGGCCGGCGCAGTAGCGGGGTTCGGGGCGGGAGCGGCCTACGCCCTCCGTCCCGCCTGACTTTCAGCGCGTCGGTGTCGGCGGGTTGGTGCTGTAGTCGTAGAAGCCTCGGCCGGTCTTGCGGCCGTGCCAGCCGGCCTCGACATACTTCGCCAGCAGCGGACAGGGGCGGTACTTCGGGTCGCCGAGGCCCTCGTGCAGCACCTTCAGAACCTCGTACAGCGTATCCAGGCCGACGAAGTCGCAGAGTTCCAGCGGTCCCATCGGATGGTTGGCGCCGAGCTTCATGCCGGCGTCGATCGAGCGGATGTCGCCGACGCCCTCCATCAGCGCGAAGATCGCCTCGTTCAGCATCGGGCAGAGGATGCGGTTCACGACAAAGGCAGGGTAGTCGGCCGCCGCGACCACCTGCTTGCCCATGACTTGCGCCAGCTGGGTCACCGCCTCGGCCGTCGCATCGTCGGTCGCCAGCCCGCGGATCACCTCGACCAGCTTCATCATCGGCACGGGGTTGAAGAAATGCATCCCGACGAAGCGCGCGGGCCGGTCCGTGGCAGCGCCGAGGCGGGTGATCGGGATGGAGGAGGTGTTGGTGGCCAGGATCGCGTCCGGCCGCAGCGTCGGGCAGAGCGCCGCGTAGATCTTCTTCTTGATCGCCTCGTTCTCGGTCGCCGCCTCGATCACCGCATCGCAGTCGCCGAAGGCGCCGTTGTCGGTCACGGTGCGGATGCGCGCGATCGCCGCGTCGCGGTCCTCGGCCTGCACGGAGCCGCGCGACACCTGGCGCTCCATGTTCCGGCCGATGGTGCCCATGGCCTTCTCGAGCGCCGCCGGGTTCACGTCCATCAGCACCACGTCGAGGCCGGCGAGCGAGGCCACATGGGCGATGCCGTTGCCCATCAGGCCGGCGCCGATCACGCCGATCTTGCGGATTTCGGTCATGGCGATCTCCTTCCGAGGGGCACGCAGCCTTCCCCAAACGTCATGGCCGGGCTTGACCCGGCCATGACGGTTCCGGGCAGCACCACCCTGCCCGTGCTACTTCTTGTCGAGCTCGGCCTCGAACTCCGGCATCACCTTGAACAGGTCCGCCACCAGGCCGTAGTCGGCGACCTGGAAGATCGGCGCCTCCTCGTCCTTGTTGATGGCGACGATGACCTTGCTGTCCTTCATCCCCGCCAGGTGCTGGATGGCGCCGGAGATTCCGACGGCGACGTAGAGCTCGGGCGCCACGATCTTGCCGGTCTGGCCCACCTGGTGGTCGTTCGGCGCGTAGCCCGCATCGACCGCGGCGCGGGAGGCGCCGACGGCGCCGCCGAGCTTGTCCGCCACCTTCTCGATGATGGCGAAATTCTCGGCCGAGCCCATGGCACGGCCGCCGGAGACGACGATGCGCGCAGCCGTCAGCTCGGGCCGCTCGCTCTTGGCGATCTCGGCACCGACGAAGGTCGAGAGACCGGGGTCGGTGGCGGCCGGTGCAGGCTCGATTGGGGCGTTGCCGCCCTCGGCAGGCACGGGATCGAAGCTGGCGGCGCGGACCGTGATGACCTTCTTCGCGTCGGCCGACTTCACCGTGGCCAGCGCATTGCCCGCGTAGATGGGCCGCACGAAGGTATCGCCGTCCACGACCTCGGAGATGTCCGACAGCACCTGCACGTCGAGCAGCGCGGCGACGCGCGGCATCACGTTCTTGCCCCCGGCCGAGGCCGGCGCCAGCAGGTGGGAGTAGTCCGGCGCCATGTCGACCAGCAGCGCCGCCACAGGCTCCGCCAGCCCGTTGGCATAGAGCGGGGCGTCGCTGTGCAGCACCTTGGCCACGCCCGGCAGCCGCGCCGCCGCCTGCGCGGCCTCCGCGGCGCCGAGCACCAGCACATGCACCTCGCCAAGCTTGCCCGCGGCCGCGACCGTGCTGCGCGTCGGCTGCGTCACATGGGACCCATCATGGTCCGCAAGCACAAGGACCGCCATCGTCAGATCACCTTCGCCTCGTTGCGGAGCTTGTCCACCAGTTCCTGCACGGAGCCCACCTTCTTGCCGGCCTGGCGCTTCGGCGGCTCCTCCACCTTCAGTACGGTCAGGCGCGGCGTCACGTCCACGCCGAGGTCGGCCGGCTTCACCGTCTCGATCGGCTTCTTGCGCGCCTTCATGATGTTCGGCAGGGAGGCGTAGCGCGGCTCGTTCAACCTGAGGTCGGTCGTCACGATTGCCGGCATCTTGAGCGACACGGTCTCGAGCCCGCCATCAACCTCGCGCGTCACGGTCAGCTTGTCGCCGTCCGGCAGGACCTTGGAGGCGAAGGTGCCCTGCGCCCAGCCCAGCAGCGCGGCCAGCATCTGGCCGGTGGCGTTCATGTCGTCGTCGATCGCCTGCTTGCCGAGGATCACCAGCTGCGGGCCTTCCTTCTCGACGATCGCCTTCAGCAGCTTGGCCACCGCCAGCGGCTCCAGCACGCCGTCGTGCTCCACCAGGATGCCGCGGTCCGCGCCCATGGCGAGCGCGGTGCGGATCTGCTCCTGGCAGGCCGTGGGGCCGCAGGAGACGGCGATGATCTCCGTCGCTGCGCCCTTCTCCTTCAGGCGCACCGCTTCCTCGACAGCGATCTCGTCGAAGGGATTCATGGACATCTTGACGTTCGCCGTCTCGACGCCCGTGCCGTCCGCCTTCACGCGGACCTTCACGTTGTAGTCGACCACCCGCTTGACGGGGACGAGGAGTTTCATCGCCGCTGCCGTTTCCTGCGTCGTGCTGTTGCGAAGCCGGGGCTGCGAGCGCCGCTCTCCCCGGGGGGCGCTGCGCGGGACGGCGTCATGGCACGCCCCGGCCGCCGCGCCCGCGCGGACCGGACCGGACTTTAGGGCGCCGCCCCTGGTCCGTCAAAGAACCCCGGCGCTCAGCCACGGCTGACCAGCATCAACAGGGCAAAGAGCACCAGCGCCGCGCCCTGCAGGGCGACCCGCCAGCGCATCAGCGCATTGGACCGCCCGGGGGCGCCGTCGCCGCTCCGGACCATGCCGAGCATGCCGGCGAACAGCACCCCAAGGGTGCCGATCATGGCGATTGCGAGCAGGATGATGAGAACCGTCTTCATGGTGACAAGGTAGAGAGGCAACTCAGCGACGCAACATGCGGCCTGCAGGAAGCCCGCTCCTGACAGGGCAGTTCGGGGGCCGCCATGCCGGCGTGGCGGCAACGCCGGGAGGGGACCCTACGCCGCGCGCGATGCTGCGTCGCAGCAGAATATGGTGGCGCCAACGTAAAGCCTTGCGGGAAATGCTTGACCTTGTGGGCAGCATGCGGTTGCTCCCCGCCATGCGATTGTCCCATCGCGGTCGTCCCATTCGGGGCCGGCTGCTTCCCGCGTTGCTGCTGGCCCTGGGCTGGCTCGCTGCCCTGCCAGTCGCCGCGCAGACGCAGGCAACGCCCCCGGCACTGACCGGCGAGGATATCGACCGGCTGACCTCGCTGCTGCAGGACGAGACGCGACGGGCGGAATTCCTGCGCACCCTGGAGGCCCTTTCGGCTGCCAGCCGGGCCCGCGCCGGCACCGCGGGCGAGGGGTCCCTGCCGGAACCCGGCGCACCGCGCCCGGCCGCGCCGCCCGAGGCGGCGG
>JAIEOP010000429.1 GCA_019750465.1 Acetobacteraceae bacterium | reverse complement strand
ACCATCGCCTCCGCCTGGTCGTGCGTGACATAGACGGTGGTGATGCGGAACTCGTCGTGCAGGCGGCGGATCTCGAAGCGCATCTCCTCGCGCAAATTGGCATCGAGGTTGGACAGCGGCTCGTCCAGCAGCAGCACGGAGGGCTTCACCACGATGGCCCGCGCCAGCGCCACCCGCTGCTGCTGCCCGCCGGAAAGCTCGCCGGGGTAGCGGCCGCCGAGATGGCCCATCTGCACGACTTCGAGGATCTCGCCGGTGCGGCGGCGCACCTCGGCATCGGGCAGCTTGCGCAGCTTCAGGCCGAAGGCGACGTTCTGCTCCACCGTCATGTTCGGCCAGATGGCGTAGGACTGGAAGATCATCGACATCCGCCGCCGCTCCGGCGGCGTCACGGCGTCCGGCGCCGACAGCACCTCCCCGTCCATCTCGATGGAGCCCTCGGAGGGCGGGATGAAGCCGGCGATCATGCGCAAGGTCGTCGTCTTGCCGCAGCCGGAGGGGCCGAGCAGGGAGACGAACTCGCCCTCGGCCAGGGTCAGGTCCACGCCATCGACGGCGGCGACGCTGCCGAAGCTGCGGTGCAGGTTGCGCAGAACCAGCTTGGACAAGGGTCAATGCCTCCGCAGCATGAAGTCGTGCCCGATCAGCCGCATGCCGGCGCCGACGAAGAGCAGCGTGATGACCAGCAGGATGCCCCCCAGCGCCGAGAGCGATTCGAGGTTGCCCTCCTCGGACAGGTCGTAGAGCAGCACGGAGATCGTCCGCGTCTCCGGCCCGACCAGGAAGATGGCGGCGGAGAGTTCCCGCGTCGCCAGGATGAAGACCAGCAGCCAGCCGCCGAGCAGCGCCTTCTTCAGCAGCGGCGCCACCACGCGGCGGATCGCGGTAAGCCGCCCGCCGCCGAGGATGCGCACCGCCTCCTCCATCTCCGGATGGATCATCTGCATCCCCGCGGCGCCATTGGCGTAGGCGATCGGCAGGAAGCGCGTGGTGAAGGCGAGGACCATCAGCGCGGCGGTGCCGTAGAGCGTCAGCGGCGGCCCGGCATAGGCGGCGTAGAAGCCGATCGCCATGACGATGCCGGGGATGACGAAGGGCGCCATGCAGAGGAAGGCCAGCGCCATGCCGAAGGGCATCAGGTTGCGCTTGACCACGTAGGCGATGGCCAGCGCCAGGACCATGGCGATGGTCGCCGAGGTCGCCGAATAGGCGAAGGTGTTCACCACCGCACCCCAGGCAGCATCGTGCTCGAACAGCAGGAAGGTGTAGTTCTGCAGGGTGAGGTTGTCGAAGGAGAAGCCGCGTCCCCAGGCCTTGGCGAAGCTGGCCTGCACCAGCGCGATCATCGGTGCCACCACGGAAAGCAGGCAGACGAAGGCGCACCAGCCGAACAGCGCCCAGCGCCAGAACGGCCCGAGCCTGATGGGCCGCCGCTCGCCGCCCTTGCCGGTCTGCGAGACGTAGCTCTTGCGCGACAGCAGCAGGCGCTGGATGCCGATCAGCATCAGGGTGATCAGCAGCAGCGGCATGGCGTAGGCGGCGGCCACCTCGGCCCGCACCGGGGCCTCGAAGAACTGCCAGAGCTGGGTGGTGACGACGTTGATGCGCGCCGGGATGCCGATGATCGCCGGCGTGCCGAACAGCGCGATGGTCTCCAGGAAGACCAGGATGATGCCGGCCAGGATGGTCGGCCAGACCAGCGGCAGGGTCACCTTCAGCGTCGTTGTCCAGGTGCCGGCGCCGAGGATGTTGGCGGCGTCCTCCATCTCCGAATTCACCAGATCCAGCGCCGACTTGGCGAAGATGAAGATGAACGGGTAGGAGTGCAGCGCGATCACCAGGGCCAGGCCCGAGAAGGTATAGACGTTGAACAGCGTCGAATCCGGCGTGCCGGTCACGAAGCTCCAGCCCTGGTTGATCCAGCCGGAGTTCGGGCCCGCCAGCAGGATCCACCCGACCGCGCCCAGATAGGGTGGGATGATGAAGGCGGCCAGCACGGTGAACCAGGCGAAGCCGCGGCCCGGCATGTCGGTGCGCGAGCAGGCCCAGGCCATCGGCACCGCCAGCACGGCGCAGATCAGCGCCGAGAGCGCGCCCAGCGCCAGGCTGTTCAGCAGCGCATCGACGTAGCGGGCGCGGCCATAGGCCGCGGCGTAGTTCGAGAGCGTCCAGTCGCCGGTGCGCGGGTGCCGGAGCGAGGAGGCCACCAGCTCGGCGATCGGCCAGGCCACGAGGAAGACCAGCACGCCGATCAGCGCCAGCCAGACCAGCGTCGCGGGCTCCAGCACCTGGATGCGGCGGAGCAGCCCGGACCTTGCCGTGGGCGCCCGGGGCGCGGCCGCGATGGTGGTGGTGCTCATCGCCGCATCAGACGCCGAAGGTATCGCGCCAGAGCTCCTTCACCTCGGGGATGCCCTTCTCGATCTCCTCCACCGTGGGCTGGATGAGGGTCACGGTGGAGAGGTCGCGGCCGCCGGGGAAGGTGGGCACGTCGCTGCGCACGATCTCGCTGTAATTCTCCACCTGGATCTCGCAGGAGCGCTTGCTGAGCAGGAACTCCACGAAGAGCTTCGCGGCATTCGGGTTGCGGCTGCCCTTCATGATCGCGGTGGTGGCGATCATCAGCAGCGTCCCGTCCTCCGGATACTGGATGGCCAGCGGATTGCCGCGGGACGCGCTGCGCAGCGTCGTGGCGCCCGGGCCGGCGCCGACCCAGCGCTCGCCGCTGTTCAGCATGGTGACGGTGTCGTTGATCGAGCGGCCGATCTGCGGCTTGTTGCGTTCCAGCCGCTTGAAGTAGTCCCAGCCGTAGAGCTTGCGCATCATCACCACCCAATTCCCGACATAGCCGGAGAAGCTGGGATGGCCGACGGTGACGCGGTTCGCCCATTTCGGATCGAGCAGGTCGGTCCAGCGCTTCGGCGCCTCCTCCGGCGGGACGCGGGTGGTGTTGTAGTTGATCAGCACCGTCCCGGTGGAGGTGGTGTGATAGAACCCGTCCGGGTCGATGCCGCGCAGCGCCGGGATGACGTGGGCCAGGTTCTCGGGGCTGTATTTCTCGAAGCGCCCATCGGCCTTCAGCTGGGTGTAGTGGCCGAAATCGGTGGAGCTGAACACGTCGCAATTCTGCACCCGCGCGCGCATGTCCTGCGACAGGCGCTGGAAGGCGACCTGCGCCGTGGTGCGCACGACGTTCGCCTTCATGCCCGGGAAGTCGGCCTCGAAGGCGCGGCCGAGCTGCTCCGCCGTCTCGCTGTTGTAGTGGCTGGTGTACCACGTCACCTGCTCGTTGCGCGACCTGGCCGCGTCATAAAGCCGGCGGAGGTGATCGGTCATCGCCGGCGGTGCCTGGCCGCGCGCACCGAGCGCCGGCAGGCCAAGCGCAAGCGCCGTCCCGAGCCCGAGAATGCCGCGGCGGCCGGAACTGGTGATGCTGTCCACGAGGACCCTCCCGACATCTTCCTTGCCGCAAGCTTGGTCCGCCCCGTGGGGGGCGTCAATCGGCCGGGGTGCACGAAGGCCGTTCACAGGGGTCCGTCTTCGCGTCTAGTGTCTTCGCCGCAGCGCGCTTCGGCAGCGCCGGGGAACGCAGCGGACAGGCGGGCCACCCGCGGCAGGCGCTGGCGTCCCGGCCCCGGCTTCGCTGCGTGGTCAGCGGGGTTCGGAGCCGGATCGGCAGCATCGGCGAGGAACCCGGAACGGGCCGGAGGCGACGCGATGCCGCGCAGCAGCATGCACCTCAACCTCTTCGTCCTCGGCCGCGGCCACCACGAGGCCGCCTGGCGCCACCCGCTCGCCACGCGTCGGCCGATGACGGACCTCGCCTACTACCGCGACCTCGCGCGCACCGCCGAGCGCGGGCTGCTGGACAGCCTCTTCCTCGCCGACATCCTCACGCTCGGCATCGGCGAGGGCATGGAGAGCAACGCCGTCGGCGGGCTGGAGCCGATCACGCTGCTCTCGGCGCTGGCCGGCGCGACGACGCATCTCGGGCTGATCGGCACGGCGTCGACCACCTACATGGAGCCGTTCAACCTGGCCCGGCAATTCGCCTCGCTCGACCACATCAGCGGCGGCCGGGCGGGGTGGAACATCGTCACCTCCTGGGCGCCGGGGGCCGAGCGGCAATTCGGCCGGGAAGCGCAGCCGAGCCATGCCGACCGCTACGAGCGGGCCGAGGAATTCGTCGCCCTTGCCTGTGCGCTGTGGGATTCCTGGGCCGACGACGCGATCCTCGATGACCCCGCCTCCGGCCGCTTCGCCGATGCGCGGCGCATCCGCGCGCCGAACCATGCCGGGCCGCACTACCGCGTGGCCGGGCCGCTGAACCTGCCGCGCCCGCCGCAGGGGCGGCCGGTGCTCGTGCAGGCCGGCTCCTCCGATACCGGCCGCCGCTTCGCCGCGCGCCATGCCGAGGCGGTGTTCACCGCGCATCTCGAGAAGGCGACGGCGCTGGAATTCCACCGCGACCTGAAGGCGCTGGCCCACGCCGAGGGGCGCGACCCGGACGGCGTGATCATCCTGCCCGGCCTCTCCGCCATCATCGGCTCCACCGAGGCGGAGGCGAAGCGCATCGAGCGCGAGCTGGGCGAGCTGAGCGATCCCGAGATCGGCCGCGCCCGCCTTTCGGGGCGCTTCGGCGGCCACGACTTCTCCCACCTGCCGCTCGACCGGCCGCTCTCGGTGGAGGATTTCCCGGCCCCGGAGACGGTGCAGGCGGCGCGCAGCCGCACGCAGGTGATCACCGGCCTCGTCGCGCGCGAGCGCCCGACGCTGCGCGGGCTGCTCGCCCGCCTCGCCGGCGCGCGCGGCCATTACTGCATGGCCGGCACGCCCGAGGGGGTGGCCGACATGATGGAGAACTGGTTCCGCGCCGGCGCGGCCGACGGTTTCAACCTGATGCCGCCGATCCTGCCGGCGATGCTCGAACGCTTCATCGATGGGGTGGTGCCGATCCTGCAGCGCCGCGGGCTGTTCCGTACCGAATACGCCGGCCCGATGCTGCGCGACCAGTACGGGCTGGCGCGACCGCCGCGGCAGGAGCCCGGGCGCATCGCGGCGGAATAGCGGCGGGCTACGCGAACAGCGCGCTTCGCGGCCGCGCCAGGCCGAGATGGTCGCGCAGGGTCGTGCCGGCATAGGCGCGGCGGAACAGCCCGCGGCGCTGCAGCTCCGGCACGACGAAATCGACGAAGTCGTCGAAGGCGCCGGGGAACCAGGGCGGCAGGATGTTGAACCCGTCCGCGGCGCGGCTCTCGAACCAGTCCTGCAGCGTGTCGGCAATCGTCGCCGGGCTGCCGCAGATCACCCAGTGCCCGCGCGCCGCGCCGGTCAGGTTGTACAGGTCGCGCAAGGTCCACCCCTCCCGCCGCGCCTTGGCCAGCATGGCGCGGGCGAAGCCGTGCGAGCTGTCCGGCAGCGGCAGGTCGGGCACCGGCTCGTCCATCGGGTAGCGCGACATGTCCTGACCCATGCGGTTCGACAGCATGACCATCGCGTTGCGCCCATCGACGTAGGATTGCAGCGTGTTCAGCAGCGCCCGCGCCTCCGCATCGGTCCGCCCGATCACCGGCATGACGCCGGGCAGCACCGAGAGCGTGTCCGGGTCGCGGCCGAACTCCGCCATGCGGCCCTTCAGCGTCGCATAGGCGTGCTGCGCCTCCGCCCGGTCCTGCACCACGGAGAACACCACGTCCGCGGTGCGCGCGGCAAGGCGGATGCCGGGCTCGGAGGAGCCGGCCTGCAGGATGACCGGCCGGCCCTGGGGCGTGCGGCTGGTCGGCAGCGGGCCGCGCACCCGGAAGTGGCGGCCTGCATGGTTGAGCGGGCGCACCTTGGCCGGATCGATGTAGCGGCCGGTGGCGTCGTCGGCGACGACCGCGCCGTCATCCCAGCAGTCCCAGAGGCCGCGGACCACGTCGACGAACTCCTCCGCCACCTCGTAGCGCGCATCATGCGCGGGGTGCTCGCGGCCGAAATTCTCGGCGGCTTTTGCGCCCGAACTGGTGACCGCGTTCCACGCCGCGCGCCCGCCGCTCAGGTGATCTAGGGAGGCGAATTGCCGGGCCAGGTTGTAGGGCTCGGCATAGGTGGTGGAGCCGGTGGCGCCGAGGCCGACATGGGTGGTGGTCGCGGCCAGCGCGGCGAGCATGGTGATCGGCTCGAACCGCGCCGCGAAGGACGGGTGCATGCCGGGGTCCATGCTCAGGTTGTCGCCGAGGAAGACCAGGTCGAAGCAGCCGCGCTCCGCGGTGCGGGCGATCTGCTGGATGACGCGGATGTCCTCGAAGCTGCGCGCCGCGCCGGGGTGGCGCCAGCCGGCGATGTGGTTGCCGGTGCCGAGCACGAAGACGCCGAGGTGCATCTGGCGGGCGGCTTGCATGGCGGGCGGACCTCGGCTGGCGGTGGCAGCCAGCATGCGGCCCGGGGCGGGGTGGCGGCAATGCGGGGGGTGGAGCGGGCGATGGGAATCGAACCCACGACATTCAGCTTGGGAAGCTGACGTTCTACCTCTGAACTACGCCCGCGCGCCGGATCAGGACCCCTCCGCGGCACGGCGATGCCATCGCCGCGGACACGATTCCTCTACCCGTCCTCCGGGGTGGAAGCAAGCAGTCCGCCGCGCCGCCTCGCCTCGTCGCCGCCGGCCGGGGGCTTCCGGCAGCCACGCATCCCCGCCCGCCTGGCGCCGGCATGACCGCGGCGCTTGACTTCGCCGCCCCCGCCCCCCTTCGCTGGCCCCCCGCCATGCCCAGCCCCTACCTCCACCCGCGCTACGCCGCGCCGCCCCCGCCGCCCGGCGGCCGCGAGGACGCGTCCGTGGTCATCGTCGGCGGCGGGCTGGTCGGGCTGACCGCGGCGCTCGATCTCGCCCGGCGCGGCGTCGCGTGCGTGCTGCTGGATGAGGACGACACCGTCTCCATCGGCTCGCGCGCCATCTGCTTCGCCAAGCGCACGCTGGAGATCTACGGCCGGCTCGGCCTCGGCCACCGTTTCCTGGAGACCGGCGTCACCTGGAACACCGGCCGCGTCTACCACGGCGAGCGCGAGACCTACAGCTTCGACCTGCTGCCCGAGCAGGGCCACGAATACCCCGCCTTCGTGAACCTGCAGCAGTACTACGCCGAGGAATGGCTGGTGGATGCCTGCGCCGCGACGGGCCTCGTCGACCTGCGCTGGCGCCACCGGGTCGCGGGCTTCGAGGCGCACCCCGACGGTGCGCTGCTGCAGGTGGAGACGCCGGCCGGCGACTACCGCCTGCATGCGCACTGGCTGCTGGCCGCGGATGGCGCGCGCAGCACGATCCGCGAGGCGATGGGCCTGGCCTTCGAGGGCCAGGTGTTCCGCGACCGCTTCCTGATCGCCGATGTGCGCATGGACCTGCCGCTGCCGGCGGAGCGGCGCTTCTGGTTCGACCCGCCCTTCCACCCCGGCCAGACCGTGCTGCTGCACCGGCAGGCGAACGGCGAGTGGCGCGTTGACTTCCAGCTCGGCTGGGACGCCGACCCGGAGGTCGAGAAGGACCCGGACCGGCTGCGCCGCCGCCTCGCCGCCATGCTCGGCCCGGATGTGCCGGTCGAGATCGGCTGGATCAGCGTCTACACCTTCCGCTGCCGCCGCATCGCGCGCTTCCGCCACGGCCGCGTGTTCTTCCTTGGCGATTCCGCGCACCAGGTGAGCCCCTTCGGCGCGCGCGGCGGCAATGGCGGCGTGCAGGACGCGGACAACCTGGGCTGGAAGCTCGCCGCGGTGCTCGCCGGCGCGGCGCCCGAGGCGCTGCTCGACAGCTACGACGCGGAGCGCGTGCCGGCGGCGGACGAGAACATCCTGAACTCCACCCGCAGCACGGATTTCATCACGCCGAAGACCGAGGCCGCGCGCGCCTACCGCGACGCGGTGCTGGAGCTTTCGGCGCGCCACGCCTTCGCGCGGCCGCTGGTGAATTCCGGGCGGCTGTCGCGGCCGGCGCTGCTGCGCGGCAGCCCGCTCTCCTCGGCCGACCACGGCCCCTGGCAGGGCGGGCTGGAGGCGGGCGCGCCGGCGGCGGATGCGCCGGTGCTGGACG
>JAIEOP010000053.1 GCA_019750465.1 Acetobacteraceae bacterium | reverse complement strand
AGCGCCTTCGATCCCGGCAGGGCGGCGCGCAGCGCCCCGAGCAGCGCCGCTTCCTCGGCGGCATCGGCGGGCGCCGCGACCTCGTCATCGAGCCGCACCAGCTGCTGCGTGCCGGCGATGACGCGCATCTTGCAGATCGTCGGCCGCGCCGCGCTGGCGACCATCGCGTCCGTCACGCCCGGCGTCGCGGCGAGCTGCGTGGCGAGGTCGCTGCCGGCCGCATCCCTGCCGCGCAGCCCGATCAGCACCGCCTGCCCCCCCAGCGCGGCGATGTTGCGCGCGACATTGCCGGCGCCGCCCGGCATGGCGCGGGTCTCGCGCAGCCGCACCACGGGCACCGGTGCCTCGGGCGAGATGCGCTCGACATCGCCGTAGAGGAAGCGATCGAGCATCACGTCGCCGAGGACGAGGATGCGGAGGCCGGGAGGGTCGAACATGCGGCGGGCGGATAGACCCCAACCGGGTCCGGTGGCAACGCTGTGCAGCCGCCACCGTCCGACCGAGGCCTGCCGCGCGTGGTTGCCGCTTCTCACGCCCTTCGGCCCCGCCCGGGACCGGGTCCCGGAGATCGGTCCCACGCTGTCCACTGCAGCTTGATCAGGAGGGTTCGTTTTGTGCAGAGTTCAGTTCGGACCGCGGGGGACACGGACGATGCCGGCAGTGGAGCACCTGTTTCGCGAATGGCTGGAGGCGCAGCCCAGGAAGGAGTGGAACTTCAGCATCGACAGCGCGGAGGAGCGGGCGTTCAACCAGCGCAAGGCCCTGGCGCTGCGTGCCTCGCCGCTGATGGAGTTCGTCAATCGGCATGACCTTGGCCTGCCCGCGCCCGGAAACGAGCTGGAGGTCGAGGCCCTCGCCACCCAGGTGTGGAACAACCAGATCTCCGCCCTCGACCGGGCAAGCACGAAGTCGGACTATCAGCGGGGAGCACGCGAATCGTTCAACAGCCTGTTCAAGCTGGCCAACGCGCGACGTTACCCGATATGGCTGAGCAATGTCCGGGACCCGCTGATCGCGCTGCTTCCCGAGTATCACTCCATTACGTACAATTCGATCAATACCGTCTACGACACGCTGCTGAAGTAGTCGGCCGTTCTGGTGCACCGGCGCCGGGGATCGCTTCGGTGCACGCCGCGGTGCGCCGGGCGATCCGCCGTCCGGTCAGCGGCAGGAGCAGGGCTTGCCGGCGCCGCCGAAGTTGCGGCTGGCGAAATTCTGCGCATCCGAGAGGAAGCCGAAGCGCGGCCCCATCTGGCAGACGCCGGAGCCGCGGGCGCTGCGCATCTGCTCCGGGTCCCGGCTGTCCACCTCGATCTTCTCGTTGGCACAATAGACATAGTAGTTGGCCGAGGCCGTGGCCGGCGCAAGCAGGGCCATGGCGACGGCGAGGATCGGCAGCGAGCGCATGAGGGCCTCCGGTGCTGCGGGACCTGGCGGACGGCATTGACCATGCCGCATCCGTGATACCCGCATCAAGGCCCCCGCCCTGGTGAACCGGACCGCAAGAAAGCCCCGGCCGCTTCCGCAGCCGGGGCTTCCCTGTCCGTCAGCCCTGCGCCGGAATCAGGCGCTCTTGGCCATGATCTCGTCGGCGATGTTGCGCGGCACCGGGTCGTAGTGGTGGAACTGCATGGAGAAGGAGGCGCGCCCCTTGGTCATGCCGCGCAGGTTGGAGATGTAGCCGAACATCTCCTTCAGCGGCACGTGCGCCCGCACGATCACGCTGGTGCCGGCCATGTCCTGGCTCTGGATCACGCCGCGGCGGCGGTTCAGGTCGCCGACCACGTCGCCGACATGGTCCGACGGCGTGGTGACCTCCACGTCCATGATCGGCTCCAGGATGACCGGGCCGGCCTTCTTCATGCCTTCGCGGAAGCAGGCCTTGGCGGCGATCTCGAAGGCCAGCGCCGAGCTGTCCACGTCGTGGTACTTGCCGTCGATCAGCGAGTACTTGAAGTCCACCGTCGGGAAGCCGGCCAGCACGCCGGTATCGGCCTGCACCCGGATGCCCTTCTCGACGGCCGGGATGTACTCCTTCGGCACCGCGCCGCCGACCACGGCGTTGACGAACTCGATACCCTCGTTCCGCTCCTTCGGCTCGAAGGTGATCTTCACCTCGGCGTACTGGCCCGAGCCGCCCGACTGCTTCTTGTGGGTATAGGTCTCGGTGTGGGCCTTGGTGATGGTCTCGCGGTAGGCGACCTGCGGCGCGCCGATGTTGGCATCGACCCCGTATTCGCGGCGGAGCCGGTCGATGATGATCTCAAGGTGCAGCTCGCCCATGCCGGACAGGATGGTCTGCCCCGTCTCCTGGTCCGTGCGCAGGCGCAGCGAGGGATCCTCGCCGGCCAGCTTCTGCAGGCCGATGGTCATCTTCTCGATGCCTTCCTTGGTCTTCGGCTCGACGGAGATGTCGATCACCGGGACCGGGAAGGCCATGCGCTCGAGGATCACCGGGTCGTCGTTGGATGCCAGCGTGTCGCCCGTACCGGTGTCCTTCAGCCCGACGAAGGCGGCGATGTCGCCGGCGGAGACCTCCTTGATCTCCTCGCGCTTGTCGGCGTGCATCTGGAACATGCGCCCGATCCGCTCGCGGCTGTCCTTCGTGGTGTTCATCACCATGTCGCCCTGGCGCAGCACGCCGCGATAGACGCGCACGAAGGTCAGGTTGCCGTACTTGTCGTTGACGATCTTGAAGGCGAGGCCGGCGAAGGGCGCGTTCTCGTCGGCCGGAATCACCCGGCGCTCCGCGGTCTCGTCCTGGCCCTCCTCCGGCGCCACCTTGATGCCGGGGATGTCCACCGGGCTCGGCAGGTAGTCCAGCACGCCGTCGAGCAGCGGCTGCACGCCCTTGTTCTTGAAGGCGGTGCCGCACATCACGGGGCGGAAGGTGCCGTCGATGGTGCCGCGCTTGATGGCGCGCTTCAGCGTCGCGACCGAGACGTCGCCCTTCTCGAAGTATTCCTCCATGCCCGCATCATCCACCGACAGCGCGGTGTCGAGCAGGATCTGGCGGTACTCCGCGGCCTTCTCCTTCAGGTCGTCGGGGATCGGCGCGTAATGATAGGCGGCGCCGAGCTCGTCGCCCTCCCAGATGATCGCCTTCATCTCCACCAGATCGACCACGCCCTTGAAGGTGTCCTCGATGCCGATCGGCAGTTGCAGGGCAAGCCAGTTGATGCCGAGCTTCTCGGTCAGCGTCGCCGCGGCGCGGTAGAAGTCGGCCCCGGTGCGGTCGAGCTTGTTGATGAAGATCAGGCGCGGCACGTTGTAGCGGTCCGCCAGGCGCCAATTGGTCTCGGACTGCGGCTGCACGCCGGCCACGCCCTCGATGATGAACACGGCACCGTCGAGCACGCGCAGGCTGCGGTTCACCTCGATGTTGAAGTCGATGTGGCCCGGCGTGTCGATGATGTTGATCCGGTGGTCCTTCCAGAAGGCCGTCACCGCGGCGGAGGTGATGGTGATCCCCCGCTCGCGCTCCTGCTCCATGTAGTCGGTCGTGGTGTTGCCCTCGTGCACCTCGCCGATCCTGTGGGACTTGCCGGTGTAGTAGAGGATCCGCTCGGTCGTCGTGGTCTTGCCGGCGTCGATATGCGCCGTGATGCCGATGTTGCGGATTCGCTCAAGCGGGGTGCGCGCCACGATGGGCCTCCATAGGCGAAGGCGGGCCCGGCCGCGGGGCGCTCGCCCCGTGCCGCCCGCCGATGGGTCGGACTCGTCGGATTGGTATCGGGCAGGGAAATGGCCCGGTCCGGCGCGTTTTGCAAGCGCGAAGCCGTGACCGAGGGTTGCAGCGGACGCATCTCCCTCCCCCGCTGGCGGGGGAGGGCCGGGGTGGGGGTGGCGCCCGGATGCCCCGCCGCCCCCCCGCGCCTCACCCTTCCTGCACCCACGCCAGCTGGCCGTGGATCCGGTCCGCCGCTACCCCGCCAGCTTCGCCGCCACGTCGGCCACGTGCCGCCCCTGGAAGCGCGCCAGCTCCAGCTCGTTCCCGCTCGGCTGCCGCTCGCCCCTGCCGCCGGCGATGGTGGTCGCGCCGTAGGGGCTGCCGCCGGTGATCTCGTCCAGCCGCATCTGCCCCTGCGCCGTATAGGGCAGCCCCACCAGCACCATGCCGTGGTGCAGCAGCATGGTGTGCACCGCCATCAGCGTGGTCTCCTGCCCGCCATGCTGGCTGGCCGTGGAGGTGAAGGCCGAGCCGACCTTGCCGACCAGCGCGCCGCGCGCCCAGAGCCCGCCGGTCTGGTCCCAGAACTGCGCCATCTGCGCCGCCATCCGCCCGTAGCGCGTCGGGCAGCCGATGATGATGGCGTCGTAGCCGTCCAGCTCCTGCGGGTCGGCCAACGGCGCCGCCTGGCTGGTCTTGGCGCCGGACGCAGCCAGCACCTCGGGCGGCACCAGCTCCGGCACCCGCTTCACGATCACCTCGGCGCCGGCCCCCTGCGCGCCCTCGGCGACCGCTCCGGCCATCGTCTCGGTATGGCCATACATCGAGTAGTAGAGCACCAGCACCTTCACCATTGCCGCGCCTCCATTTGCGTTGGCACAGCGCGCGAGGCGCCAGGGCGTTGCGAGCGTCAGGACCCCCGATAGGTCGTGTACCCAAAGGGCGAGCACAGCAGCGGCACATGGTAGTGCCCCTGGCCCGCCTGCAACGCCACCCGCACCGGGACGACATCCAGGTAGGGCGGGTCGCTGGCGAGGCCGGCTGCCGCGAAATAGGCGCCGACGTGGAAGCGAAGCTCATAGGTGCCGGGGATGAACGCGGCCTCGGGCAGCAGCGGGTCGGCGACCCGGCCATCGGCATTGGTCACCGTGCGGCGGATCAGCCCCGGCTCCGGTGCCAGCCGGTGCAGCTCCACCGCGATGCCTGCCCCGGGCCGGCCCTGCGCCGTGTCGAGGACATGGGTCGAGAGGTAGGAATCGTCGGGCATGGCATCCTCCGCGGCGCGCGCCATTCAGCCGATGGCGACCTGGCGGTAGGTCGCACCTTCCAGGCGGTGCGGCCCATTCTCCTCCAGGTGCTTGCGGCAGGCAGCCAGCAGCGCAGCATCGGTGAGGAAGATGCGCAATGCCTCGACATCGAGCGTCGCGCGGTCGAAGCCGGCAACCTCCCACCGGAGCGGGATCGCCGCCGCCGCCTGCGCGGCGGACGGCGCGGCGGCGCGTGGTGCGTCCGCCTCCTCGGGCAGGGTGCCGCATGCCCCCGCGGCCGACGCGGCTGGTCCCGGCGCCCGCGGCGGCTCGGCAGAGGGCCCGGCGCGCAGCGCCGCCTCGGTCAGGCGGCGCCGAACCTCGCGCTCGATGCCGGCCATCCTGGCTTCGGCTTCGATGAAGAAGGCCTTCACCACGCCATCCGCGTCGCGAAAGGGCCTTCCGTCGTTCAGCCGGGCCTGGCGCAGCTCCTCGGCGGCCGCCGCGGCTTGCGCCCTGAAGCGCCGGGCGCGCTCGACGAGCTCGTCCGAGTCGAGAACGGCGGGCATCCGATCGAGGGCTCCGGCCAGGCTTTCGGCGCGTGCGAGCAACCCCGCATTGGCCTCCGCCAGGATGGCGCGGATGGCATCATGCTCGAGCGAGAACAAATTGCTGCCCTTGCCCCGATTGGCCGATTTCGCCATCGCTGCCCCTCCGGCCGTCCGCACGGCGACATGGGCATCGCGCAGGATCCTTTCAGCCCGATCCGTTCCGCCCGATGCATGTCGCCCGGCGGCGGCCGGGGATCGGGGAGGCAGGCCGGATGACCGACCAGATGGCGCCGGACGACGACAAGGACGCAAGCCGGGTCCCACCCAACGCGGTCGCGGCGGTGGACGCGGCGCGCCACTGGGACCGCGTCATGGCCATGGCCGGCTTCGGCGGCTTCACCGACCCCGATGGCCATGAGGGGGTGAACCGACCCTGCCTCTCGCCGGACGACCGTGCCGCGCGGCGCCTGCTGATCGACTGGGGCCGGGCGATCGGCCTTGCGCCCTCGATCGATGCGCTGGGCAACCTGTTCCTGCGGCATGCGGGCACGGAGCCCGGCCTCGCCCCGGTGCTCACCGGCAGCCACATGGACAGCCAGCCCAGCGGCGGCCGGTTCGATGGCATCTGGGGCGTGCTGGCCGGCCTGGAGGCCATCCAGGCGCTGCGCGAGGCGGGCGTGGCGACCCGCCGGCCCATCGAGCTGGTGGCCTGGACCAACGAGGAAGGCGGCCGCTTCGCGCCGGGCTGCATGGGCAGCATGGCCTATGCCGGATACCGCCCGCGCGACGCCTGGGACGGCGTGACCGACGGCGCCGGCATCCGCTTCGGCGATGCGCTGGCCGAGCACCTCGCGCTGGAGGCCGACCTGCCCCGCCGCCCGCTCGGCGTGGCCGAGGGCGGCCCCGCCCCCTTCGCCTATGTCGAGGCGCATATCGAGCAGGGGCCGCGCCTCGAAGCCGAGGGCCTGGATATCGGCATCGTCACCGGCATCCAGGGCAGCCGCTGGTTCGGGGTGGAGATCACCGGCCGGTCCGACCACGCCGGCACCACGCCGGTCGGGCTGCGCCAGGATGCCGTGCAGGACATGCTGCGCGCCATCGCCGCGCTGAACGCGCTGATGGCGGACCCGGCGGACGTGCTGCGCTTCACCGTCGGCCGCATCGAGGTGGCGCCGAATTCCTCCAACTCCGTGGCCGGCCAGGCGCGCTTCACCATCGACTGCCGCCACCCGGACGAGGCCGTGCTGAAGGCGCGCGGCGATGCCGTGGCCGGCGTGGTGCAGGCGGCGATGCGGCACTGCCGCGCCACCGTGTCCGAACGCTTCACCGCCGCCCCCTCCGAATTCCACCCGATGGTGATCGAGGCCGTGGCCGGCGCCGCCGCGGCGCAGGGGCTGAAGGCGGCCCGCCTGCCCTCCGGCGCCTTCCATGACGCGCAGTTCCTGGTGCCGCTCTGCCCCACGGGGATGATCTTCATCCCCTGCCGCGGCGGCGTCTCCCACCACCCGGCCGAGTACGCCACGCCGGCGGCGCTGGCCAACGGGGCACGCGTGCTGGCGCATGTGCTGGCGGAACTCGCGAACCGCTGACCCGGGCGGCGTCCGGAACTTTCCTGTCGCGGCTGCGTCGTGGCAAGGCCGGCGCACCCCGCGCCGTATCCCGTGACGGAGGGACCGCCATGGCCCGCACCACCACCCTTGTCCTCGCGCTGCTTGCCCTCGGCGGCTGCGTCAGCTTCAGCAGCAGCAACCCCAACCCGCCGCCGCCCACGACCGTTGTCGTGCCGGCGCGCTGACGGCTGGCGCAGAAGGGCCCGCCACACGGGCCGAGGCGCCGGTCGCGCCGCAGAGCACGCGGAACAGCAACGCGGCGAAGCGAGGCGCAGCCGATGGAGCCCGCGTCACCGCGGCGGACCGCCCCCGACATCGCACATCTGCGAGGCTCGCGGGCTACTCCTTCGTGAGTGGGCATCGGCATCACCGCTCAGGCGCCGGCAAGCGTCCGCACCTGCGCCATCACCTGCCCGGCGAACAGCACGCCCCCGACCCGCACCGGCAGGCCGGCCTGGGCGAGCGCCTCGGCCGTCCAGGTGTTGCAGGTGAAGCCGGCCGAATAGGTCATGGCGGAGCCGTAGAAGACGGCGCCGGCATAGGGGCCGTCGCTCAGCCGCAACGGGTCTCCCGCGTCCGTCCACTCGAAGCTGTCCTCAAGGTAGCGTTGCAGTCCGGCCATGCCGTCCGGCGTCACCCGAAGGCCGATGGCGGCTTCCGGCCCGAACGCCGTGGCCGGATCGGTGGACAGGCCGGTCACCAGCATGGCCCCCGGCCCGGGCAGCAGCGCCATGGCCATGTCGGCGAGGGAGCGGTCGCGGCTCAGCAGATAACCGCGCTCGCCGAAGCCGAGGACCAGGCTGCGCGCGCCCGGCCAATTCGCACCGAGCGTCGCCAGCCGCCCCCGCAGATCCCGCACCTCGAGGCCGATATCGCTGTGCCAGTCGCGGCTGACGACGTGCACCGCCTCGCTGGCCGGGCCGGTGGCCAGGGGCGGCGGCGGACGCGTGGCGCACGCGGCGGCGGCGGC
>JAIEOP010000136.1 GCA_019750465.1 Acetobacteraceae bacterium | reverse complement strand
ACGACGTGGAGCGCAAGTTCCGCGAGGCGCGGCTGTACCAGGTGGCGCCGATCAGCACGAACCTGGTGCTGAGCTACGTGGGCGAGCACGTGCTGGGGATGCCGCGGAGCTATTGAGGCGGAGGCGATGGACGCGCTGCTCGCTGCCATCGCGGAAAAGCAGGAGGCGCTGCGGCGCATCCGGCCGCTGGCCGCGCATGCGCTGCGCGCGCTCGATCACCTCTACGATCTGGAGCTGACCTATACCTCGAACGCGATCGAGGGGAACACGCTGAGCGCGGCGGAGACCCAGCTCATCATCGAGAAGGGCATCACCATCGGCGGCAAGCCGTTGCGCGACCACCTGGAGGCGCTCGACCACTACGACGCGCTGCGCTGGGTGCGCGGCATCGCTGCGGCGCAGCCGCCGTACCCGTTGGCGGAGCTGGAGCTGCGCAACCTGCATCGGCTGGTCTTGCAGCGCGCCCAGCCGGAGATCGCCGGCCGTTACGCCGACCAGGGCCGCTACGTGCTGACCGACGACGGCCGCCACGCCTTCCCCTCGCCCGCCGAGGTGCCGGCGCTGATGGCCGATTTCGCGCGCTGGCTGGGCACGGCGGCGGCGACGCCGCTCGTGGCTGTCGAGGCGCATCGGCGGCTGGTGGAGATGCATCCCTTCAACGACGGCAACGGCAGGACCGCGCGGCTGCTGATGAACCTGCTGCTGCTGCGCGGCGGCTATCCCCCGGTGTCGGTGAGACCGCAGGATCGGCCCGCCTACGTCCAGGCGCTGCAACGCCACCAGGGCGGCGGGGGCAGCGATGACTTCGACCGGCTGCTGCTGCAACGGCTCGACGACACGCTGGCCGACTATTTGGCGGCATTGCGCCAGGCCGTGCTCGGGCCCGACACCCCATCGTCGCAGGCATCGACGCAGACGAGGACCCCATGACCGCCTCCCTCCCCCTCTCCGGCCTCCTCGTCGTCTCCATGGAGCAGGCCGTGGCCGCGCCCTATTGCGCCTCCCGCCTCGCCGATGCCGGCGCCCGCGTCATCAAGATCGAGCGGCCGGAGGGCGACTTCGCCCGCGCCTACGACGCCACCGCGAAGGGCCAGTCCAGCTACTTCGTCTGGCTGAACCGCGGCAAGGAAAGCGTCTGCCTCGACATCAAGGACCCGGCCGACAAGGCGGTCCTGTCGAACCTCATCGCCCGCGCCGACGTCTTCATCCAGAACCTCGCCCCCGGCGCGATGGCGCGCGCCGGCTTCGCCTCCGCCGAGCTCCGCGCGCGGCACCCGCGCCTGATCACCGTCGATATCTCCGGCTACGGCGAGGAGGGCGACTACGCCACGATGAAGGCCTACGACCTGCTGGTGCAGGCCGAGACCGGCCTCGCCTCCGTCACCGGCCGCGCCGAGGGGCCGGGCCGCGTCGGCGTCTCCTGCTGCGACATCGCCTGCGGCATGAACGCCCATGCCGCGGTGCTGGAGGCGCTGATCGCGCGCTCCATCACCGGCCAGGGCAAGGGCATCGCCGTCTCCCTGTTCGACGGCATGGCGGACTGGATGACGGTGCCGCTGCTGCAATTCGAGGGCACGGGGAAGAACCCGCCGCGCATCGGCCTCGCCCACCCTTCCATCTGCCCCTACGGGGCGTTCGGGACGGGGGACGGGCAGCTCGTGCTCATCTCCATCCAGAACGAGCGCGAATGGGCCTCCTTCTCCGCGCATTTCATGGACGAGCCAGGACTGCCGCAGCGCGAGGGATTCCGCTCCAACAACGAGCGCGTCGCCAACCGCGCCATGGTCGATGCGCATATCGCGGCGATGTTCGCCAGCCTGACGCGTGACGCGTGCGCGACGAAGCTTCGCCGCGCCAATACCGCCTATGGCTTCGTCAATGACTGCGAGGGCCTGCGCACCCACCCGGCGCTGCGCCGCATCGCCGTCGGCACGCCGCAGGGGCCTGTCGAGATCAACGCGCCCGCGGCCAGGCTCTCGGATGGGCCGCGCGCGCTTGGGCCGGTGCCGGCGCTCGGCGCGCATACCGAAGCGGTCAGGGCCGAGTTCGCCGGTTGACCCAGCGCCGCTCGGTGCGGGCGCTTCTTCCAGGCGTCGAAGGCAAGGACGTTCTTGCCCTCACGCCCTTCAGGACGCCTGTGCCAAGCGGCGAGCTGATGGCCTGTCGGCCAGAAGGTCCCGGCCGGCAACGTCCGCCCAAGGCCGCCTGAGCCGTGGTCACCCGCAGCCCACCGGCCAATTCCACCATGCTGACGGACGCCGCCGGGCAGCAACCGATCGGCTGGAGTCAGCGAACGCATTGCCCGGCGTCCCCTGGAAGAACGGCGGTTCAATCCTGGCCGGTCCTGACCCGGCACATGGCAGGGCCCCGTCGATGCGGGTCTGCGGTCACCGCCGGCAAACCCACCCGCCGCCCTACTCCCAGGACGCCGCATGCGTATCGAGCGGCACGCTGGGCAGCGCGTAGCGTGGCGCGGCCCCCTCGATGACGCCGCTGTGGCGGATCGCCCGCAACGTGCCGAAGCCGCTCGCGCTGCTCTCCAGCAGGTCCTGCACATCGGTCATCTTCGGATCGGGCGCGGCGAGGCCATGCTCCAGCCGCCCCAGCCTGCGCAACCACCGCCCCGTCCCGGCGAGCGAGACGCGCACGTGCCAGGACCCGCCCTCCTCCGCCTGGCGCAGGCGTGCCGCCAGCGCGCCGAACGCGATGAGGAAGCCGCTCGCATGGTCCAGCGCCTGGCAGGGCAGCACCTTCGGCGCGTCGTGGATCCCGGCCGCCGCGGCCTCGGCGCGGTTGAAGCCGGACGCCGTCTGCACCAGGCTGTCGAAGCCGCGCCGCGCCGCCCAGGGTCCGACCTCGCCATAGGCCGAGAGCGAGACGCAGACGATGCCGGGCCTCAGCGCCGCCAGCTCGGCGGGCGAGAAGCCATGCGAGGCCACCGCGCCGGGCCGGTAGCCCTGCACGAAGATGTCGGCGCCGCGCGCAAGCTCGCGCAGCGTCGCGCGATCCGCCTCCCGCCGCAGATCGAGCTGCGCGGCGCGCTTGCCGCGGTTCACGTCCAGCACGAGGTGGTCGAAGGCCGGCAGGTGCGGCGCGGTGATGTGCAGCACCGCCGCGCCATGCGCCGCCAGGGTGCGCCCGCCGACCGGGCCGGCGATGACGCGGGTGAGTTCCAGCACGCGCAGGCCGGAGAGCGGGCGGTCGCCGTCGGTTGGCAACGGGACCGGCGGCGCCTCGCCGATGCGCTCGATGCGCAGCACCGGCAGGGCGGCGGTGGCGGCGCCCTGCGGATGCGCGTCCCATTCGGCGAAGCTGCGCATGGCGGTGACGCACATGCCGGCCTCGGCCGCCGCCTGCTCGAAGTCGAAACCCGTCCAGTCCTGCAGCGCCGCCCTTACCGCGCCGCGCTCGCCCTCGCAGCGCAGCAGCCGCAGCACGCCGGCGCGGTGGTGCGGGAAGTTGGTGTGCAGCCTCACCCAGCGGCCATCGCCGCAGGTATAGGTGCCGGCGATGCTGTCCCAGCGCTCGCCGAGCGGCTTGCCGTCCAGCTCCAGGTAGTGGTCGGAGCGGAACTCCAGCGCGGCGTGGCGCATGTCCACGCCCGCACCGCGGATGGGTCCGCCGCGGCGGCGCCAGGTCTCGGCCGCCGCCAGGGTGGCCGCGGCGATCGTCGCCTGCGCCGCCGCGCCGACCCGGAAGGAGGACGGCAGCTGCGGCTCGCCGCCGGTGAGCACCATGCGCCCCAGCGCGGCACCGTCGAGCCCCGCCTCGTGCCACAGCGCGGCCAGGATCTGCATCGGGGTGGGGTCGGCCATGGCGCGGTCCTCCTCCGGGCAGGCTAGGCTGTCGCCGCCGACAGCGGGAGGGGCATGATGTGGGCGCGACTGCGCCATCGGGCGCGGCTGGTGACGCGGGACCTCCTGGCGCTGTGGCTTGCGGCGCGCGATCCGCGCGTGCCCTGGGTGGCGAAGCTCGTGGCCGGCTGCGTCGCGGCCTATGCCTTCTCGCCGATCGACCTGATCCCGGATTTCATCCCGGTCCTTGGCTATCTGGACGACGTGGTGATCGTCCCGCTCGGCGTGCTGCTGGCGCTGCGGCTGATTCCGCCGCCGCTGCTGGCCGAGCATCGCGCCGCGGCGGCGGCGATGGCGGTGCGGCCGGTCAGCCGCGCCGCGGCCGGGGCGGTCATCGCCGCCTGGATCGGCGGAGCAATCCTTGTTGCAGTCCTGCTTTGAGTCGGCGAGGAACGCGGGCCGATTCTCAGCCCTCCAGGACGAAGGTCACCTCCATCGTGACGCGATACTCGGCGATGGAGCCGTTCTGGACGCTCGCCTTCATTTCCAGCACATGCAGTCCGGTGATGCCACGCAGCGTCCTGTTGGCTCGTTCGAGTCCCTCCCGAACGGCCGCGTCAAAGCTTTGCGACGACGCTGCGGTGATCTTCGACACGCTGGCGACGGCCATGACTGCCTCCCTGCGAAAGGCCGGCACGAACCGCTCCGGCCGGCTGGGACAGGGTAAATCGAACCGCCGGCCCAGGGTGAGCCTTTCCATCCGGCCGCACGGAACCGTGCACACATCGGTCCGCGGCGTCCATCGGCGCACCGGAGCGCAGCTGCAATGCCAACGCGCCGAATCGGCGACCCCGGACGATGCTGGCCGTGCCGCGTCGGCGCGCCGACGTGCCCGGCTCGATCACCTGCGCGAGGCGGCCAGCGGAATCGAAACCGGGATCTACGCCGCGCAAGCTTCCGTGGCGGCTGATCCCACGCGCGACCATCGCGTCAGACTTCGACCCCGGCCACGGCCACACGCGGGCCAGGCCGTGTGGGCAGCTACTCGGCTGCCGCCGCCACCGCCGGCCGCGCGCCCTGGAAATGCGGCGCCACCCCCGTCATGAACAGGCGGATCGAGGCGTTCGCCACCTCCGCCTGCATCGGGCCGAGGCGGAAGGCGCAGATCACGCCGCCGACGCCGGTCTTCTCGATCTCCGCCATGCGCGCCGCGACGGTGGCGGGGGAGCCGTAGACCAGCGCGTGCTCCACCTGCACGCGGGCGGGCGGCGCCTTCTCCTGCACCATGCGGATGCCCTGCTCGGCGTAGATGCGGTCGCGCAGCCCCCGGCGGTGTTCCTGCATCGCCTCGAAGGCGGGCACGGCGATGCGCTCGGCCTCCGCATCGGTCTCGGTGACGACGACGTTGCGCCACACCCAGCTCTCGTCCATGCACTGCGCGATGCGCGCCTCCGTGTGCCCGGCGGCACCGAGGGCGGCGCGATACGCCGCCAGGCGCTGCTGCGTCACCGCCAGCGACTGCACGTTCATCATGAAGGGCAGGCCGCGCCGCGCGAGATGCAGCGCGCCTTCTTCCGAGGACGCCGCGCGCAGCACCACGGGGTGCGGCCGCGTGTAGCACGCCGGGCGCAGCCCGTGCACCGAGAGGTCCCAGAACTGCCCCTTGTGCTTGAATCCTTCCGGGCTGGTCCAGGCGCGCAGCATGATCTCCTCGGCCTCGGCGTAGCGCGGCCCGGCCTCGCGCCAGTCGATGCCGTAGCCCTGGTACTCATAGACGTTGTAGGCGGTGCCGCGGCCCAGCCCGACGATCAGCCGACCCTCGCTGAGCTGGTCGAGCAGCGCCATCTGCTCGGCCAGGCGCACCGGGTGGTGCAGCGAGACCTGCGCCACCGCGAAGCCGATCTTGATGCGCGTGGTCGCCGCGGCGACGGCACCGGCGAAGGTCACGGGATCGACATAGGCGCAGTTGCCGTCGAAATGGTGCTCGGCGAGCCAAAGCACCTCCACGCCGAGCTCGTCGCAGAGCCTTGCCTCGGCCAGGCTCTCGCGGATCACCTGGCCATCGAGATCCGGCGTCGCCGCCTCAGGAAAGAGGAAGTTGCTGAAGCGCAGCATCGGGCCCGGTCTCCTGTGCCCGGCCAGCCTATCGCGCCCCCTGTGCCGCAGGAACCCCGCAAGGCTGGCCCTCCGCCCTGCGCCCCGGCATGCTGCCGTATGACCGCGCCGCGCCGGGAGCCCCAGGCGATGACCACATCGATCACCCCGCGACCGGCGACCCTGGCGGATGCCCCCGCGATCCGCGCGCTGACCCGCCAGGCCTATGCCAGGTGGGTGCCGCTGATCGGCCGCGAGCCGCTGCCGATGACGGCCGACCATGCGAGGGCCGTGCGCGAGCATCGCATCGACCTCATCGAGACCGATGGCAGGCTCGTCGCGCTCATCGAGATGATCAGGCACCCCGACCACCTGCTGATCGAGAACCTGGCGGTGGCGCCGGATCGCCAGGGACAGGGCCTCGGCCGCGCGCTGATGGCCCATGCCGACCGCATCGCGGCAAGCCTCGGCCATCGTACGACAAGGCTCTACACGAACGGAGCCTTCGCGGCGAACCTGCGCTTCTACGCCGGCCTCGGCTATCGCATCGACCGCGAGGAGGCGTTCGGCAACGGCACCGTCGTGCACATGAGCCGGCCGGTTGCCGCCTCCGCGGGTGACGCATGATGCTGCGCCGCCGTGCCCTTGCCGCGCCCGGGCCGCTGCTCGCCACGCCCGTCGCGGCGCGTGCCCAGCAGGCCGGCTTTCCGGACCGCCCCATCCAGCTCCTCGTCGGCTTCACGCCGGGCGGCAACATCGACCTCGCCGCGCGCATGGTCGCGCCCTTCCTGGAGCGCCGGCTCGGCCCCGGCGCCACCGTCACCGTGGTGAACCGCCCCGGCGCCGGCGGCACCATCATGCCGAACGAACTGGCCCGCGACGGCGCCCGCGCCGAGGGCCACATGGCCGGCTTCGCCGCCTTTCCCGCCCTCGTCGCCGCGCTGCATGACGGCAACGCCGCGCGCTACCGGCTCGACAGCTTCGCCTATGCCGGGCTGCTGACGGACGAGCCCTACACGCTGTTCGTCGCCGCCACTTCTCCCTACCGCACCCTTGCCGAGCTGGCCGCGGCGGCGCGCACGGGGGGGCCGGAGGCGATCACCCTGGCTGGCGCCGGCGCCGGCCTCGCCTCCACGCCGCGGATGGCGATGACGCTGTTCGAGCGCGCCGGCGGCGTGCGCTTCACCTGGGTGCCGATGCAGGGGGCGGCGCAGGCCCTGCAACTCGTGCAGGACGGGCACGCGACCGGGGCGATCTCCACCGTCGGCCTGACCGTCCGGCAGCACCGCGAGGGAGGGGTGCGCATCCTCGGCGTGATGGCGGAGCGGCGGTTCCCCGGCGCGCCCGACGTGCCGACCTTCGCGGAGGGGGGCTTCGACGTCCGCATCGGCTCGGCCCGCGGGATCGTGCTGCCGGCCGCGACGCCCGCGCCGAGCCGGTTGCGCTGGGCGGCGGCGATTGCCGCCATCGCGGCCGACCCTGCTTTCCGGGCCTTGGCGGAACGCGACAACGTCATCGTCCGCCACCTGGACCAGGCAGGGCTGACGGCGATGGTGGCGGCCGAGGATCGCGCCCTCGCGGCCGAGGCCCGGATGACGGGACAGGCGCCGGAACAGGCGCCCCGCCCGCGCTGATACACGCCGTTGCTGGCCCTTCCGGCCTTGCGGCGCCATATCCACCCCAACCCCGGGCGGACCAGACTCGCTCGGTGTGGAGCGGCGATGAAGATCAACGTCGAGATCGACTGCACGCCGGAGGAGGCGCGGCGCTTCCTCGGCCTGCCCGACCTGGCCCCGATGCAGCAGGCCGTGATGGAGAAGCTCCAGCAGCAGATGCTGGACGCGACGGCGGCGCTCGCGCCCGAGGCGCTGCTGCGGCAATGGGCGCCGATGCTGCCGCAGACCGCCGACGGGCTGCGCGCCGCCATGACGGCCATGATGGGCGGCCTGGCTCCGAAGGCGCCCGCGCCGCCCGGCGGTGGGCGCGGCGGGCGCGCGCCGAAAGAGTGACCGCGCGGCACCTACCCCTGCCGGCATGAACGCCCTGCGGCCCGCCCGGCTGGAACCGCGCCTGGATGGCCAGCAGACGCCGCGTGCCGCGCGGATGAAGCTGGCGCCGGACCCGCGCGGTGCGCGGCGCCGCCGCGGCGGGCGC
>JAIEOP010000516.1 GCA_019750465.1 Acetobacteraceae bacterium | reverse complement strand
ACCGCCGCCCTGGCGAACCGCCGCGGCACCTGAGCCGGCGCCGCGGCGCGCCCCCCGGCGTCAGCCGCCGCGCGTCTCCTTCACCGCGGCGCGCGCGGCGTTGACCATCAGGCTGACCTCGTTCGCGATGGTCACCAGCTTGAAGCCCATCCCGATCATGCGGTTGGCGTAGGCCGGGCTGCCGTTGTGCAGGCCGGCGGCGATGCCGCGCCTGGACGTCTCGTTCAGCAGGCGCTCGTAGATCTTCAGGATCTCCGGCTCCTCGCGGTCCAGCTTCGGCGCCATGCCGAGCGAGAGGCCGAGGTCGGAGGGCCCGACATAGATCCCGTCGATCCCCGGCACGTCGAGGATGGCCTCCAGGTTGTCGAGCGCCTGCTGCGTCTCGATCATCGGGATGACGAGGATCTCGTCATTGGCGGTGGCCTGGTAGTTGCCGCCCTCGCCGTACAGGGCGGCGCGGATCGGGCCGTTGCTGCGCGTGCCCTTCGGCGGGTACTTGCTGTACTGCACCAGCGCGCGCGCCTCGGCCTCGGTGTTCACCATCGGGCAGATCACGCCATAGGCGCCGGCGTCCAGCACCTTGCCGATGATGCCGGGCTCGTTCCACGGCACGCGGACCATGGGGACCACCGGCGCCTTCTGCATGCCCTGGAAGCAGGCGACGCAGGACAGGTAGTCCTGCACGCCGTGCTGCATGTCCACGGTCACGCTGTCCCAGCCGGCCTGGGCGTACATCTCGGCGGAGAAGGCATTGGGGATGGCAAGCCAGCCGTTCACCACGGCACGGCCGGCCTTCCAGGCTTCCTTGACCTTGTTGGGCATCGCGCTTCTCCCTCGCCTGGCTCGATCGGATGGACTCGCATGACGCTAGGCGCGGGGGGTGCGTGGGTCAACGAGACCGCCGCCACCAGTTCCGGCCGCACCGCCTCGCCGGACGCGGCCACGCCGCCCGTGCCGTACTGGTTCCCGAGGGCGCCGTCCAGGAATCCGTCAGATGGCCAAGAGAAAAGTACCGGGCCACTTTTTGCTTGACGTGTCGCACCCGCGCCGGTTCTGATGGGCCGTCCGCGCCGCGCGGAACGGAAGCACAGCGTCCATGCCCCACATCGTTGGAACGGCAGGCAACGACACGATAACGCCGGGCTTCGTCTCACCCGGCGTCACCGGCGGCGCCCCCACCGCCGGGGCTGACTTCATCTTCGGTGACGCCGGTGACGACAGCATCGACGGCGGCGACGGCAACGACACCGTCAATGGCTGGATCGGCAATGACACGCTGAGCGGTGGCGCGGGCAATGACACGGTCATCGGCTATGACGGCAACGACCTGCTCGTCGGCGGGACCGGCATCGATACGCTGCGCGGCGACAATGGCGATGACGGGTTCGACCTCAACGCGGTGTCGGACCTGACCGGCTGGGTGGTGGACGGCGGCGCCGGTACGGACAGCGCGGACCTGGTCCAGGGCACCCTCCAGCTCGGCACGACCCTGCCCTTCGTCGGCGTCGAGACGCTGGACACCTTCCTGACCGACTTCCGTGGCACCGCCGGCGCCGACGTCTACGATTTCCGCCCCTTCACGACCTTCTCCCCCGGCTTCGGCACGCCCGCGGAGACGACGCTGAGCGCCGGCGCGGGCAACGACACCGTTTTCACCAGCGACACCGACCTGACGGTCATCTTCAACAACCCCGGTCCCGCCCCCGGGCGCAACGTGATCAACGGCGAGGCCGGCAACGACAGCCTCGTCGGCGGCGCCAGCTACGACCAGCTCGATGGCGGCGCCGACAACGACATCCTCGAGGGCGGCGGCGGCAACGACACCCTGCTCGGCGGCATCTCCGGCGACGACACGCTGACGGGCGGCGACGGCAACGACACGCTGGACGGCGGCGGCGGCGCGGACTTCGCGGACGGTGGCGCGGGGAACGATCTCGTCTTCGCCGTACTCGGCACCGACAGCGCGGTCGGCGGCGACGGCAACGACACCCTGGACACCACGGCTTGGGGCGGAGCCTATGCCGTGGATCTCAACACCGGACTCACCAACTTTGCCGGCGAGAGCTACACGGGCTTCGAGAACATCGTCTCCGGCGCCGGCAACGACACGCTGACCGGCACGGATGGCGCGAACGCCCTGGACGGCGGCGCGGGCGATGATTCGCTCACCGGTGGCCTTGGCGCCGACACGCTGGCGGGCGGCGACGGCAACGACACGCTGGACGGCGTCACCGGCGACGACGCGGCCTTCGGCGGCGCCGGCGACGACTCCATCCGCGCCTCGCTCAGCAGCTCCGGCGAGACGATCGTCGGCGGCGACGGCAACGACACGCTGGACACGAGGTCGTGGTCCGGACCCTACCTCATCAACCTCGTCACCGGCGAGACGAACTACGGGGAGAGCTTCACCGAGCTGGAGAACGTCATCTCGGGCGCCGGCAACGACACGCTGATCGGCACGGATGGCGCCAACGCCCTGGACGGCGGCGCGGGCGATGATTCGCTCACCGGTGGCCTTGGCGCCGACACGCTGGCGGGCGGCGACGGCAACGACACGCTGGACGCGGGCGGCGGGTTCGGCGACGCGGCCGATGGCGGTGCCGGCGACGACCTGATCTACGCCGTGCTCGGCAACCCCGAGAGCATCGTCGGCGGCGACGGCAACGACACGCTGGACACCACCTCCTGGTCCGGCGACTACCTCGTCAACCTCGCCACCGGCGCGACCAACTACTTCGGCGAGAGCTTCACCGAGATGGAGAACCTGATCTCCGGCCTCGGCAACGACACGCTCATCGGCACCGGCGGCGCGAACAGCCTCCGCGGCGGCGGCGGCAACGACTCCGTGGACGGCGGCGCCGGCGCCGACACGCTGGACGGCGGGGCGGGCAACGACACCCTGGCCGGAGGCAACGACGGCGATACCTATCTCGTGGACAGCGCCGGCGACGTGGTGACCGAGCTCGCCGGCGGCGGCACCGACACCATCCTGAGCAGCGTCAGCATCGCCGCGCTCGCCGCCGAGGTGGAGGTGCTGATCCTGGTCGGCTTCGGCGCCCTGAACGCCACCGGCAACGCCCTCGACAACGTCATCACCGGCAATGACGACGCCAACCTCATCTCGGGCGGCCTCGGCAATGACAGCCTGCTCGGCGCCGGCGGCAACGACACGCTGCGCGGCCAGCAGGACAACGACACGCTGGTGGGCGGCGCGGGTGCCGACCGGCTCGAGGGCTCGGGCGGCGCGGACAGCTACGTCATCGACGCGCTCGACACGCTGATCGACACGGGCGGCAACGACACCGTCCTTGCCGACTTCACCTACACCCTGCTGGCCGGCTTCGAGAACCTGGTGCTGACCGGCGCCGCGGCGATCAATGGCGGCGGCAACGCGCTGGACAACCGCCTCACCGGCAACGAGGCGAACAACCAGCTCTTCGGCCTCGACGGCGACGATAGCCTCGCCGGCGCCGGCGGCCGGGACACGCTGCTCGGCGGCAACGGCGCTGACCGCCTGGATGGCGGATCGGGCAATGACAGCATGGATGGCGGCGACGGCGACGACGTGTTCATCGTCACCGGCACCGATACCGTCAGCGATACCGCCGGCATCGACCGCGTGGAGACGACCGGCACCTACGCGCTCGGCGCCGACATCGAGAATCTGACGCTGACCGGCGGCGGCGACGTGAACGGCACGGGCAATGCCGGCGCGAACGTCGTCATCGGCAGCAAGGGCGCGAACCTGCTGGCCGGCCTCGGCGGCGATGACAGCCTCACGGGCGGGCGCGGCAACGACACGCTGCAAGGCGGCCTCGGCAACGACACCGTCTCGGGCGGCAAGGGGGCGGACGTGTTCCGCTTCGCCGGCCCGGCCGATGGGCGCGACGCGATCCAGGGCTACCGCGGCGCCGAGGACACGCTCGAAGTGTCCGCCGCAGGCTTCGGCGGCGGACTGTTCGCCGGCATCGATCTGGTGAATGCGGGACGCTATGCCGCCAACGCAACAGGCACGGCGACGGCGGCGCAGGCGCAGTTCGTCTTCAACACGACGACGAAGCTGCTGTCCTGGGACATCGATGGCACCGGCGCGACGGCGGCGGTCGGCATCGCGGACCTGACCGGGGCCACGGGCTGGTCCGGCTCGGAGATCACGGTCATCGCCTGACGCGCGGGCCCCAACCCGCTGGACCGCGCCGCCGGGCGGCGTCAGGCTCAGGGCATGCGCCGCTTCGCCCTCAGCTCCGAAACGGGCCGCCTCGCCGAGGTGCTGGTCTGCCCGCCCGACCACTACCGCTGGCTGCCGATCAACGCCATCGGCCGCCGGACGCTTGCCGAACGCGGCGGCGCGCAGCCGGCCCCCGCCGAGATGGCGGCGCAGCACGCCGAGCTCTGCGACGCGCTCGCGGGCGCCGGCGTCGCCCTGCACCGCCTGGCGCCGGAGCCGCACCTGCCGCACATGGCCTATACCCGCGATCCCTCCGTGGTGACGCCCTGGGGGCCGGTGCTGTGCCAGCTCGCCCGGCCGCAGCGCCGCGGCGAATACGCGCCGGTGCTGGGCTGGCACCTGGCGCAGGGCGGCGGCTTCTGGCGCACCGCCTCGGCCGGCACGCTGGAGGGCGGCGACGTGCACGTCATCCGCCCCGGCCTCGCCGTCATCGGCTGCACCGGCGTGCGCACCGACGAGGCCGGCGCGGAGCAGCTCGCCGCCTGGCTGCGCGACGCGGGCTGGGAGGTGCGCGTGCAACCCTTCGAGGAGCATTTCCTGCACCTCGACGTGGTGTTCTGCATGGCCGCCCCGGGTCTCGCCGTGGCCTGCCCGGATGCGCTGGACGACGGCTTCCTCGGCTGGCTGGCGGAGCGGCAGGTCCGCTGCATCCCGGTCTCCTACCGCGCCACGATGGCGCTCGGGTGCAACATCCTTTCCCTCGGCGGCGGCCGCGTGATATCCGCCCGCGCCAGCCGCGAGGTGAACGCCGCGCTGCGCGCCGAGGGGCTGGTGGTGCTCGATCCCGAGTTGTCGCTGTTCACCGCCGGTGGCGGCGGCCCGCATTGCCTGACATGCCCGCTGATGCGGGATGAGGATTCCGCAGCATGAACGCCTTCGCCCGTCGCGCCGAGCCGAACAGCATCGCCGCCGTCATCGCCGGCGCCAGGGCGATCCTCGGCGACCGGCTTTCGGTGAACGAGAGCGTCCGCCTGCAGCACGGCAAGGGCGAGGACAGCACCACGCCGACCCTGCCCGACGCGGTGGCCTTCGTGCAGACGACGGCGGAGGTGAGCCGGCTGCTCGCGCTCTGCCACCACCATGCCGTGCCGGTCACGCCCTTCGGCGCCGGCACCTCGCTGGAAGGGCACGTGAACCCGGTGCGCGGCGGGATCAGCCTCGATCTCTCCCGCATGACCGCAATCCTCGAGGTGAACGCCGAGGACATGGACTGCCAGATCGAGCCCGGCGTGACGCGCCAGCAGCTGAACGACCACCTGCGCGACCAGGGCATGTTCTTCCCCGTCGATCCCGGCAGCGTCTGCACGATCGGGGGCATGTGCGCCACGCGCGCCAGCGGCACCAACGCGGTGCGCTACGGCACCATCCGCGAGAACGTGCTGGGGCTGGAGGTGGTGCTGGCCGACGGCCGCGTCATCGAGACCGGCGGGCGGGTGAGGAAGGCCGCCAACGGCTACGACCTGACGCGGCTGTTCATCGGCTCCGAGGGCACGCTCGGCGTCATCACGAAGATCCGGCTGCGCCTGCACGGCATCCCGGAGGCAATGTCCGCCGCGGTCTGCCAGTTCCCCGACCTCGCCGGCGCGGTGAACACGACGATCGCCACCATGCAGTCCGGCATCCCGGTGGCGCGCATCGAGCTACTGGACGCCGACCAGATGCGGGCCTGCATGGCCTACTCCAAGCTGGAGGGCTACCGCGCCGCGCCGACGCTGTTCCTGGAATTCCACGGCACGCATGCCGCGGTGCGGGAGCAGGCCGAGGCGGTGGAGGCGATCGCCGCCGATTTCGGCGGCGAGGGTTTCGCCTGGGCGACCGAGGCGGAGGCGCGCAACCGGCTGTGGAAGGCGCGGCACGATGCCTACTGGGCGGCGCTCGCCCTGGTCCCCGGCTGGCGCGGCATCACCACCGACATCTGCGTTCCCATCTCGAAGCTCGCCGAGGCGATCCTCGGCGCGAAGGGGGATGCCGAGGCGCGCGGCCACACCACCTGCATCGTCGGGCATGTCGGGGACGGCAATTTCCACCAGGTGATCCTGTACGACCCGAAGGTGGAGGGCGCGCTGGAGCGCGCCTGGGAGATGGACCGGCTGATCGTCGCGCGCGGCCTGGCGCTCGGCGGCACCTGCTCGGGCGAGCACGGCGTCGGCCTCGGCAAGCGCGAATTCCTGGAGCATGAGCACGGCGTGGAGGCGCTGGCGGTGATGCGGGGCATCAAGACGCAGTTCGACCCGAAGGGCATCCTGAATCCGGGGAAGATGTTCCGGAATTGACATCCCTCCCTCCCCCGCGGGCGCGGGAGGGCCGGGGTGGGGGCGGGACTGTGGCCGTTGCGGCGGCCACCCCCACCCAACCCTCCCCCGCCCGCGGGGGAGGGCTTCCGGCCCTCCTCGCCCTGCCCATCCTCGCCCTCACCCTCGGCCATGTCTTCTCCAACGCCGTGCGCACCATCCCCGCCGTGGCGGCGGACGTGCTCACCCGCGGCCTCGGCATCACCGACGAAGGGCTCGCCGCCATCACCGGCGCCTTCCCCGCCGCCTTCGCGGTTGTGATGCTGCCGGTCGGCGTGGCGCTGGACCGCTACGGCGTGCGCCGCACCGCGCTCGGCCTGCTCTCGGTCGGCACGCTGGGGGCGCTGATCGCCGCCCTCGCGCAGGGGCCGCTGACCATGCTGCTGGGGCAGGTCGTGCTCGGCATCGGCTGCTCGGGCGCGCTGATGTGTCCCACCACCCTGGCCGCGCGCAGCATGGATGCGCGCCGCTTCGCGCTGTGGTCGGGGCTGATCCTGGCGCTCGGCAACATGGGCATGCTGCTCTCGGCCAGCCCGCTGGCGCTGCTCATCGAGTGGCAGGGCTGGCGCGCCGGCTTCCTCGCCGCCGCCGCCATGGCCGGGTTCGCCGTGCTGGCGGTGGCGCTCACCGTGCCGCGCGACGCGCCGGACCGTGCAGCCCGCGCCGCCGCCCCGCTCGCCCAGGACATCGCGCGGATCTGGCACATCGCCACCTCCCCTGCGCTGCGCCCGCTGCTGGTTTTCGGCTTCGCCAGCCTCGCCGCCATGCTCGGCCTGCGCGGGTTGTGGGGCGGACCCTGGCTGATGGAGGTGAAGGGCCTCGACCGGGTGGAGGCGGGCAACATCCTGCTGCTCTGCACCGTGGCCCTGGTCGCCGGGCCGGCGATCGCCGGCTGGGTGCACCGCGCGGTCGGCCGCACGCCGGCGCTGCTGGCGGGCAGCCATTTCGTCGCCGCGGCGCTGATCGGGCTGATCCTGGCCGGCGGGCCGGGCGCGCCGCTGTCGCGCCTGCTCGGCCTGGCCATGCTGCCCGCATCCTGGGACGCCGCCATGCTGGTGCTGTTCGGGCTGATCATCTCCTTCCAGGTGCTGTGCTTCTCCATGGTGCGCGCGGCGGTGCCGCCGGAGCAGGCGGGGCGGGCGCTGTCGGCGCACAACATCACCTTCTTCGCCGGCGCGGCGATCCTGCAGGCGGTCTCCGGCCTCGCCGCGGGCGGGGCCGGGGGCGGGGCCGGGGGCGGGGGCGGGGGCGGCGTGGCGGCGGCGATCCTCACCTTCCCGGTGGCGTTGATCCTCTGCACCACGGGCTTCCTGTGGCTGCGCCGGCGCGCGGTGTAGGATGGCGGCAGAGGAGACCAGACACCATGCTCCGCAGCATCCTTCTCGCCCTCGATGACACGCCCGGCGCGCTCGCCGCGCGCGACCTGGCCCTGGCCCTGGCCGCGCGGCGCGGCGCGGCGCTCACCT
>JAIEOP010000408.1 GCA_019750465.1 Acetobacteraceae bacterium | reverse complement strand
CGGCGGCGGCGAGGCTGCCGGCATGCACCGCGCCCGCGCCCCACGGCCGCCGCGCGAGCGGCAGCGCGGCAACGGCAAGCGCCATCAGGGCCGCGACGAGAGACGCGAGCGCCGTCAGCACGAGCGGGACGGTTGCGGCGGGGCGGGACGGGTCACGCGCGCATGCTAGGGCAGAACGCCGGGGCACGGAATCGCCGCGCGGCAGGAACCCGGCGCCCCGCCTTGGCGGAGCATCGGCGTCCTCGGATTGATGGCCGAATGCTCATTTCACATTTCGCGAAAGGTTGCGTAGGACAGGGGCGGTGCGCCCTGTCTTTGACCGGCCCGATCCAAGAGCCGGCCAGGGCGACGCCCGGGGGACGTTTCGCGACATCATGCAAGGCAGCCTGCGAGCCGCCACCATCGGAATGGGGCGCATGCTCTGTCCGACCGGCGACATGGTGCCGCCGCGCGCCGGCGCGGATGCTGCAACCCTTCGACAAGCCGAACGGATTAGGGCAGGCTCGCGCCGCGCGGCAGGGCCGTGTCCAAGAACACGCAAGGCACCGGAACGGCGGTGCCACGGGAGGCAACGGATCGCTCCATGGGTCCACTGATCATCCTCAGCCGGGGCATCGACCGGCTGAACTACTGGGTCGGCGTGCTGGCCAGCATCGCCGTCATCGCCTCCTGCGCCATCTCGGCGGGCAACGCCTTCGTGCGTTACGGCCTGTCCACCTCCTCCAATGCCTGGCTGGAGGTGCAGTGGTACTTGTTCGCCGCCATGGTGATGCTGGGCGGCGCCTACACGCTCTACCGCAACGAGCACGTGCGGGTCGACCTGCTGTACGCGATCTACAAGCCGCGGACGCGGCTCTGGGTCGATGTCTTCGGCTTCATCGTCTTCATGCTGCCGGGCGTCATCCTGCTGGCCTGGATGACCTGGCCCTTCTTCCTGGACAGCGTCTACCGCCATGAGGGCTCGCCCAATGCCGGCGGCCTGCTGCGCTGGCCGGTGAAGCTGCTGCTGCCCGTGGGCTTCGCGCTGCTGGCGCTGCAGGGCTTTTCGGAGCTGATCAAGCGCATCGCCCTGCTGCGGGGCATCAGCGACGTGCCGGAAGCCATCACCGAATACGTGCGGCCCGAGCAATGATGGCCGCCCTCGCCGCCGCCCGCACCATCACCGCCGTTCAGGACGCTTCGCCGCAATGACCATCGACATGGACGTGATGGCCCCGGCGATGTTCGGCGGCCTGGTGATCTTCCTCCTGCTCGGCTTCCCGGTGGCGTTCAGCCTCTCGGCGCTCGGGCTGTTCTTCGGCTTCATCTCCATCGAGCTCGGCTTCTTCGGCCCGCAATTCCTCGGCAACCTGCCGCTGCGCGTGTTCGGCATCCTCTCGAACGAGCTGCTGCTGGCGATCCCCTTCTTCACCCTGATGGGGGCGGTGCTCGAACGCTGCGGGCTGGCCGAGGACCTGCTGGAGGGCACCGGCCAGCTCTTCGGCAAGGTCCCCGGCGGCCTGGCCTATGCGGTGATCCTGGTCGGCGCCGTGCTCGGCGCCATCACCGGCACCGTCGCCGCCAGCGTCATCGCCATGGGCATGATCAGCCTGCCGATCATGATGAGGTACGGCTACGACATGCGCATCGCCACCGGTGTCATCGCGGCATCGGGCACCATCACAGTGGTGATCCCGCCGGCGCTGGTGCTGATCGTGCTGGCCGACGTGCTCGGGCGCTCGGTCGGCGACATGTATGCCGGCGCCATCGGCCCCTCCATCCTGCAGGTGGTGCTGTTCCTGCTGTTCATCGCCGTGGTCAGCGTGGTCGCGCCGCACAAGGTGCCGCCGCTGCCCGAGGATGCGCTGATCAAGGACCGCCGCAAGGTCTGGCTGATGGTGCTGCGCGGCATGGTGCCCTCCATCGTGCTGATCTTCCTGGTGCTCGGCACCATCTTCCTCGGCCTGGCGACACCGACGGAGGCAGGCGCCATGGGTGCGGTGGGTGCCGTGGTGCTGGCCGTCTTCAACGGCCGCTTCACCTGGTCGCTGCTCTGGCAGGCGACCGAGAACACCATGCGCATCACGGCGCTGGTGATCTACATCCTGATCGGCGCCACGGTGTTCACCCTGGTGTTCCAGGGCGTCGACGGCGCGATCTGGATCGAGCACCTGCTGAGCCACCTGCCCGGCGGGCAGACCGGCTTCCTGATCTTCACCCAGATCTTCATCTTCCTGCTGGCCTTCTTCCTCGACTTCTTCGAGATCGCCTTCATCGTGCTGCCGCTGCTGGCGCCGGTCGCGGCCAAGCTCGGCATCGACCTGGTGTGGTTCGGCGTGCTGATCTGCGTGAACGTGCAGACCAGCTTCATGCATCCGCCCTTCGGCTTCGCCCTGTTCTACCTGCGCGGCATCGCGCCGCCGGAGGTGAAGAGCAGCGACATCTACTGGGGCGCCATCCCCTGGCTGTTCCTCCAGCTCATCCTGGTGGCGATCGTGATCTTCTGGCCGGAGAGCGTGACCTACTGGATCCACAAGGGCACCGGCGTCGATCCTTCCACGGTGCGCATCGAGGTGCCGCTGCCCGACCTGCCGGACGAGGACAGCCAGCCGGTCTTCCGCTAGGCTCGCGCCGGCGGCAGGATGTCCGCGGCCCGGGCGCAACCCGGGCCGGGACGGGGAGGCTGGGCCGATGAGCCGCGAGGCATTCCGGGAGGCGCGCGATTTCCTCTTCGCGCACCGCGGCGACTACGCCGCGGCGCATCGCGGCTTCCGCTGGCCGGAGATGCAGCACTTCAACTACGCGCTCGACTGGTTCGATGCCGAGCTGGCCGCCGGGCCGCTCGGCGATGCGGAGGCGCTGCGCATCGTCGGCGAGGCCGCGGCGACGCGCAGCTTCGCCCAGCTCTCGGCCGAATCGAGCCGGATCGCCAACGGGCTGCGCGACCTCGGCGTGCGCCGCGGCGACCGCATCCTGCTGATGCTCGGCAACGTCGCGCCGCTGTGGGAGACCATGCTGGCGGCGATGAAGCTCGGCGCGGTGGTGATCCCGGCGACCACCCTGCTGACGCCCGCCGACCTGCGCGACCGCTTCGAGCGCGGGCGGGTGCGGCACGTCGTCGCCAACGGCGCGGACGCGGCGAAATTCGAGGGGCTCGATGCCTCCGTGACGCGCGTCGCGGTGGGTGGCGCCGCGGGCTGGCAGGAGTTCGACGCGCTGCGCGAGGCGCCGGCGGCCTTCACCCCGGACGGCCCGACCCCGGCCACCGACCCGATGCTGCTGTACTTCACCTCCGGCACCACGGCGAAGCCGAAGCTGGTGCTGCACGACCAGCGCAGCTACCCGGTCGGCCACCTCATCACGATGTACTGGATCGGCCTCAGGCCCGGCGACCTGCACCTGAACATCTCCTCGCCGGGCTGGGCGAAGCACGCCTATTCCTGCCTTTTCGCGCCCTGGAACGCGGGGGCCACGGTGTTCATCAACAACCAGCCGCGCTTCGACGCGCGCGCCACGCTGGAGAGCATGCTGGCCAATGGCGTGGAGACCTTCTGTGCCCCGCCCACGGTCTGGCGCATGCTGGTGCAGGGGGAGATGGCGCCCTTCCGCGGCCGGCTGCGCGAGCTGGTCTCCGCCGGCGAGCCGCTGAACCCCGAGGTCATCGAGCACGTCCAGAAGGCCTGGGGCATGACGATCCGGGAGGGCTACGGCCAGACCGAGACCACGCTGCAGATCGGCTACTTCCCCGGCCAGTCGGTGAAGCCGGGGGCCATGGGGCACGAGGCGCCGGGCTACCGCATCCGCCTGCTCGACCCCGAGGACCGGGAGGTGGGGGAGGGCGAGGTCGCCATCCTGCTCGACCCGCCGCCGATGGGGCTGATGCGCGGCTACCAGGGGGATGATGGCGGCTTCGCGCCGCTCGGCACCCTCGCCTACCGCACCGGCGACGTCGCCACGAAAGACAAGGACGGCGCCTTCACCTATGTCGGCCGCGCCGACGACGTGTTCAAGGCGTCGGACTACCGCATCTCCCCCTTCGAGCTGGAGAGCGTGCTGGTGGAGCACCCGGCGGTGGCCGAGGCGGCGGTGGTGCCGGCGCCCGACGCGGTGCGCCTGGCGGTGCCCAAGGCCTACCTGGTGCTGGCCCCCGGCGTGGAGGGCGACCGCGACACCATGCTCTCGATCTTCCGCCACCTGCGCGAGCGGCTGGCGCCGTTCAAGCGCGTGCGCCGGCTGGAGGTGTACGACCTGCCGAAGACCATCTCCGGCAAGATCCGCCGCGTGGAGCTGCGCCAGGAGGAGGAGCGCCGCTTCGCCGCCGGCGCGCGCGGGGAGGCGGAGTTCCGGGAGGAGGATTTCCCCGAGCTGCGCTGAGGGTCAGGCAGGGCGTGGCAGCGTGGCGGCAAGGCCCCCGCGCCTGGCCAGCGACGCCTCCGGCACCACGGAGCCGAAGGCGGCGCGCAGCGCGCCGAGCGCCTTCACCTCCCCGCGCAGCGCGTCGGCCTCCTCCTGCGACACGTTCTGCATGAGCTTGAGGCAATGGGCGGGCAGCGCCTCGCGCGCGCGGTTGAAGTCCACGTCCTGCATGATCGCCGCCACCGCCACCGCCACCACCACCGGCCGCTGCGCCGCCCGCCGCGGGTCGCAGGCACGGTCGGAGGCGTTGAGGATGACCTGCAGGATCGCCGCGGGTCCGAGCGGCAGGTCGGTGTTGCGCAGCCGCACGGTGAAGAATTCGCTGCTACCGAAGCTAAGGATGTTCACCGCGATGTCGATGTTCCCGGGCCGGGTGTGGAGCGGCCCGGCCGGGCGGTCCCGGCAGCGCTGCGCAAGCTCGGTCGAGCCGACGATGCCGCCGATCGCGGCAACGGCGATCCAGGGCCCCCAACCCACCCCCGGGCGGCCTCAGCTCGCCGCGGTCTTCGCCAGCAGGGCACGGCCGCCGGCGGTCGGCGCGAAGCGGATCGCGCCGTCCGGGTCTTCCGGCTCGAGGCGCCGCACCAGGCGCAGATCCTCCAGCGGACGCAGGCCCTCGACCAGCGCGGTCGGCGCCATGCCGGCGCGTTCCGCGAGGTCGGGGACGGCGAGCGGTGCCTCCGCGCGCCGCCGGCAGCCGGTCCGCCGGGTCCTGTCCGCCGCTGCCGCCGCGGGCGCGGGCTCCTCCGCCGGCGCCGTGTCGCCGCGCTGGAGGAAGACGCTGGACGCGGACTTCGCGGCCTTCTTCATGGCCGCCATCGACGTCACCCCTGATCCGCCGGGGATACAGGGCATCCGGACCGGCCAACGACGGGTCGGTCCCCGCTACCCCCGCGGATCGATCGGCGTCGGCATCGGGCAGGCGGCCTCGATCACCTCGGCGGCGTCCAGCGCCAGGTCCTCGCGCCAGCGCGGCGCAATCACCTGGACGCCCATCGGCAGGCCGTCCACGACGCCCGTGGGCACGGCGACGCTGGGCAGGCCCAGCAGCGGCGTCGCCAGCAGCGGCTGCTGCGCGCGGTAGACGCGGTCGAAGCCCTGCTGCCCGGCCACGTCCAGCCCCTGCGGGAAGGGCGGCTCGGCGGAGACCGGGCAGAGCACCAGCGGATGCGTCGCCATGAACCGCGCCCAGGCGCGCTGGTGCGTGGTGCGCCGTGCCGCGACCTGCGCCCAGGCGGCGAGGTCCAGCGGCGGCGTGTGCGCCGTCATGAAGCGGAAGGTGGCCTGCGCGCCCTCGTCGGCGTTCTTCTCGAAGGCCTCGCGCATGAACAGCATCGCCTCGCCATGGCTCAGCGCATCCCAGTCCCTCGCCGCCTCGGCGAAGCCTGGCGGGTCCACGTCCTCCACGGCATAGCCCGCTGCCGCCAGGATCGTGCCGGCCCGCCGCACCGCGTCAGCCACGGCCGGGTGCACGCCGGTGCCGACCGGATCAGGGCTGAGCGCCACCCGGATCGGCCGCGGCGGCGCGGGCCAGTCCAGTGGCGCCGGCATCCACCACGGGTCGCGCGGGTCGCCCACGCTCATCGGCCCGAGCGCCAGGCGCAGGTCGCATACGCGCCGCGCCAGCGGCCCCTGGGTGGACATGAGCTGGCCGGACAGCGGGCGCTCCGCCGCCATGGTCGGGTTGAAGGCCGGGATGCGCCCGAAGCTCGGCCGCAGCCCGGCGATGCCGCAGGCATAGGCCGGGTAGCGCACCGAGCCGCCGAGATCGTTGCCATGCCCGATCGGCCCGATCCCCGCCGCCACCGCCGCGGCCGCGCCGCCGGAGGAGCCGCCCGGCGTGTGCCCCGCGCTCCAGGGGTTCAGCGTGCGCCCGTGCAGCGCATTCTCGGTGAACCAGCGCATGGAGAGCGCCGGCGTGCTGGTGCGCCCGACGATGACCGCGCCGGCGCGGCGCAGGCTGGCGACCACGGCGCTGTCCTCCGGCGCGACCAGGTCGCGGAGAGGCACGCAGCCATTGGAGGTGGCGAGGCCGCGCTGGTCCACGTTGATCTTCGTGGTCACCGGCACGCCGTGCAGCGGGCCCAGCGCCTCGCCGCGGGCCCGCGCCGCGTCGGCGGCCTCCGCGGCGGCCAGCGCCTCCGCCTCCAGCACCTGCACGACGGCATTGATCGCGGGGTTCACCGCGGCGCAGCGCGCCAGCACGGCGCGCGCTGCCTCGGCCGCCGAGACGGCGCCGAGGCGGATGGCACGGGCCAGGTCGGTGGCGTCCCAGCGCCACAGCTCCGGGGTGGTGGGCAGCGGCATGGCGGCGGACCTCCGATCCGCCGCCGAGCCTATCCCATCACCCTCCGGCTGGCATCAGCGCCGCTCAGCGATAGGCGCGGACACCGTCGCCCCAGCCCTGGTCGCGGCCGTAGGTGCCGATCTGGTTCGCCTCGTAGCGCGGCAGCCGCTCCAGCTGCTCGCGGGTCAGCTCCATGCGGGCCCGCTCGCCCTCGGCGCCGAAGCGGATCTGGTCGATCGGCACGACGGCGCGCCGGGCGCCGATGCCGAGGAAGCCGCCCCACTCCACCACCGCGGCGCGCACCATGCCGTTGCGGTCGATCAGCAGGTTCTCCACCTCGCCGGCGTCGCGGCCCCCGGCGCCCACCACATTGGTGCCGACCAGGCTCTGCACCCGCGCCAGCGGCATGCCGGCCGCGGCGCCGGCGCTCAGGCCGGCCTGCTGGGCGGTGCCGCCGGACTGCACGGGCGCCGCGCCGGCGGCAGGGGCGCCGGTGGTGGCCGCGCCAGCCTGCCCGCCCCGCTGCTCGAAGCGCACCACCGGCTGGCCCATCTGCTCGAAGCGCACCGTCGGCTGGCCCTCGGCCTGCTGCACGCGGATCTGCGGCTGGGCGCGCTGCACGTCCACCTGGGCTTGGCCACCGCGCTGCACCTGCACCTGCGGCTCGGTCTCGGTCACCCGCACCTGCGGCTGCGCCTGCTGGACCGCCACCCTCGGCTCCGGCATCTGCACCGTCACCTGGGCGGGGGGCTGGCGCAGGATGATCTCGGGCTGCGGGATCACCACGGTGATGACCGGCTCGGCCTGCTGCACGGTTACCTGCGGCGGCGGCTGCACGAGCTGCAGGGTCGGCGCCGACTGCTCCACCACGATCTGCGACCCGGCCGCGCCGGCCTGGGCCGTCTGCCCGGCCGCCGGGATGCCCATGGCGGTGCGCACGGCCGGCATCGCGTCCAGCACCTCCTGCAGCGCCGTGCGGGCGCGGCCGGCATCGGTGTTGGCGCCGGCGAGCACCTGCTGCGCCTCGCCGATCTCGCGCTCCAGGGCGCGGACGCCCTCGGTGGAACGCTGCGCGCCGGCCGGCATCTGGCCGAGCGCCTGACGCAGCTGGTCCAGACCCTGGCGCGCCTGCTGCGCCGCCTGCGGCTGCACGGCGCCGCTGCCGCCCATCTGCTGCATGGCCTGGCGCAGCGTGGCCTCGGCCTGCTGCAGCGCCTGCGCGCCGGGCTGGGCCGCGGCGCCC
>JAIEOP010000076.1 GCA_019750465.1 Acetobacteraceae bacterium | reverse complement strand
CGCGACGCCGCGCTGCGGCCGGCCGGCGTCTCGCCCCGTGCGGTGCTGGCGCTGGCCGGCATGGCGCTGCCGCTGGGCCGCGACCGCACGGTGGCGGAGGCGATGGCGGCGCATCCGGAATTCCTGCGCGGCTTCGTCGATCCGCTGACCGTCGCGGCGCTGAACACGCCGGCCGCGGAGGCCTCCGCGCATTGCCTGGGCGCGGTGCTGCGCCGGCTCGGCGGGCGCGGCGCCACCCGGCTTCTCGTCGCGCGCGAGGGGCTGGGACCGGACCTCGTTGCCCCGGCGCTGGCGGCGCTGCGCGAGGCGGGCGGCAGCATCCGCCTCGGCGCGCGGCTGCGGCGGATCCTCGCCGCGGGTGGCCGCGCCGGTGCGCTCGACTTCGGCGAGGAGGGCGCCATCGCGCTGGGGCCGGAGGACCACGTGGTGCTGGCCGTGCCACCCTGGGAGGCGACGCGCCTGCTGCCGCACACCGCGGCGCCGGCGGAGCACGCGCCGATCGTGAACCTGCATTTCGCGCGGCCGGCGGCGACGCCGGTGCGCTTCATCGGCATGCTGGACGCACTCTGCCAATGGGTGCTGGTGCGCCCCGCCGGGATCAGCGTGACGGTCAGCGCCGGCGACGATGCCGCGCGCGAGGACCAGGCGGTGCTGGCGCCGCGCGCCTGGGCCGAGATCCTGCAGGCCGCGCGGGCCTTCGCCCTGCCGGGTGACTGGCCGGAGGCGCCGCCGCCCTGCCGCGTGGTGAAGGAACGCCGCGCCACGCCGCGCCACCGCCCCGGCCCGCCGCCTCGTCCGGCACGGCTGCCGTTGGCCAACCTCGCCCTGGCCGGCGACTGGACATGCCCGGACCTGCCCGCGACCATCGAGGCCGCGGTGCTGAGCGGCGAGGCGGCCGCCGCTGCGCTGGCGCCGCTCGGCCAGGCGGCGCCCGGCGCTGCCCCTGCCCCGGCGCGCGCATGACGCCTGCCGAGGCGCTGGAGGCGCTGCGCGCGGTGGAGCGGAGGGACGGGCCGCTGCCGCTGGACCGGCGCGCCGCGCTGCTGGATGCCCTGGCGGCGATGCTGCTGCGCGAGGCCGATGCCATCGCCGCGGCGGTGGACGCCGATTTCGGCGGCCGCAGCGTCGAGGAGACGCTGCTGGCCGACGTGAAGCTGGTGGTCGATGCGGCGCGCCACGCGCGGCGGCACCTGCGCCGCTGGGCGCGGCCGCGGCGTGCCGGCGTGCCCCTTGCCTTCTGGCCGGCGCGCGCGGCGGTGGAGCCGGTGCCGAAGGGCGTCATCGGCATCATGGCGCCGTGGAATTACCCGGTGCAACTGCTGCTGCTGCCCGCGGTCGATGCCATCGCTGCCGGCAACCGCGTGGCGCTGAAGCCGAGCGAGGCCGTCCCCGGCACCGCGGCGCTGCTGGCGGCGCTGCTGCCGGCGGCGCTGGGCGAGGACGTGGTGCGCGTGGTCACCGGCGGGCCTGCGGTCGCGGCGGATTTCGCGGCGCTGCCCTGGGACCACCTGGTCTTCACCGGTGGCACCGCGACCGGCGCGAAGGTGATGCGCGCCGCGGCGGAGCACCTCGTGCCGGTCACGCTGGAGCTGGGCGGCAAGTGCCCGGCGGTGGTGCTGCCGGGCGCCGACCTGGCGGGGGCGGCACGGGCGATCATGGCCGGCAAGGCGATCAATGCCGGGCAGACCTGTGTGGCGCCCGACACGGTGCTGCTGGTCGGCCACGGCCGCGACGCCTTCATCGCCGCCTGCCGCGCCAGCGGCGTGGCGCTGCCCGAGACCGCGGTGCTGAACGAGCGCCAGGCGGCGCGCCTCGATGCGCTCTGCGACGGCGCGGCGCTGACGCCGCTCGGGGCGGCGGCGGGCGTAGGCCGGCGGCGGGCGATCCTGCTGGCCGAGGCGCCACCCGGGGCCGCGCTGCACTTGGGCGAAATCTTCGGCCCCGTCCTGGCGCTGCAGCCCCTGGCGACGCTCGGGGACGCCATCGCCTGGATCGCGGCGCGCCCGGCGCCGCTGGCGATCTACCTGTTCGGCGCAACCGCGGAGCAGGAACGCGCCGTCGCGGCGGGCACGAAGTCCGGCGCCATCGTGCACGGGCGCTGCGTTGAGTACGCGGCCTTCACCGGCCTGCCCTTCGGCGGCGTAGGCGCCTCCGGCTTCGGGCGCCGCAATGGGGAGGCGGGGTTCCTGGAGTTCAGCTCGCTGCGCGCGCGGGTGCGCGATGGGGGGCGGTTCAGCCTCGCGCGGCTGCTCGATCCGCCGCGCTCGGACCGGGCGCGGGCGCTGGTACGCCGGCTGCTGCGATGACGGGCTGGGTGCTGCGCGCGCTGGCCGTGGCGGATGCGCCAGTGATCCTGCCGGTGATCCAGGCCGCCTTCCGCGCGCAGTCCGCGCCGGCCGACCCGCCCTCCGGCGCGCTGCGCGAGACGGTGGAGAGTCTCGGCGCACAGCTTGCCGCCGGCGGCGGCGCCGGCATCGAGGCGGAGGGGCGGCTCGTCGCCGTGGTGCTCTGGGTGGAGCGGGATGGCGCGCTCGATCTCGGGCGGCTGGCAGTGCTGCCGGGGTGGCGCCGCCGCGGGCTGGCTCGGGCGCTGATCGGCGCGGCGGAGGGCGCGGCGCGGCAGCGCGGCCTTCGCCGGCTGACGCTCGGCGTGCGGCTGGCCCTGACCGACAACCGGCGGCTCTTCACGTCCTGCGGCTTCGTCGAGACCGGCGTCGCCGCGCATGCCGGCTACGCCGTGCCGACCTCGGCGCGGACGGAGAAGCGGCTGGCCTGACGCGCGCTTCAGGCCGTCATTCAAGCCATTGATCCAGCGCTGCGGCGATTTCGGCTTCGCGGACGGGCCGCTATGCGGCGGCGCAGCCCTGTGGCTTGACCTTGCGCACCGTGCTGGCCGGGAATCGCGCCAGCTTCGCGGCCGGGCGGATAGGCCGGCGCAGCAGCTCGCCGCCGCAATTCGGGCAATGGCCGCGCAGCTCGACCTCGGTGCAGGCCTGGCAGAAGGTGCATTCGAAGGAGCAGATGCGGGCTTCGGTGCTCTCCGGCGGCAGCTCGGCGCCGCAGCATTCGCAGCACGGGCGCAGTTCCAGCATGGCACGGTCCTCCTGGGCCGGAAGGGTCCGCGCGGTCGCGGTTCCCGTCAATGTGCCGGCCGGTCGGAGGTGCCGTTCCGTTCCGATCGGCTGGACGGCCATGCGCGTTCACACTCAAAATTAAGATTAATGGCGTGTTCTAATCGGCAATGTCGATATTCCTTACAAATCCCGTGGCCGAGTGTCGAGAGACGTGCAGTGTCAACGGCATACAACCCTGGCACGAAGATTGCTGCGTGAGACCTAGGAACAGTTTTTTGGAGATGCGACGAATGGTTGAGCTCTCTCCCGCCCTGCGGTCCCTCGCCATCGTGGCCGTTTTCGCCGTTGCCGCACTGGCGGCGGCGCCCGACGCTTCCGCGAGCCCGGTTCTCGTCCGGGACGGCAATGGCGGCAACGTCTTCAACGGCAACGGCGTGGGGTCGATAAACCTCACCATCAACGTCGACGGCGCGAACAAGGCTGTCGCCGCCGGTCCCTTCGCGCTGCAATACAGCACCAATGGCGGGTCCTCCTGGCTGGACCTGCTCACCTACTGCCTGGAGCCGGACGAGACCCTGAACGTCAGCACCACGCCGACCTCCGGCGACCTGGTGGCCAGCCTCTCCGCCACCAGCGAATACGCCGCGAAGGCGGGCGACATCGCGCGGCTCTACCGCACCTACTTCGCGGACTCGCTGACCACCGCGACCAAGGGCGCGGCCTTCCAGGTGGCGATGTGGGAAGTCGCCTACGACACCGGCAAGAACCTCGCCGCCGGCGCCTTCAGGCTGGTAACGACCGGTGCCGTGGCGACCCAGGCGGCGGCCTACCTCGGCGGCTGGGTGCCGGGCGGCGATGTCGGCGTGATCCTGCGCGTCGGCAGCCAGGACCTGTTGGTGGAGGTGCCCGAGCCGGTCAGCCTGGCGCTGTTCGGCCTCGGCCTGGCCGGGCTTGGACTTGCCCGGGCGCGCGGGCGCCGCCGCGACGCGGCCTAGAGCGTATTGCGTTCGCATGCGCTCACGCAACACGCTCCAGCCTTTGCAGGGTCGCGGGATTCAGCGTCTGCGGCGATTCTGCCTCAACGCATCCCGCTCTAGCCGCCGCGCACGAGCAGCCGCACCATCCCGTGGATGCCCAGCAGCGTCGGGGCCTCCACGCGGCAATGTGCCGCGAGTTCCACCAGCGCCCCGAGGATCGGGCCGAGTTCCAGCCGCCGTCCCGCCTCCAGATCCTGCAGCATGGAGGTGCGGAAGGCGCCGAGCCGGCGCGTCACTACCAGCCGCTCCTCGATGGATTGCGCCAGCGGCAGGCCGATGGCGTCGCCGACCGCCGCCATCTCCCGCATCATCGCGACGACCAGGCCGGCCACGCCGGGATCCTCCAGCATCGCCTGCATGTCGGCGCGGCACAGCGCCGAAAGCGGGTTCATGTTGGAATTGCCCCAGAGCTTGAGCCAGATCTCCATGCGGATGTCCGGCACGGCCTCCGCATTCACCCCGCCCGCCGCGAGGGTGGCCACCAGCCCCGCCAGCGCCGCGCCGTGACGGCCCGCGGGATCGCCGAACAGCATGCGGTCCTGCTTCATCAGCCGCACCACGCCGGGCGCCTCCACGCGGGCGCCGACATGGGCGACGCCGCCGATGACGCGTTCGGCCGGGATGGCGCGGGCCAGCGCACCGCCGGGATCGACGCCCGCCAGCGTGAGGCCGGCCGCCGGGCCGCCGAAGCCACCCTGGAAAAACCACCAGGGGATGCCGTTCTGCACGGCGGCGACCAGCGTATGCGGGGCGAGGGCGCGGGCGATCAGCGGCAGCGCCGCGGGCAGGTCATGGCCTTTGAGCCCGAGCAGCAGGATGTCGGGCCGGGCGAGGGCGCCAGGGTCGTCGCTGATCGGCAGGCGATGCGCGTCGCGCCGCTCGCCATCGAGGAACACCAGGCCGTCGCGCCGCAAGGCCTCCAGCGCGGCGCCGCGCGCGAGGATCGAGACCGCCGCGCCGCCCCGGGCCAGCCCCGCCGCCAGCCAGCCGCCGACCGCACCGGCGCCAAGCACGGTGACCTTCATGCCGTCGCGCCCTCCCCGGCCGATCCACGCCGCCGGCCCGCCGCCTTCGCGGTTCGGGTGGGGCTCATTCCGCGCTGATCCCGCCCTGCAGGATGATGCGGCGGTAGAGCGCACTTTCGCGCAGGATGCGCGCCGCCATGCGCTCGGGCGGCCCCCCCAGCGGCGCCATGCCGAGGCGCGCCATGGTCGCGCGCGTGTCCTCCGCCGCCAGCGCCGCGTTCACCGCTGCGTTCAGGCCCGCGACGATGCCCGCCGGCAGCCCCGCCGGCCCGCCGATCCCGATCCAGGACGTCAGGTCGAGGTCCGGGAATCCCGCCTCCTGCATCGTCGGCGTCTCCGGCAGCAGCGGCGACCGGGCGCCGCCCGAGATCATCAGCGGCACCACCCCGCGCGCCACGACGTGCTGCGCGACGTTCGGGATCGCCTCGAACATGAGGTCCACATGGCCGGCGAGCAGGTCGTTCATCGCCGGCGCGCCGCCGCGATAGGGCACGTGGTTGAGCTCGAGGCCGGCCAGGGCCGCGAAGAAATTGCCCATGAGGTGCGGCAGGCTGCCGGCGCCGGCACTGGCATAGGTGATGGTGCCGGGCCGCGCCCTCGCCGCCTCCACCAGCGCCGCCACGCTCCGGTAGGCGCTGCCGGGCCGTGCGGTGAGCACCATCGGCGTCTGCGCGATCTCGGCGATCGGGGTGAAGGCGGTGGCGGGGTCGTAGACGGCGCCGCGCAGCCAGGGCGAGACCACCCAGGCCGTGGTCGGGCTGTACAGCAGCGTGTAGCCGTCCGGCGCCGCACGCATGACCGAGAGCGCGCCGATGGTCGCCCCCGCCCCCGGGCGGTAGTCCAGCACGAAGGGCTGGCCGAGCGCGCGCTGCACGTGCTGCAGGATGCCGCGGCCGAAGCCGTCGGTGAAGCCGCCGGGGGCAAAGGGGTTCACCACCGTGACGGGGCGTTCGGGCCAGACGGCCTGCGCGTGGGCGGCGCCGGGCATGCCCAGCGCCGCGACCGCGGCCAGCATGCTGCGTCGGCGCATGTCCCTTCCCCGCTCCCTCTCTCCGCCCTGCGCGGGCTTGACCCGCGCATCGCCGGCCCCGAGCCTCCGGGCAGGAGGTGGCCGGGTCAAGCCCGGCCACGACGGCAAGGGCGGGCGGAACGTGCGCGACTACCCCGTGGTGATCGCCGGCGGCGGGCCTGTCGGCATGACGCTGGCCCTGGTGCTGGCGCGGCTCGGCACGCGCTGCCTGCTGGTGGAGCGCAACCCGGGCACCACGCGCCACCCGAAGATGGACATCACCAATGCCCGCAGCATGGAGATCTTCCGCCGCCTCGGCCTGGCGCCGGCTCTGCGCGCGGTCGCCGTGCCGGAAGCCAACCCCTTCGACGTGGCCTGGATCACCCACCTCTCGGGCCATGAGCTGCACCGTTTCCGCTATGACAGCGCCTCCCGCTGGCGCGAGCGCATCCGCGCGACGAACGACGGCACCATGCCGCGGGAGGCGCCGATGCGCGTCTCCCAGGTCGCCATCGAGCCCGTGCTGCAGGCCGCGGTGCTGGCGGAGACGCTGATCGAGGCACGCTGGGGCGTCGGCTTCGAGGATGTCTCCGAGTCGGAGGCGGGCCTGGAGGTGGTGCTGCGCCGGCAGGCGGATGGCGCCACCGAACGCGTGCGCTGCGCCTACCTTGCGGGCTGCGACGGCGGCGGCAGCGCGGTGCGCAAGGCGCTCGACATCGCGCTGGAGGGCCGCGCCGCCGTCATGCCCCGCTTCATGACGCATTTCCGCAGCGATGCGCGGGAGGTGCTGCAGCGCTGGGGCGCCACCTGGCACTACCAGTCCGCCTTCGCCACGCTGATCGCCCAGGACGACCGCGACACCTGGACCCTGCAGAGCCGCTTCCCGCCAGGCGCCACGCCGGAGACGGTCGATCCCGCCGCGCTGCTGCGCGCCTTCTGCGGCGGCATCAGCATCCCGCACGAGACCCTCGTGGCGAACCACTGGACGCCGCACCTGCTGGTGGCGGAGAGCTACGGCGCGGGCCGGGTCTGGCTCGCCGGCGACGCGGCGCACCAGTATATTCCCACCGGCGGCTACGGGATGAACACCGGCATCGGCGATGCCCTTGATCTGGGCTGGAAGCTGGCGGCGCTGTGCGGGGGCTTCGGTGGGCCGGGGCTGGCCGGGAGCTACGACGCGGAGCGGCGGCCGGTCGGGCGGCGCAACCGCGAGGCCTCGGCGCGGCACACGGACGTGCGCATCGCCATCGGCGGGCTGTACCATGAGGGGCTGCTGGCCGAAGGCACGGCCGGCGACAGGGCGCGGGCGGAGGCGGGCGCCCGCATCGCCGCCCTCGGCAATGCCGAGAACGAGAGCTGGGGCATCGAGCACGGCTACTGCTACGCCGCCTCGCCCCTGGTGTGGCACGAGGTGGGCGCGCGCGCGCCGGACGATACCATGCGCTACGAGCCGACCACCGTGCCGGGCGTGCGCCTGCCGAGCATCGTCCTCGGCGATGGCCGCTTCGTCCACGACCTGCTGGGCCCCTGGTTCACGCTGCTGGCGGCCGGCTGCGCGCCGGAGGAGGGGTTGGTCGCCGCGGCGGCGCGGCGCGGCGTGCCGCTCGCCGTCCTGCGCCTCGATGACCCGGCGGCCGATGCTGTCTACGGCCGCGGCGCGCTGCTGCTGGTGCGCCCGGACGGGCATGTCGCCTGGCGCGGCCGCGGCGCGGCGCGCGACCCGGCGGCCATCATCGC
>JAIEOP010000243.1 GCA_019750465.1 Acetobacteraceae bacterium | reverse complement strand
CCTGGGCGGGCTGTTCGGCTTCGCCTGGGCCTCTCGCGTGCTGGGCCGCGACACCGACCCGCTGCGCCTGGCCGGGGGCGGCGCGCTGCTCGGCCTGCCGGCCTTCGCCGCCGTCACGCTGGCGGCGCCGCTCGATTCCACGATGCTGTTCACCGCCGGGACCCTGCTCATCGGCTTCGGCGGCGGCGTCTTCGGCCATGGCACGCTGACCGCGGCCATGGGCAGGGCGCCGCGCGGGCAGGCCGGGCTCGCGCTCGGCGCCTGGGGCGCGGTACAGGCCACGGCCGCCGGGCTCGGCATGGCATCCGGCGGCATCATCCGCGACGTGGCGGCGAGCCTGCTGGCGGCCGATCCCGGCGGCGACGCGCTGGCCTATGCCGTTGTCTATCTCGCCGAGATGGCGTTGCTGGCGGCGGCGCTCGTCGTCCTCGTGCCGCTGCTCCGCCGTCCCGCACCTGCGCATCCCTGATCGCCACGGAGGCCTGCATGCAATCGCTCATCACCCGGCTCTACCGGAATCCCGAGCAGGCGGCGGCCGCCGCCGCTGCGCTGCGCGCGCAGTGGTTCCCGGCGGATGCCATCCTGGTCATCGCGCCCTGGACGGAGCCCGGGCCGGCTGCTGCCGCGCTGGCGCGCTTCGGCGTCTCCGACGACGCCGCCCGCGCGCATGCGCGGCGCGTGCAGGAGGGCGCCGCCGCGGTCACCGTGCGCGCGCCTTTCGGCCAGGCGGTGCCGGCCATGCGGATCCTTGACCGGTTCGATCCGATCGAGGCCGACATCGAGGACGAGTTCCAGCCCGCCTTCGAACGCGCCGCGCCGCTTTCCGCCGCGCTCGGCCTGCGGGTGCTGTTGCGCGACCCGGCGCCGCTGTCGGAGGCGATCGGGCTGCGGGTGCTGTCGCGCCGGCAGAACCCCGACGTCGCGCTGATCCACAACCCGGCACCGCTGACCGACGCCTTCTTCGTCTCGCCCCTCGGCGGCGGCCCGGCGCCCCTGTCGCGGCTGTTCGGGCTGCCGCTGCTGTCGCGGGTCGCAGCGCCGCTGTCGCGGATGCTCGGCTTCCGGACGCTGTCGCAGGAGGCGGCGCCGCTCTCCGCGCGCCTGGGGCTGCGGACGCTCGCGCGCCACCCGGCACCGCTGTCCGCCCTGTTCCGGTTGCCGGTGCTGCTGCGACGCTGAAGGATCGCGCGCTTCCGCGCCGAGCCGCCGCCGAGATTTCCCGCCCTACCGGCCGGCCGGCACCAGCACGCGCCGCGGCAGCGTCGCCGCCCGCGCGGGCTCGGCCAGCGGCACCGCGCCGAAGCAGTCCTTGCTGGCCTCCATGAGCGTCACGCCGGCAAAGCCGGGCCATGCCGCCCGGCCGACCTTTTCCCACACGCCGGCACCGCGCAGCAGCACCCTGGATCGGAAGGGCGGCACGAACAGCGCCGCCTCGCGCCGCTCCACGGTGAACATCTGCCGGCGCAGCAGCGCCTCGAGCTGCGGGCGGGACCAGGGGTGGCCATGGCCGAAGGGCGTGCGCTCGAGATGCGCCCAGAGGCCGAGGCGGTTCGGCACAACCACCAGCAGCCGCCCGTCGTCCTTCAGCACCCGCCAGGCCTCGCGCAGCAGGCGCCGCGTGTTCTCCGCGTGCTCAAGGCCGTGCACGATCAGCACGCGGTCGAACAGCAGGTCCGGGAAGGGCAGCGCCTCCTCCTCGGCGACGGCGGTGCAGGAGGCGGCGCTGCGCGGCCAGCGCCAGCGCGGCAGGTGGTGCGGCACCAGGGCGACGCAGCGCGCCGCCTCCGCCCGCCAGAGCCGCAGGAAGGGGCTGGCATAGCCGAGGCCGAGCACGTTCTGCCCCGGCAGCGCCGGCCACATCGCCGCCAGCCGGTCGCGCAGCAGCCGCGCCGCCACCGCCCCCGCGGGCGTGGCGTAGAACCGGCCGAGACCGTGGACCTCATGCCCCATGCGCGGGATATAGAGCCGGACCATCCCCGATTTCACGGGGGATCGCCCGGAAGGAACCCGCCCCATGCCGGTGACCGTGACCGCAATCCCACACCTGTCGGACAACTATGCCTGGCTGCTGCGCGACGCGGCCACCGGGGCGGTCGCGCTCTGCGACCCCGGCGAGGGGCCGGGCGTGATCGCGGCGCTGGAAGGGCTCGGGGTGACCGGGCTGGACAAGATCCTGCTCACCCACCACCACGGCGACCACATCGCGGGCGTGGCCGCGGTGAAGGCGCGCTTCGGCGGCGCCGTGGTGGGGGCGGAGGCCGACCGGCACCGGCTGCCGCCGCTGGACGAGGTGGTACGGCCCGGCGGCACCACGGCGCTCGGCGCCAGCACGGCGACGGTGATCGACACGCCGGGCCATACAAGCGGGCACATCGCCTACCACTTCCCGGACGGCGGCGTGCTGCTCTGCGGCGACACGCTGTTCTCGGTCGGCTGCGGCCGGCTGATCGAGGGCAATGCGGAGGAGATGTTCCGCTCCCTCCAGGCGCTCGCCGCGCTGCCGGATGCGACGCTGGTCTGCTGCGGCCACGAATACACCGAGAGCAACATCCGCTTCGCCCTGACGGTGGAGCCCGACAATGCCGCCCTGCAGGCGCGCGCGGCCGAGGCGCGTGCGCAGCGCGCCGCGGGGCGCTTCACGGTGCCGACGACGCTTGGGCAGGAGAAGGCGACCAATCCCTTCCTGCACGCCCCCGATCCCGCCCGGCTTGCGGCGGTGCGCAGCGCCAAGGACAGCTTCCGCTGAGCGTCGGCGCCCGCTGAGCCTCGGCGCCGGCTGAGCCTCGGCAAAGGAATGCCCGGGGCCCCGGGCGGCGCCGTGGAACGCCTGGTTGATGCGTGGGCCATTCCGGCGCGCTTGCAACCGCTCCGGACGCTCCGAGCCTCTTGCGGGACAGCGTCGGGGCGGCGCGGCGAGTTTGCGCGGCGCGAGTGCCGCGGCCGGGACGCGCGCACGCGCGGGGACGGGATGCTGAGGCGGGGGCGAGGCAGCGGGCGACGTGCCCGGGCCCGCCCTCGTCCCGACGGGGATGCCGGGTGCGTCCTCGCGCCGTCAGGGCTCGACAGCCAATCCAAGCTGAATCAGGATTCGACGCCAGACTCCAAGGGACCGCCGCCGCGTGCCGGGACGCCAGTTGCGCAGCCACCAGGCCGAGACGCTCGCGGTGGTGCAGGCCATCGCGCGTGGCGAGGCCTGCGGCGTGCGCGACGTGCTTGCGGCCGTCACGCCGGGCGGCGGCAAGTCGCTGCTGCCGGTGCTGGCGGCGCAGGCATTGATCGAGGCTGGACTCTGCGAACGGATCTGCTGGGTGGTGCCGCGCGACAGCCTGCGCCTGCAGGCGGAGGAGGCCTTCGCCGACCCGGGCTGGCGCGCCGCGCTCGGCCACGCGCTGTCGGTCCGTGCCGCCGAGAACGCGCCCGATCCCTGCCGCGGCCTTGCGGGCTACGTCACCACCTACCAGGGCGTGTCGGCGGCGCCCGACCTCCACCTCGCCGAGTTCCGACGGCACAGGTACCTGCTCGTGGTCGACGAGGTGCACCACCTGCCGGCGGTCGGCGCGAACGACAACGGCGCGGCACCGGCCGACGATGCCGCGGGCTGGTCGGCCGCGATCGAGCCGCTGCTGGCGCTGGCCTCGGTGCGGCTGCTGCTCTCCGGCACGCTCGAGCGCGCGGACGGGCGGCGCATCCTCGGCCTGCCCTACCGCCGCGCCGCGGGCGGGCGCGAGGAGGTGCACCTTGCCGCCCCGGGCCTGGCGGTGATCGGCTACAGCCGCGCGCGTGCGCTGGCCGAGTGCGCCGTGCTGCCGGTCTCCTTCGGCGCGCTGGACGGCGAGGCGAGCTGGCTTGGCCCGGAGGGCGAGACCGGCGAGCGCCCGCACCTCGGGCCGCACCGGCTGCGCGCGCCGGCGCCGAACGAGGCGACACGCCCGGCGCTCTTCACCGCGCTGCGGACCGGGTTCGCCGACGCCCTGTTGCGCCGCGCCTTCGAGGCGACGCGCGGGCTTCGCGCCGAGCGGCGCGAACGGCTCGGCATCCCACCGGCCGAGGCGGCGCGGGGTTTGGGCAAGCTGCTCGTCGTGGCGCCGGACCAGGCGCAGGCGCGGCGCTACCTCGATACGGTGCGGCGGTGGGTCCCTGCGTTCCAGGCACACAGGATGGCGCTCGCCGTCTCCGAGGAGCGTGGCGCGCACGAGACGCTCGCCGCCTTCCGCCTGATGCCGGAGCCGTCGGTGCTGGTCACCGTCGCCATGGCCTATGAGGGTCTCGACGCGCCGGAGGTCGCGGTGGTCGCGGCGCTGACCCACATCCGCTCCCGCACCTGGCTCGAGCAGATGGTCGCGCGGGCGACGCGGGTCGACCCGAACGCCGGTCCCTACGCGGCGCAGCGCGCGGTCGTGTTCCATCCCGACGACCCGCTCTTCGCGCGGTTCCGGTGGCGGATGGAACGCGAGCAGGGCACGCGCGCGACGCCGCCGCCGCCACGGCATCCCCGCCTGCCGCTGCCCGATTGGCTCGATGACGAGCTTGCCGAGGCGCGCGAGCGGCAGGCGATCGTGCCGCTGGAGAGCAATGCGCTCGCGCTGCGCCTCTCCACGCTGCGTCCCGGCCCGGACCTCGCAGCGGGCCTTGCCGCGGCGCGCGCGCCGGACCAGCAGGGCGAGTTGCTGGAAGCGCCGTCGGCCGCCGAGCGCCGGCTGCGCGCGAAGCTTGGTGAGCTGGTGGCGGGGCAGGCGGTGGAGGACATGGCGGACGGCATCGCCGGCGCAGTGTCGCCGATGCGCGGCGACGGGCTCTACCACGCCTACAACGCGGTCCTGAAGCGCGCCACCGGGGGAAAGGCGCGCGCCGGGATGACGCTGGCCGAGCTGGAGGCTGCGGTTGCGTGGCTCGGCCGCAACCGGTTGCGCGACCACCTGAACCTGCTCGAGGGCGATCGCCGCTTCGGCTGGCGCGCCCGGCCGCGCGGGGAATGGCGGCCACCGGTCGGGCAGCCGGCGATCGCGCGGGGGCCGCGGACGGCGGCGGGAAAGGCTCGCCCCTGAGGCACGGCCGGCGGATGCACCGCTCAGGCCCAGCGACCGCGCCGCTGTGACCGCGACGTTGCGAGAGTTGGCGCTCCGTGGCCGTCAGCTCCGGAGGTGTTCGATCCCGAGTTCCTGCCAGAGCCAGGTGAAGTCGTATGTCGCCATCGGGTCGCCCGGGCTGGCGGCGTGGCGGGAGTGGTTCTCGAGGTGCTTGAGCCAGACCACCAGGTCGCGCCGGCTGCGGGCGCTTCGGGCAGCGGCGCGGGGCGTGCGGTTGCCGAGCATCGGCACGGGCTCGTCGAGCAGGGAGCGGTACTGCCGATCCAGCAGGTCGTGGACCAATTCCGCCTGCACCTCGGGTGGGATCGGCGGCTCTGGCGTCGCCGCGCCGCCGCGTGGCGCGTTCGCGCGCATCTGCTCGACAGTCTGGATCTCGGTCAGCGGCGCCCCGACCAGCCCGGCGAGGGCATCGGCGAGCATGGCGCGCCCGCGCTCGGCGCGCGCCGCGGAGCTGGCGCTGAGCACGACGGCGCGGCCCTTCAGCTCGACGTTGCCAAGCACGACGCTGCCGTCGTCGAGCGTGACGTTCCAGATGACCGCCTTTTCGCCCGCGACGGCCGGTCGTCCGGCATTGGGTGGCCCGATCCAGTTCCAGAAGGTGGCCGTCTCCTTTCGAAGAGCGGCGAGGTGCCCGAGCCGGGCCGCAATGCCGCGCGCCGTCGCTTCGGAGACGAGGGGAAACCGTAGGGTGTGGAAGACGACCTCGTCGCCGTCGCTGTTGAAGACCTGCGGCGGCGTGCGGTCCAGCGCCTTTGGCAGCACGTCCAGCAGCCAGGCGGCGCTGAACAGTGGCGCCGCGGCGCGCAGGTCCTCGTCGGAGCCGGCCCAGCCCTCGAGCGCACCCTCGGCCTTCCGGGCGCGGGCGCCGCGCGGCCGGGCGGGGCTGTGCTCGCGCAGGGCGGCAAAGAGCCGCTCCGAGCCTTCCAGCGTGAAGGCGAGCAGGCCACCCCCGAGGACGAACCGGTCGCCCTCCCGGACGACCCGCGCGGCGATCCGATCCCAGGGCTTCAGGGTACGGGTCGCGGTCCGCTCGGTGACGGTGACCGGCTCGCCGCCGCGCACCAGGTCGCGGGCACGGAAGGACTGGCCCGGGACGATGTCGCTCACCTCGTGGAGGCTCATCACCGAGCCCCCCAGCGCCGTCATGTAGGCGCGCGTCGCCGCGCGCTCCTTCCAGCCGCGGCGGCGCAGGTAGGCCTCGACCGGGTTCTCGTCCTGCGGCCCGAAGCGGCGCGTCAGGAAATCCTCGAAGGCGCAGCCCCAGAGCGTCCCCGCCCAGCCGCCGCCGAGGGCGTCGTCGATCTCCTCGAAGGTGAGGCCGAACGCCTCCATCGCCGGCTCGAAATGCTCGGCCATGACGGCGTCGAGCCGGCCCCGCCACGCGTCGCGCGCGGCCCACTTGATGAGGTCGCCAAGGTCGTGGGCGGGCCGCGCGCTCATTGCCGGGGGCCCTCGGAGCCGCGGCTGGAAACCCGGGTGTCGCGGAGGGTGTGCCGCAGGCCGCGACGGCCGACAGAATCCTCAGCGCGTTCGAGGCGGCCGGCGGAGGTGTCGTCGTCGCCTCCCCGCGAACTCCTGGCCTTTCGCCCGTCGTGCGCCGCCGTCGGCATTGCCGCAACTCCTTGCATGGGGACACCCTCGCTTTCCCCATGATCGGAACGCACGAAAATCCCCGTCGGTCCCCGACGCTTCCAGCCTCGTCCGCCACCCGCGCTACGCCTATCCCCGCCCCCGCAGCGCCGCCTCGATGCGGGCAAGGCTCTCCTGCATCGCCGCCCGCGCCGCGGCCTCGCGCCGCAGCGCCACGCCGAGCGCGCCGATCGCCACCAGCGCGAGGGCCGACACCGCGCCGGCCATCGCATAGAGCAGCCGCGCGCGGTGCCACCCCTCGCCGCCCCAGGGCGAGGCCTCCCAGGCCAGGTTGGCGCAGAGCAGCAGCGCGAGGACGCCGATCCCCTGCAGCACGCGGTACAGCATCAGCCCACGCCCGCCCCGCGCCGCGCCAGCGCCGCTTCCAGCGTGTTCTCGAGCAGGCAGGCGATGGTCATCGGCCCGACGCCGCCGGGCACCGGCGTGATCGCGCCGGCCCGCGCCGCCGCCTCGGCGAAGGCCACGTCGCCGCGCAGCCTGCCGTCGGCGCCGCGGTTGATGCCGACATCGATGACGATGGCGCCCTCGGCGATCCAGTCGCCACGCACCAGCTCGGCCCGGCCCACCGCCGCCACCAGGATCTCCGCACGCCGGCACTCGGCGGCGAGGTCGCGGGTGCGCGAATGCGCGACGGTCACGGTGCAGTCGGCGTTCAGCAGCAGCTGCGCCATCGGCCGCCCGACGATCGCGCTGCGCCCCAGCACCAGCGCGCGTGCCCCGCGCAGGGTGGCACCGGCCTCTGCCAGCAGGCGCATCACCCCCGAGGGCGTGCAGGGCACCAGGCCGGGCTGCCCCGCCGCCAGCCGGCCGGCATTCAGCGGGTGGAAGCCGTCCACGTCCTTCGCCGGATCGACAGCGGCAATCACCGCCGCCGCGTCGATCTGCGGCGGCAAGGGAAGCTGCACCAGGATGCCATCCACCGCGGGGTCGGCGTTCAGCGCCGCCACCTGCGCCAGCAGCGCGGCCTGGGCGGTCTCCGCCGGCAGGTGGATGGTGGCGCTGTCGAATCCGGCCTGCGCCGCGGCGCGATCCTTGTTGCGGACATAGATGCCGCTGGCCGGGTCCTCGCCCACGCGCACCACGCGCAGCCCGGGCCGGAAGGGCAGGCCCGCCGCCCGCGCCGCCACCGCCGCGCGC
>JAIEOP010000044.1 GCA_019750465.1 Acetobacteraceae bacterium | reverse complement strand
CCGCCGCCGCGCGCTCGGCCTCGGCCAGCGGCGCGCGCGCCTCCATCAGCGCGGCGATCCGCTCGCGGGCCGCCGCCCATTCGCGCGCCAGCGGCCGCACCAGCACGGGGTCGAGGATGAGCGCGATCTTCGCCGCGTCGGTGTAGTGCGCGCCGATCTGCGCCTCGCGCTCCGGGTCCAGCGCGCGCTCGAACAGCGTGCCGAAGATGGAGGGCTCGATCTCCGCCCAGTCGAAGGCGGCGGCGGTGCGGATGCGCCTGATGTCGCCGGCGTTCAGCGGCAGCGCCGCGTCGCTGTCGAACAGCCCGCCATTGAACCAGCGCACCCGGTCGTAGCCGATGCGCCCGTTCGGGTCCTTCATGGCGCGGAACAGGTCGCCGGCCAGGGCCGGGAATTCCGCCGGCGCCTCCAGCGCCAGGTCGAGCAGCCGGCCGAGCAGCCCCGCCGGCAGCAGCCCCGCCTTGTCGGCGAACATGCAGAACACCAGGCGGTTGACGAAATGCGCGACGGCCAGCGCGTCATGGCCGCGCCGCCGCAGATCCTGCGCCAGGGTCACGAAGGTGGCGGCGGCATCGGCCGTGAGCTCCGCGCGCGACCGCCGCGGGCGAAGCTGCTCCGGGTCGGCCAGCATCCAGCGCAGCAGGTTCAGCCGCTTCGGATCGCGCAGCTCGCTGATCAGGATGCGATGGGTCTCGACGACCTGGTTCGTCCAGTTGGTCCGCAGGACGAAGCTGCGCAGGTCGCAGGTGGCGAGGATCGGCGGGTTCTCGAGGCTGCCGGCGTAGCGCAGCAACTGCTCGAAGGCGCGGTCGAGGTCGGCGCCGGGGCGCTTGTACTCCAGGGCGAAGTGGCCGCGCTTCCAGACATCGGCGAAGCCCCCGCCGCCGGCGGACTTCGTGATGCGCCGCTCGAAGCAGTAGCCGTCGTCGTCCGGGTCGTCGGTCGGCGCCTTCGTGTCCAGGAGGCGGCAGAGATCGATGAAATGCGCCTGCGCCGCGGCGCGCTCGGTCAGGTCGCTGCCGGCCCAGCGGGCGATGAAGCTCTCGACGTCCATGGCGGCCTCCTTGCCACGCGACTCGGGCGCGCCGCCAGCCGCCCCGTTGCCGCGCCGACCGGCCCGCCGCAGCATGGCGGGAACCGCGAGGGGAGAGGGCGATGGGCATCTTCACCGGGCTGCGCGTGATCGACGCCGCCAGCTACGTGGCGGGTCCGTCCGCCGCCACGATCCTCGGCGATTTCGGCGCCGAGGTGATCAAGCTGGAACCGCCCGGCGGCGATGCCTACCGCGCCCTCGCCGAGGCGCCGGGGCAGCCGCGCGGCAGCACCAACTATCCCTGGATCGTCGACAACCGCAACAAGCGCGGCCTGGTGCTGGACCTGAAGCGGCCGGCGGCGCAGGCCGTGCTGCACCGGCTGGTCGCGGCGGCCGATGTCTTCGTCACCAACGCCGTGCCGCGGCTGCGCGCCGGCCTCGGCATCGCGCCGGAGGCGCTGGCGGCGATCAACCCGCGGCTGGTCTATGCGGCGCTGACCGCCTATGGCGAGACCGGGCCGCAGTCCGACAAGACCGGCTTCGACGCCACCGCCTTCTGGGCGCGCAGCGGGCTGATGGACCTGGTGCGCGCGGATGCGGACACGATGCCGGGGCGCTCCGTCGCCGGCATGGGCGACCATCCGACGGGGCTGGCCCTGTATGGCGCCATCGTCACGGCGCTGTACCGGCGGGAGCGGACGGGGCAGGGCGGCTTCGTGCACGTGGCGCTGCACGATGCCGGGCTCTGGGCGAACGGGGTCTATGCGCAGGCGGCGCTGGACGGGGCGGCGTTCATCCCCCGGCCGCCGCGCGCGCGGGCGCCGAATGCGCTGGGCAACCTCTACCAGGCCGGCTGCGGCCGCTGGTTCCTGATCGCGCTGGCGAACGAGCCGCGGCAATGGCCGGCGCTGCTCGGAGTGCTGGGGCGGCCGGACTGGGCCGAGGACCCGCGCTTCGCCACGCGCGAGTCGCGGCGGGAGAATGCGCGCGCGCTGGTGGCGCTGCTGGAGGCGGCCTTCGCCACGCGCACGCTGGCGGACTGGCAGCCGCGCATGGACGCCGCCGGCCTCACCTTCGACGCGGTGACGACGACGGGGGAGGCGGTGGCGGCGGAGCAGCCGCGGGCGACGGGGACGGTGCGGCGCCGGGCGGATGGCGGCTGGACGATCGACAGCCCGGTGCATGTGGCGGGCGAGGCGAAGGCGCCGGCGGGGCCGCCACCCGGGCTCGGCGAGCATGCGGCGGCCATCCTCGCTGAGCACGGGTATTCGGCGGGGGAGATCGCGGCGCTGCGGGAGGCGGGGGTGCTGGGCGCGGGGTCGGGTTGGTCTTGACGAACCGCCAAGACGCCAAGGGCGCCAAGATGGGTGAGCCCGATGAGGCGGTGGACGCCGTTGCGCGGACGGTTGTCGATGCCTCGCCGGCGGTGCATCGGGCGCTTGGGCCGGGGCTCCTCGAATCGGTCTACGAACGGTGCCTTGTACATGAACTCGAGATCCGCGGCGTTGCGCACGCGCGCCAGGTCACGGTGCCGGTGCGGTATCGCGGCCTGGAACTCGAGACAGGGTTCCGCATGGACCTGCTCGTGGGCGGCGCGGTCGCCGTTGAGCTCAAGGCGGTCGAGCAGATGCTGCCGATCCATGACGCGCAGTTGCTGACCTACCTGAAGCTGACCGGCCTTCGCATCGGCCTCCTGATCAACTTCAACGTCCCGCTCCTCAAGCACGGCATCCGCCGCCTCATCGCCCCTGCCTGACTTGGCGCTCTTGGCGTCTTGGCGGTTCGATTCCCTTCGCTCAAATCCGCCGCCCCACCCCCGCCCAGTGCGGCTCCCGCAGCGTCCGCTTCAGCAGCTTGCCGGAATCATCCCGCGGCAGCGCCGCGTGGAATTCGATCCGCCGCGGCACCTTGAAGTTCGCCAGCCGCGCCGCCAGCGCCGCGCGGATCGCCGCCTCCGTCACGCCCGGCTCGGCGCGCACCGCGGCGCAGAGCGCCTCGCCGTACTCGGCGTCGGGGATGCCGAAGACGGCGCAGTCGAGCACGCCGGGGACGCCGATCAGCACCGCCTCGATCTCGGCCGGGTAGATGTTGACGCCGGCGGAGATCACCATGTCGCGCTTGCGGTCGCAGAGGAACAGGTAGCCGTCCCCGTCCAGGAACCCGACATCGCCGACGCTGATCAACCCGTCCCGCTCCGCCTCGCGGCGGGCGTCGTCGCGCTTGTGGTAGGTGAAGTCGGGCATGTCGGGGCAATGGGCGAAGATCTCGCCGGGCACGCCGGGCGGGCATTCGCGGCCCTCGTCATCGAGGATCCGCAGCGTCGCGCCCGGCACCACGCGCCCCACGGTGCCGGGCTTGCGCAGCCAGTCGTGGCTGCTGCACACCGTCGGGCCGCCGAGGTCGGTGGCGCCGTAGAATTCGTGGATCACCGGCCCCCACCAGTCGATCATCGCGCGCTTCACCTCGGGCGGGCAGGGCGCGGCGGCGTGGGTGACGTGGCGCAGGGAGGAGAGGTCGTGGCGCCTGCGCACGGCCTCCGGCAGGCGCAGCAGGCGGACGAACATGGTGGGCACGACGAAGCTGGTGTCGATGCGGTGGCGCTCGATCAGCGCCAGGAATTCCTCCGGCTCGAAGCGCGGCATGATGACCAGCAGGTCGGCCAGCATGGCGCTGGAGAGGCCGAAGCTGTTCGGCGCGCTGTGGTAGAGCGGCCCGGGCAGCAGCGCGCGGATGCCGGGTTCGACGCCGTAGATCAGCCGCCGGCTCTCGGCCCGCGCCGCCGCCTGCGCGGGCGTCGGCGGCGCGCGCTTCACCCCCTTCGGCCGGCCGGTGGTGCCGGAGGTGTAGATCATGCTCTGCCGCGGCGGCTGCGGCGGCTGGCTCCATTCGGCGTGGCGCGCGAGGAATTCCTCCCAGCCTTCCCCGCGAACCGGTCCGCCTTCGGGGATGCCGTAGGCGGCGGCGTTCTCGGGCGGCGTCGGCACGGTCAGCACCGCAATGCCGGCCGGCGCTTCCGCCAGCAGCTCCAGCAGGTCGGCATGCGCGACCACCACCTTGGCGTCGCAGTCGGCCAGCAGGTAGGCGACCTCCTCCGGCTTCCAGTGCCAGTTCACCGGCACGGCATAGGCGCCGAGCAGGGTTGCCGCATGGCTGGCTTCCAGGAAGGCGGGGTCGTTGCGCAGCAGCAGCGCCACGCAATCGCCGGGCCCCACGCCCAGCGCGGCATAGCCCGACGCCGCGCGGCGGATGCGCGCCCCCAGCGCCGCGCGGGTGATGGACCGCGCGCCGCTGAGGATGGTCGCCTCCGCATCCGGCAGCGGCGCCATCAGCCGGCCAGGCGCCACTGCACCAGCGTGTAGGGCGGGTCGGCCGCGTCATGCGGCTCGAACACCGCCTCCACCGCGGCGCCGATCTCCACCTTCGCGTCCGGCGGGCAGATCAGGTTGCCGACCATGCGCACGTTGTCGGCATGCGGCAGCTCCACCAGCACGATGGTGTAGGGCGTGTGGCCGGTCAGCGCCGAGTGCACCGGGTGGTGCGGCCGCTGCCAGGACCAGATGCGGCCGCGCGGCGCGACCTCCGCCCAGTCCAGGTCGAAGCTGTGGCAGCGGTGGCAGATCCACTCCGGCCCCCACTGGTGCCTGCCGCAGCCGCGGCATTTCTGGATCACCAGCCGGCCGGCGCGCGTGCCCTCCCAGTAGGGCCTGGCCAGCGGCTCGATGGCGGGGGCGGGAAGGCCCGCGGGAAGAACCGTGGCGGGAAGAACGGTCGTGCTCACAGCGTCGCCTCCGTGCCGACAACCAGGCTGCTGACCGGCGTCACCATCGGTCCGCCGAGCACGGCGACGACGTTGGCGCCGGGCACCTGGTTGATCGCGGTGCCGCGCAGCTGGCGCACCGCCTCGTTCACCATCTCGAGCCCGTGCATGTAGCATTCGGCGAGGTTGCCGCCCGAGGTGTTCATCGGCATCGCGCCGCCCGGCGCCAGCAGCCGGTCCAGCACCAGCTCCTCGTTCGCGGTGCGGGGATCGACGAAGCCGTGCTCCACCAGGCTGAGCAGCACGCCGCCGGTGAAGTTCTCGTAGGCCTGCACCACGTTGCAGTCCTTCGGACCCAGCTTCGCCATCTCCCACATGTTGCGTGCCACCGTCTTGAAATGCGCCGAGGCGTAGTCCGGCGCGTTGTGCACCGGCGCCGCCGAGCGATGATGCCCGCCCTGCGCCGCGCCCAGCAGATAGACCGGCTTGTGCGGCAGGTCCTTCGCACGGTCGGCGGGGACCACCAGCACCGCGCCGGCGCCGTCATTCTCCTGGCAGCAGTCGAACAGCCGGTGGAACGGCTCGATGATCCAGCGCGAGGCGTCGTACTTCTCCGCGCTCAGGGGACGGCCACGCATCACCGCGTTCGGGTTGGCCTGCGCGTGGTGGTAGGAGGTCATGGCGATGGCGCGCAGCGCCTCGTGCCTTATGCCGTTGTCGGTCATGAAGCGGGTGATCTTCATGGCGAAGCGCTGCGCCGGGGACATCAGCCCGTAGGGCGCCAGGAAGGCGTCGTCGCCCGCCGCCGCCGCCACCGCGGCGCCGCGGCCGTAGCGCGCGAACTGGCCCTGCGCGAGGGAGCGGAAGGCGATGACGCAATCGGCCATGCCGGAATGCACCGCCGCCGCCGCGTTGGCGACCGCGCCGCAGACGCCGCCGCCGCCGCCGCCCCAGAACATGTTGGAGAAGCGCAGCTCCTTGATCCCCAGCGCCGCCGCCAGCCGCACCGCCTCCGACCGGTCGCCGCCATAGGAGGCGAAGCCGTCCACGTCGCGCGGGTCGATGCCGGCGTCGTTGCAGGCCGCCAGCACGGCCTGCAGCGCCAGCTTGAACTCCGCATCGGGCGACTGCCCGTGCCTGTAGTAGGTGGTCTCGCCGACGCCGGCGATCGCCACCTTGCCGCGCAATGTGCGCTCGCTCATGCGCCCGCGTCCTCCCCAGGTTGCATGCCGGCGAGTGAACCGCCTTCCTCGCCCGCTGGCAATGGACCCCGGGGAGTGGCCCGCGCGCAGCGGCGCCGTCAGCCACCGTGCATCGCGAACACCTGCCGCGGGCGTGCCGCATCGCAGCGTGGCATCGGCAGCGGCGCGCGGCCGCCAAGGCTCCGCAGGTCCATCGCCTCGCAACCGGACGGCGTGCCGGCGACGGGGCCGGGCTGGCCGGCGCAGGCCGACAGCGCGAGCGCCGCAAGCAGGCTGAGCCCGGCGGCACCCTTCGCGCTACCGGCGCGGCGGGGCAGCAGCGGCTCGGGCCCATCGCCGCCGCGTTCCGGCCGGCCATAGCGCGCCGCATGCAGCACGTCGTAGCGGCTCAGCCCGATGTCGCGCAGCATGATGTCATCGAGCGCGCCGAGTTCCGCCGCGGCCTGGCGCTCACGCCGGCGACGCATCCAGCCATCGACGGCGCGACGCGCCCGGCAGCGCAGCCACGCACCGACCGGACCGGGGCGCAGGAGCGCAGGCGCGATGCGTGCTTCGGACAGGATAAGGTTCGACATGGCGTGATGACTCCTCGGTGACGGGCGACGGACACGCTGCCCGCCGCCTTGCCGTCCCGATCTACGCGGCGCCCGTTGCACCGATGTGCCGGCGCTGCCGCAAAGGCGTTCCATCGGTTTCGACCGGGATGTCGCCTGTTGCGGTGCGCCCCTGGCGCGGCGCCCCGCCCGCATTATGTTGCGCCGCAGCACACCGGATGACGCGGAGAGGGTCCATGGCTGCCACCCCGATCGATCCTCTCCCGCGGGTCTGGGATCCGGACGACCGGATCGGCGACATGCTGCGCGGCAAGCGCGGACTCGTCGTCGGCATCGCCAACGCGGACTCCATCGCCTTTGGCTGCGCCGCCAAGCTGCGTGCCTTCGGCGCAGAGCTCGCCGTCACCTGGCTGAACGAGAAGGCCGAGCGCTTCGTGCGGCCGTTGGCCGAAGGGCTCGGCGCCACGATCATGATGCCGCTGGACGTGGAGCAGCCCGGCGCGATGGAGGCGGTGTTCCGGCGCATCGCGCGCGACTGGGGCCGGCTCGACTTCCTCATCCACTCCATCGCCTTCGCCCCGCGCGAGGACCTGCACGGCCGCGTCGTGGACTGCTCGGCCGAGGGCTTTGCGCAGGCCATGCGCGTCTCCTGCTGGTCCTTCCTGCGCATGGCGAAGCTGGCCGAGCCGCTGATGCCCGCCGGCGGCGTGCTGGCGACGATGAGCTACTACGGCGCCGAGAAGGTGGTCGGGAACTACAACCTCATGGGCCCGGTGAAGGCGGCGCTGGAGGCGTCCGTGCGCGCCCTGGCGGTGGAACTGGGGCCGCGGGGCATCCGCGTCTTCGCCGTCTCGCCCGGGCCGCTGCGGACCCGCGCCGCCAGCGGCATCGCGCAATTCGACGAACTGGTGGAGATCGCGCGCAGCCGCGCCCCGCAGCACCGGCTGGTCGATATCGCCGAGGTCGGGCGCGTCGTCGCCTTCCTGGTCGGCGGCGCCTCCTCCGGCATGACCGGCGACACGATCCACGTCGATGCCGGCCTGCACAACGTGGCATAGGGGAGCGCCGTGAACGGCATCGTCCTGGTCCTCAACGCCGGTTCCTCCTCGCTGAAATTCGCGACCTACGCGGTCTCGGCGACGGGGCCGGAGGCGCGCCATGCGGGGCAGGTGCAAGGCATCGGCGCCGCGCCGCATTTCGTGGCGCGGGACGCCGCCGGCGCGGTGCTGGCCGAGCGCCGCTGGCAGGGCGGCGGCGCGCCGCGCAGCCATACCGATGCGCTCGCCACCATCATCGGCTGGCTGGAGGGCGC
>JAIEOP010000114.1 GCA_019750465.1 Acetobacteraceae bacterium | reverse complement strand
GCCGCGGCCGAGCAGCCCGCCGGCCAGCGCGCCGAGCCCGCCGACCGCGACAGGATTGTTGCCCTTCACCTCGCGCACCGGGTCCTGCGCCGCCTGCCGCGCCATGTCGCCAAGGCGGCCGAGCAGGCCGCCGAGGTCGGGGCTGCCGCCGCCCGCGCCCGCGCCGCCGCCCTTGCCGAGCAGCCCGCCCAGCATGCCGCCGATATCCAGCCCGCCGAGCCCGCCCGGCGCGGCTTCCGCCGCCTTCTGCACGCGCTGCCCGGCCGAGGGCGCGGCGCGGCTTTCCAGCAGCGCGCCCAGCAGCCTTGTTGCGTCGAACATCGATGCGTCCCCCTGTGGCGGCCGGAGACTGGCGCAGCCGAGGCGCCGCCGGGAATCACGCTTTCGTGGCAGCCTATGCGACTCCCGGCAGCGCCTCCAGGCTGCCGCCATGCTGCGCCCGCAGCTCACGCTTCAGCAGCTTGCCCGCGGTGTTGCGCGGCAGGTGCTCGGCGAAGAGCACGCGCTTGGGAAGCTTGTAGGCGGCCAGCACCACGCGGGCATGGGCGATCAGCGCCGCCTCCGTTGCCTCCTGGCCGGGGCGCAGCACCACGACGGCGGTGACCGCCTCCACCCAGCGCGGATCGGGCAGGCCGATGACGGCGCATTCGGAGACCGCCGGGTGCGTCAGGATCGCATCCTCCACCTCCCGGCTGGCGACCAGCACGCCGCCGGTGTTGATCACGTCCTTGGTGCGGTCGATGATGGTGATGAAGCCTTCGGCATCCATCGTGCCGACGTCGCCGGAGTGGAACCAGCCGCCGCGGAAGGCCTCGGCGGTCTCCTCCGGCTTGCCCCAGTATTCCGTCATGAGCTGGGCCGAGCGGTGGACGATCTCGCCGCGCGCGCCGGGAGCGACGTCGTTCATCGCCTCGTCCACCACGCGGGTCTCCACGGAGGCGATCGGCCGTCCGGCGGAGGTGGGGCGGGCGTCGTGGTCGTCCGGCCGCAGCACGGCGGCGAGCGGGGCGATCTCGCTCTGGCCATAGCCCTGGTAGGGCCGCGCGCCGGGCAGGCGCTGGCGCAGCTCCTGCAGCACGGGCAGCGGCATGATGGCGGCGCCGTAGTAGACCTGGCGCAGCGAGGAGAGGTCGCGCCGCGCGAAATCCTCGTGCCGCAGCAGGCTGATCCAGACCGTGGGCGGCGCGAAGAAGGAGGTGATGCGTTCGCGCTCGATCAGCTCGAGCACCGTCGCCGGCACCGGGGCCTCGATCAGCAGGGTGTGGCCGCCGACCAGCATCTGCGGCGAGGTGAAGGCGTGCATCTGCGCCGTGTGGTAGAGCGGCAGCGCCGCCAGCGCGCGGTCGGCCGGGGAGAAGTCGAGCGCCTGCGCGGCGGCGGCGTATTCCGCCAGGTAGGCGCGGTGCGTCATCACCGCGCCCTTCGGCGCGCCGGTGGTGCCCGAGGTGTAGATGATCTGCGCGATGTCGGTGTCCGTCAGCGCCTCGCCCGGGGCGGGGCCGTCGTCCCATCGCGCGTCGCCCCCCGCGGCCAGCGCGTCCAGCGCCCCCGCGGCGCTGTCGATGGTGCCGCGGATCAGGCCGGGCGCCGTCGCGGCGGCGGCATCGGCGGCCTCGGCCAGCGCGGGCTGGTGGAACAGCGCCCGCGCGCCGGACTGCGCCAGGATATAGGAGAGCTCGGTCGCGGTCAGCGCGTAATTGGTCGGCACGTGCACCAGGCCGGCGCGGCAGCAGCCGAGCCAGAGCAGCATGTAGCCGTCCGAGTTCCGGCCATAGGCCACCACCCGCTCGCCCGGGGTCAGCCCCGTCGCCAGCAGCGCCCGCGCCACCCGGTCCGCGGCGCGGTCGAGATCGCGGTAGGACCAGGCGCGCGGGCCGAAGCGCAGCGCCTCGCGGTCGCGGAAACGGTGCGCGGCGCGGCGGACGGCGTCGCCGATGGTGTCGCGGATGGCACGGGCGATGGCGGTGTCGACGGCGGCCTGGCGCATGGGATTCGTGTTCCTTCCCTGTCTTGCCGGCCTCTCTGGCGCGGGCCGGGCCGCCATGTCCAGCGCGCCGACCGTATCGCGGGAGGAAGGCCCGCCCCGGAGCCGCCACCATCGCCGCGCCCGGGCGTTATGGCCCGCATCATGCCCGATCCAGACATGCTGTTCATCCGCCTCGCCGAGTTCTTCGCCGAACGCCGGGAGCCTCCCGCCGAGCCGGAGGCGTCGCCGATGACGCCGCCGCCCCGGCCGCAACCGTCGGAGACGGAGGAGCACTGACATGTCCGGCCTGCTCGGCGGCAGCGGCGAGGCGGCGCGCTACGAGACGCGGGAGCTGATCGCCGCCGAGAAGGTGCGGGGCACGCCCCTGTTCTCGGCCGACGGCGCCCAGCAAGGGGTCATCGAGGACCTGATGATCGACAAGCGCAGCGGCCGCGTCGCCTTCGTGCTGGCCTCGACGGGCGGCTTCCTCGGGCTCGGAGCCAGCCTGCAGCCGCTGCCCTGGGCGGCGATCGCCTTCGACATCGGCCTCGGCGGCTATGTGCTGGCCGTGCCGGCGGAGCGGCTGAAGGACGCGCCGGCCTACGACGCGAATGCCAGCCTGGATGGCGATTACGGGCGCCGGCTGGAGGAACACTACCGCCCCGCCTGACGTCAGGTCTCCAGCACCACCGGCAGCCGGCGGAAGCCGCGGAAGCGGGCACGGCCCTCGCGCTCGGCCGGGCCGGCCAGCGCGTAGCGCGGGAAGCGGCCGAGGAACATCCCGAGCGCGACGCGCGCCTCCAGCCGTGCCACCGCGAGTCCCGCGCAGACATGCGGGCCGCCGGCGAAGCCGAGATGCGGGTTGCGCTGGCGGCCGAGGTCCAGCCGGTCCGGATCCTCGAACACCTCCGGGTCGCGGTTGGCGCCGGCGATGCAGAGCGTGAGCAGCGCGCCCTCGCGCAGCGCCGTGCCCGACAGGGTGCAGTCGCGCAGCACGCGCCGGTTGCCGAGCTGCACGCTGGAATCGAAGCGGAGGAATTCCTCGACGGCGGTCTTCATCAGCCCGTCCGGGTCGGCGATCAGCCGCGCCCGCTCCCCGGGCCACTCGCACAGCAGGTGGAGGGCGTTGGAGATCAGGTTGGTGGTGGTCTCGTGCCCGGCGTTGAGGATGAAGATGCAATTCTGCAGCAGCTCGCGCTCGTCCAGGCGGTCGCCGCCGGCCTCGCCCTGGATGAGCCGGGTGAGCACGTCGTGCTCCGGGTTGCCGGGGTGGCGCCGGCGGTGCGCCACCAGCGTGCGCAGCTCGTCGCAGAACTCGGTGACGGCGCGGTTGCCGAGATCGAGCATCGCCGGCGTCGGCGCCGGCTCCAGCGCGCCGAGGATGGCCAGCGACCAGTCGCGCAGCGGCCCGCGCCTGTCCCGGGGCACATCGAGCAGGTTGCCGATGACCTCGATGGGGATGGCGGCGGCGAAATGCTCCACCAGGTCCACCGGCGCGCCACCCTTCCCGCGCGCCTCCAGACCGTCCAGCAGGCGCTGCACCAGGGACACCACGCCAGGCTCCATGGCGGCGACGGCGCGCGGGGTCAGCGCGCCGGTGATCAGGCGCCGGACGCGGGTATGCAGCGGCGGGTCGTTGAAGATGAGGCTCGTGGTGTGGTGTTCCAGCAGCGGCGAGCCGGCACCGAATTTCGGCGTGAACTCGACCACCTTGTCGGAGGAGAAGGTCGCGGTGTCGCGGTAGATGGCGAACAGGTCGGCGTGGCGCGTCAGGAATAGGCTGCCGTCGGGCAGGGGATGGATGGGCGAGAGGCGGCGGAGCGCGCGCCAGGTGGGGTAGGGGTCGTCGTAGAAGCCGGGCGGCAGGGCGCGCAGGTCGAAGCCCGCGACGATGTCCGCATCGGCTGTCTGGCCGCTCGCCTGCATCCTGGCCTCCTCGTCGGCGGCAGCCATGGGTCAGGCTGGGCCTCGACCCGGACCGCCATGTCGCCATGCGATCGGAGATATGCTGCTTCAGGTCTCGGACCTTCCAGAGCAAGACGTCCGATCAGATGATTCCATCCGATCGGATATTGCCCTGGTGCGCACGGTATCGCGACCCCATCTGATGGCTGCCGTTGTGCCGAGCGAAACCCGCCATGGGCAGGTGCCCTCCCGATCCCGAGCTGCGCCGCGCCGTCGCCGCCCTGCAGGCGCCGGATGCGCGGCGCAGCCTGGCGCAGGTCGCCGACACCTTCCTGCCCTTCGCCGCGCTGCTTGCGGCCATGCACCTGGCGTTGCCCTCGGCACCCTGGCTGCTGCCGCTGCTGGTGCTCCCGGCGGCGGGGCTGATCGTGCGCATCTTCGTCCTGCAGCATGACTGCGGGCATGGCTCGCTGTTCCGCCGCCGCTGGCCGAACGATGCCCTGGGGTGGCTGTGCAGCCTGTTCACCCTGACGCCCTATGCCATGTGGCGGCGCCAGCATGCCGGGCACCATGCCCGCTGGAACGACCTGGATGCCCGCGACAGCGGCCTTGACATCTACTCCACGTGCTTGACGGTGGCCGAGTATCGCGCGCTGTCGCCCTGGCGGCGGCGGCTCTACCGCGTCGTGCAGCATCCGGTCCCGGCGCTGCTGGTGCTGCCGCCCTTCGTGTTCATGCTGCTCTACCGCTGGCCCTTCGATGCGCCCCGCGCCTGGCGCAGGGAGCGCGCGGCGGTGCTGCTGACCAACCTCGCCCTCGTGGCGCTCTATGGCGGGCTCGGCCTCGGTGTCGGCTTTGCCGCGGTCGCGCTGGTGCACGGGCCGCCCATGGTGATCGCGGCCATCCTCGGCGTCTGGCTGTTCTCCCTCCAGCACCGGTTCGAGGGCGTGGCCTGGGCGCGGCGGCGGGACTGGGACCCGGTGTCGGCCTCGATCGCCGGCAGTTCCTGGCTGCGGCTGCCGCGGGTGCTGGACTGGTTCACCGGCAGCATCGGGCTGCACCACATCCACCACCTCGCGCCGCGCATCCCGAACTACCGGCTGCATGAGGCGCGCCATGCCCACCACGCGCTGGATCGCGCAACGTCGCTGAGCCTCTGGAAGGGCCTCGGCGCCTCGCGCTGGGCGCTGTGGGACGAGGATGCGGGACGGATGGTCCGCTTCGCCGACCTGCCGTCGCGTTGACGGCGCAGGCGTCCCGTATGCGAGGGTGAGCCCCCCTCGCACTCCCCCAAAGCTGCCGCCGCCAGGTGGCGGCGTCAGCCCTTCACGTCCATCGCCTGCCGCAGCCCGTCGCTCAGCAGGTTGAAGCAGATCGAGGTCATGAAGATGCACACGCCGGGCAGCACCGCCACCCAGGGCTGCACGTAGATCGCGGTGCGCAGCGTGTTCAGCATCAGGCCCCATTCCGGCTCCGGCGGCTTGGTGCCGAGGCCGAGGAAGGACAGGCCGGAGGCGATGATCATGCAGACCGAGATCAGCGACGTCGCATAGACGAAGATCGGCCCCAGCACGTTGCCGAGCACATGCACCCTGACCACCGTGAAGGCGCCGGCGCCGCTGGCCCGCGCGGCATCGACGAAATCGAGGTTCCGCACGCCCTGGGTCACGCTTTCCGCCACCCGGATGATCGGCGGGATGAAGACCAGGGTCAGCGCCAGGATCGCGTTCTCGATGCCCGCGCCGAGCGCGCCGGAGATGGCGACGGCCAGCAGCACGGAGGGGAAGGCGTAGAACACGTCGGTCACGCGCATGATGACCATGTTCAGCTTGCCGCCGGCATAGCCCGCCAGCACGCCGAAGAAGGTGCCGATGGCGAAGGCCAGCGCCACCGGCGTGATGCCCATGAACCAGGACAGCCGCCCGCCGTAGAGCAGGCGCGTCAGGATGTCCCGCCCCAGCTCGTCCGTGCCGAGGGGGTGGTTCGGCGTGCCGATCGGGCGCAGGCGGCGGATCATGCTGCCCTGGTAGGGGTCGTGCGGCGCGATCAGCGGCGCGAAGACCATCGCCGCCAGCATCAGCAGCAGGATCACCGCGCAGACGATGGTGACGGGGTCGCGCCGGACGCGCTTGAAGACGCCCGCCCAGTAGCCGTCCGACGCCGCCTGCGCCTGGCGCGCCTGGACGGCGAGTTCGGCTTCCGCCGCGGTGGGGGCGGTCGTGAGGCTCATGGTCTTCTCCTCACGCGCGCTTGATCCGCGGATCGAGCGCGGTCTGCATCAGGTCGACGATCAGGTTCAGCGCCACGAAGAACATCGCCAGCACCAGGATCGTGCCCTGCAGCACCGGCAGGTCGCGCTGGAAGATGGCGCTGTTCAGCAGCAGCCCCGTCCCCGGCCAGGAGAACACCGTCTCCACCAGGATCGAGCCGCCCATCAGGTAGCCGAGCTGCAGCCCCATCACCGCCAGCGCGTTCGGCGCCGCGTTCTTCACCACGTGCAGGAACACCCCCCAGCGCGTCAGCCCCTTGCCGCGCAGCGCGGTGATGAACTCCTGGTTCATGATCTCGGCGACGATGCCGCGCACCGTGCGCGTCACGATGCCCATCGGGATGACCGAGAGCGTCACCGCCGGCAGGATCAGGTGCTTCACATGCTCCCAGTCCCAGGACCAGTCGGCGCTGCCGCCGGGCCCCGCGCCCATCGCCGGCAGCCAGTTCAGCTGCACCGAGAAGATCACCACCATCACCATGCCGAGCCAGTAGTGCGGCACCGAGACGCCGGCGACCGCCGTGCCCACCGCCACGCGGTCCAGCACCGAGCCGCGGAAGGTCCCCGCCAGCCCGCCCAGGATGCAGCCGAGCGTGAATCCGAGCAGGGAGGCACAGAGCGCCAGCATCAGCGTATTGGCGATGCCGGTGGACAGGTCCGCCCAGACCGGCCGGCCGGTGGCGAGGCTGCGCCCGAGGTCGCCCTGCACCACCTTCAGCAGCCACAGCCCGAACTGCACCGGCAGCGGCTTGTCGAGGCCGTAGTCGCGGCGCACCTGCTCCACCACGTCGGCCGGCGCGTCCGGCGGCACGATCGCGTTGATCGGGTCGCCCGGCGCGATCTGCACCAGCATGAAGCAGACGAAGCCGACCGCCAGCGCGATCGGGATGGCGTAGAGGATGCGGCGCAGGAGGTAGTAGAGCATCGCGGGCTTCCGGCTGCGGGCTGGGGACCATCCCCCTCCCGGCCTCCCCCCGCCAGCGGGGGGAGGGGCAGAGCCCTCCCTCGCTGGCGGGGGAGGGTTGGGTGGGGGTGGCCCCTCGGCCCACTCCCCCGTCGCGTCACCTCACTGCATGGAGGGCAGCCGCAGGTCCACGAACCAGCTCTGCGGCTGCACGAAGCCGCGCACCCGCGGGCTCATCGCCCGCGGCGAGACGTCGTGCGCGAACCAGATGAACAGCGCCTCGTCCACCCCCGCCGCGTGCAGCCGCGCCAGCGCCGCGTCGCGCGCCGCGGGCTCGAAGCTGTTGCGCGCGACGCGGATCATCTCGTCGAAGCGCGGGTCGTTGAAGAAGCCCCAGTTGTTGGAGGTCGGCGGCGCCATCCGGCTGTCGTAGAAGCGGGCCAGCGCGAAGAACGGGTCCATCGCCGATATCGAGACATTGATCGCATGCGCGCCGCGTGCGCTGGCATCGGTGCAGCCGCGGCGCCAGTTGGTGAACAGCGTGTTCCAGTCCACCACGTCGAACTCGACGGTCACGCCGACACCCTTCAGCTCCTGCTGGATGAACTCGTTCATCTGCAGGGGCTGCATCTGGCCGGAGCCGGAGGCCGAGATCTGCACCTTCAGCGTCAGCGGCCGCTGCGCGGTGTAGCCGGCCTCGGCCAGCAGGCGCCGCGCCTCGGCCTTGTCGGTGCGGATCTGGAA
>JAIEOP010000051.1 GCA_019750465.1 Acetobacteraceae bacterium | reverse complement strand
CGGCAGGCCGGCATTCGGGTCGGGCATCGGGAGCCTCCGGTGATGCTGTCGGATGCCGCGCATGGGGCGCGGCGGTCAGGTCGGAGGCTGGCGAAGCGTGGTCGCAGTGGGGGAGTCCGAAGACGGCGCCGGCGAAAGCGGACCCCGTGCGGAGGTCAGAGGCGTATGCTGCCTCCGGCGGTCAGCAGGTCGCGGTAGCCGCCATCTCGAAGCGCGCGGGCAGCCGAGAGGAGGCGCAGGGTGCGGCTGCGCAGGTCGTGGCTCTTCCAGGCGGCGCCCCGGGGAACGCGGGCCGGTCCGAACAGGCCGACAGCAAGGTCGCGGATGCTCGCGCCCTCCGCATCGCCATCGAGTGCGCGCAGGCGGTTGATCAGGACGCGTCGGCGGTTGCGCGAAAGAGCGCGCTCGCGCGTGGGTCGACCCCGGAGCGCAGTCCAGAACTGCAGCGCAGCAGCCAGGCGCTTTGGCGTGAGGGCGTCGAGCGGCACCAAGACGCCGAGCGGCGCATCGGGCGGCGGATCACCGATCAACCAGACCGGCAGCGATTGCGTCCCAACGACGGCATGCAGCCCGTCACTCGCCTGGCGCGGCGATCTCACAGGCGGCAGGGCAGCCGGAGAGCGTGGCGAGAATGACGGCGGCAAGGCCGAGAGCGCCACGGTGGCGGTGCAGAGCGCCGGCATCCAGACGACGCCCGCTGCGCGCGCGTCGAGCGCCGGATCGGCCGGGAAATCGCAACCCCCAGCGCTCGGCGACGGCGTCGGCCGCGTCGTCGGGCCGCCGATCGTCGAGCTGTTCCCAGTCCCGCACGTAGCGCGGGTTGCGGCGGAGGAACTCCCAGGCGATATCTCGCGCCGAGGCGCTCTCCAGATCTGCGTAGGCGGCCGCCGACCGCCAGTCTCGCGACGGCATGGCAGGGCTCCGGCATAGGGCGGAGCACACGCTCCGCGCGCAGCATGCGGGAAGATGCGACCATTCGGCGAGTTGTGGAGGCGCTTGCCCGGCAACGCGTGTTGCCACCGGCGCAACGCCGGTCAGTTCGTGGAGCCCCGCTGCAGCAGGTCGCGATAACCGGCCTCGGTCATCCAGCGTGCGCGGGCCAGGTGGCTGTCGTGGATGCGCCTCGCGCGTTCAGCGTCGCGGTCGGGGTCCAGGCCAAGAACGATGCGGGCAACTTCGCGCCAATCGGCGTGCTCGGCCGCGGCATCAAGCAGCCGGAGATAGGTCACCTTCTGGGCAAGATCATACTCGGTGACAGTCGGCTCGTTGGGCGGCCTGTCGAGAATCGTCCCGATGCACATGCAAGCTCCTCCGCTCATCGACGACTCGGTGCACGCACAGCCTCAGCGTCATTGATTGGTGCGCCGTGCGCCATCCCTGACGCGCAACTCAATGGCAAACGCCGATACACACTATAGGTGATAAACTCAAAGTATGTAGCGCGCCAACCGTGCCGGCATGGACATGCGGCGGTTGGTTGGGAGGAATGTGCGTCGCATCCGGCTCGAAGTGGGCCTGACGCAGGAAGCGTTCGCCGAAAAGTCGGGCTTCAGCCAGCAATACCTGAGCAGCCTGGAACGCGGCCGCCGCAACCCCACCATTGTCACCCTTTTCGAGTTGGCGACCGCCCTGGGCGTCAGTCACGTCGCGCTTGTCGCGCCGGACGACGAGACCGCCGCCGCCGCTCCGCTTCGCCGTGGGGGTCGCTCAGGCACGACGCGCAACCGACCGTAGATGCGCGCCACGCTGGCCTTTTGCTTGACGCATCGGCGTTTCAGGAATAGGTATTCGTGAAACGTCGATGCGCGAGGTGTCTCTTGGCCGCCCAGATACTCCCCTTTCCGAAGCCTTCCCCGGCCCCCTCGTCGCCGATCGCAACCTATCTCTGGGTCGGCGAGGCCCATCGGAAGCTCGCGGATCTTCATGGAGCAGGGCACTTGCCGGCCCGCCGCCTGGTCGTGGAGGCCTCGCGCCTGCGCCACCAGCGAGAGCTCATCGCGGCGGTCCGGGACGCCGGCGGCGAGATCGTGCTGGATACCGAGGCGGCGGAGCTCGCCAGCGTCGGGCGGCACGCCGGGCGAGTTCGCGGCGCACCTTGGGCCTTGCCCGAAGGTGCCGGGCCGCTCGGCCCCGATCATTTCCGGGCCGACGCAAAGTCCGACGTCATCGGCCAGATCGCGCGCCTGGCGGTCTCATCAGGCGTCACCGCTGTCCTGTCGCCGGCGCATCACCTGGGCGATCCGGCATTCCGCGATTGGTTCTCGGTGGATCGCGACGCCTGCCTCGCGTTGCGGAGAGCACTCGACCGCGAGGGGGGCCAGGGCATCGCGATCGACTATCCGCTGATCGTTCCGAACGCGGTGCTGAACCAGCCGAATCAGCGCGGCATGCTGGTCGCGACGCTGGCCGCGCTTCCCATCGACTACGTCTGGCTCCGCGTCGCGGGTTTGGGCGCCGATGCCGGTCCCCTGCAATTGAGCCGCTACCTCTCGGCCGCGGCGGGACTGCACAACCTCGGCAAGCCCGTGATCGCCGATCAACTGGGCGGGCTGCCAGGCCAGGCGGCCCTAGCGTTCGGCGGGGTCTCCGGCATTGCGCAGGGCATTGGCGAGCGCGAGCGCTTCGACACGGGCGACTGGCACAAGCCAGCCAAACCGCGTCCCGACGACGCGAAGTTCGGCCGCGCGGTGCGGCTCTCGATACCCGGCCTCAACCGCACGCTGACGCGCAGCGAGCTCGACGTTCTCGCAAGCGCGAAGAATGGCCGCCGCATCTGCGGATGCGCTGATCGCGCGTGCTGCAAGCACGGGTACGACAGCATGGTCGCCGATCCGCGGGGGCATGCGGCGCGGCAGTTCTTCAGCAGCATCGCGAAGCTGGAGGCCGTGCCGGACCTGCGACGCGAGACGTATTTTCTCAGCCACGACGGGCCCATGGCGAAAGCCGACCGGACGGCGCGCGAGATCAAGGCACTGCGCCCGGACGCTGCCGAAGCGGCGCGCCAGAACATCGATCCGGAAGCCTTGATGAAGCGGCTTGCGGACCATAGCCGGACGACCGAGAAGATTCGCACGACGCTCGAGACCATTCACGAGACCCGCGGCAACGACGTGCCCCGCGCACGCGTAGCCGCGCTTCGGAGTGGAGGAGCACCCAAGTCCGCAAAGGGGCAGCCGTGAGCGGCAAATCGGGCGCAATGCCCCGCTACATCGACGATCTGAACGAGTTCGGCGGCCTGTCCGGCACCGACATCGCCAACATCGCCGACGTCTCCAAGGCGACGGTCTCGCGCTGGAAGTCCGGCACGGTCAAGCCGCAGCCGGACACTCAGCTGGTGCTGTCGGACCTGCACTTCATCGTCCAGCGTCTGACGGAGTACTACAGCGCGGATGAAATCCGCACCTGGCTCTATGCGCGTCATCCGCAGCTTGATGGCCAGCGGGCCATCGACCTGATCAACCAGAACCGGTCCGAGGAGATCCTGCGCATCCTCGATCGGCTGGACTCGGACGTATATCTCTGACGCATGGCCGCGGCCCGCTCCCCCCGCGACAACCACCTGCTCGATGCCGTCGAGGCGCTGCCGCGAGAGGCCTGGAGCGGCCCGGTGTGGCGCGTCGTGCGCGAAGGGCGCGACCCGACGCAGTGCAGCGCGGTGGGCGGCCGTTGGGATGATCGCAGCTTCGAGGTTCTCTACACCTCGACGCATGAGGATGGCGCGCGGGCGGAGATGTTCTTCCATCTCAGCCGCGGCCAGCCCGTGATGCCGTCCCAGGTGCGCTATGGCCTGCACGAGCTTCGCGTCGCGCTCGACGCCTGCGTGCGCATCGCCTCGCTGGAGGTGCTCGCGAGCCTGGGCCTCAAGACGAACGCGTTCGGCCAGTTGTCCTACAGCGAGCGGCAGCTCGAATATCCGCGCACGCAGGAGATCGCGGAGGCCGCGCATTTCCACGGCCGCGACGGCCTGTTCGTGCCCAGCGCGCGCTCCGCCCATCCCAACCTGGTGGTGTTCTGCGGCGTTGCCGGACCGGAGGCGGTCGAGGTCGTGCGCGACCACGGCATCGTCGACTGGACGGCCTGGCGCAACGCGCAGCGCAACGGCTGAACGGCGCGCCGCTGGCGCGTCAGGGATCGCTCCCGCCCAAAAGATCGCCCTGCGCCGCCACGCGTCGGCGGCCGCGCCGTGCGGCGGGCGCCTTCGTCGTGTCCGCCGCAACCGCGGCATGGAGCGCCGAGGCCGGCAGCGTGGGGCTGTTGCAGATGCGCTCCAGCAGCTCGGCCTGCGCGGCCTCCAGCGCGACGAGGCCGCCGAGCACGTTGAGCACGTTGAGCAGTTCGGCCGTGTACTCCGGCAGCCAGCCGGGCGGCTGAATGTCGCCGAGCGGCGAGGGCTTGCGGCGGTCGCCGATGATCGGGCGCGAGCGGTCGCGGCCGCGATAGCTGAACCACTGCGTCAGCACATGCTTGCCGGAGACTTCGTAGTCCCAGACCGCTGGCGAGACATTGTCCACATGGCCCTGGCCGACATGCAGCCGGCGCGTGGCGGCGTCGTGGCGGATCGTGTCCGGCATCGCAGCGGGGTCGGTCGGGATGGCGCCGTCTTCCGGGATGGTCGGGCGTTCGGCGGCGTGCAGGCGCGGCGCGCCGGCAGGGCGGCCCTCGGACGCATCGACGAAGCGCTCGCCGAAGCTGTGCAGCCAGATGACGCGACGGCCGAGGCGCACGGCCTCGGCGAACAGCGCGGCGTCGGTGGTGAGCGGGATGCGCAGGCCGGGCTGCACGAGGTCGGTCGCGAAGCGGGTGACATAGGCCGGGTGCGCGGCGACGGCGGCGATGTAGGCGAGGAGATCGGGCGCGGAGACGGGCGTGCCGAGCGCAGAGGAGAGCGCGGCCAGCACCACGGCGGGGATGTTCGGCGTCGTCGCGGCGCTGTCGGCCCACAACGGAAAGGCACGACCACCACGACCATTGTAGTGATGCAGATCGGGGATGAGCGAGCAGAAGGTCACGGCTGGGCCACCGCTCGGTGTGCGGTCATGCGGCGCGGTGAGATAGACCTGCTTCTCCGAATACAGGCGCCACAGATTCGGATTCGGCCGGTTCAGCAACCGATTGTCAGGGATGATCCATTGGCGATCGAAGGACCGGAATTCGTAGCGCGTCGGCGCTACGACTGGCCCCTTGTCCTTCGCGATGGACAGCGGTCGAGCGTCGTGCCCGGGCAGACCCTCGGTCAGAACCTTGCCGGTGTGGCGATCGCCGAGATCTTCCTCGGTCCCGTGTGGATGAAACAGCATTTCCTTCCGCGCCGGCTCGCGCTCGGCCACCAGGTGCTTCCACCGTTCTTCCAGTGACCAGCGATCCGGCGCGATCACCCAGGTGCGCCCCGGCATGACGCCCGAACCGTTGTAGGCGAACAGCGCATCAAGCGCCGGATAGGTCGCCCACCCGCCCGTCGCGGCCGGCAGGAAGGCTGCGCGCTCCTCCTCCGGACACTCGATCCATCCCTCGCCGTCGAGCGTCAGCGTCGCCAGCGCCGCGAACTTCTCCTCCCGCCGCCCGACCGGCAGCGCGCGATACCGCACACGCGCGGGCTTGCTGGCATCCGCCTTGCCCGTACGCGCCACCAGCACGATGCACACGGGCTGCTGCACGCCCTGGAAAATGCGCGAGGCGACGGCGGGCTGATGCCCCTCCGGCGAGCAATCCACCACCCAGATTTCATCCGCCGTGCGGCGCAGATCGGCACGCATCGCCTGGAAGCCAGGCCCGTTGAGAAACCCCGCCACGGTGATGAAGCACACGATGCCGCGCCGGTCCGCCCGCGCCTGCGGCGCTGCGGCCGCATCGCCAAAAACCTTCCACGTCGCCCAGCGCCAGAAATAGACATAGAGGTTGCGCAGATGCTTCGAATGCGCGCCGACGCCCCATTCCGGCGGCGGCATCCAGCGCGCGAGCGGCGCGGCCTCCGTCGCATTCACGCTGCCGGCCTCCACCCACCCGCCGCGCCCCTTCGCCTTTTCCTTGTAGGGCGGATTGCCGATGACGACGGTGATCGGCTCGGCGCGCTTTACCTTGTTCGCCTCGCGCCGGGATTCCGCGAGCGGCTTCAGGATCTGCGGGATGTACTCCTCATCGGCATACGGATTGCCGAGGGTGTCCGTGACATAGAGGCGCAGATGCACGTCGGCGGGCACCGTGCCCTTCACCTTGAGCAGGTCGGCGACCTCCGCCAGCAGGCGCAGCTGCGCGACGGCGAAGGGGCCGAACTGCAACTCGAAGCCGATGATGCGCTTCAGCGCGGCGCGGATAACGCCGGGCACCGTGCCGGCGCCGTCGGCGCGCGCGGTTTCCGCGATGCGCCGTAGCACGCCCAGCAGGTAGGTGCCCGTGCCGACGGCCGGGTCCGCCAGCGTGACCTCGTTGGAGGCGAGGCCTTCCGGCTGTCCGAAGCGCGCCGGGTCCCGCAGCACGTCATCCACCAGGCGCACCATCGCGGTGACCACCTCGGGCGGCGTGTAGTAGGAACCGGTGAGCTTGCGCAGGTCGTTGTCGTAGGCCTCCAGGAAGTGCTCGTAGAAATACAGCCAGGCCTCGGGGTCGCCCTTGCCGATGGCAGCCCAATCCACGGCATCGAGCACGCGCGTGAGGGTGCCGAGCGACGTCTTCAACGCTTCCTGCCCATCGACATGGTCGGTCAGCACGCGGAAGGCGCCACCGATCACCGTGTTGGTCTTGGCCAGAGCCTTCGCGACGCGTTCCAGGCCATCGGCGAGCACGATGCCCTGTGCGCGCGCCATCAGCAGGCCGAAGGTGACGGCCTGCGCGTAGCCGTCGGCGAAGTCTTCGTCACTGGCTTCGGGGAACAGCAGCCGGCGCCAATCCTCGGCGAGGCCGCTCAGCGCCGGGACCTTCTGGTCGAGTTGCTCGGTAACCTCGTCGCGCAGCAGGCGGCACAGGCCGGCGCTGAGCGCGGCGAGCGCGCGCGCATTGGTGGGCGGGATCGGCTCCCAGCGCAGGAAGTCGCCGAACAGGCGGGTCAGTGCGTCCGGCGCCGTGAGCGCGGCACCGGCGGTTTCCACGTCGCCGGACAGCCGGACGATCTCGCCCTGGAGGGCGCCATCACGCCACAGCGAGAAGGCATTGCCGTCGGTGTAGATAAGGTTCGGCAGGGATTTGAGCTTGGTCCACTGGTCGCGGTCGTGCTCGTCCTTGAAGCGGCGCGGGTCGGCGCCCTTGCCGGGCGCCTTGACCTCGATGAAGCCAACCAAGGCATTGCGGGCGCGGACGGCGTAGTCCGGTCGGGTCTTCAGGGAGGACAGCGTGGTCTCGCCGATCGCGACCACATCGCCGGCTTTGAACAGCAGGATGGCGGCGAGGTCGGCGATCAGCGTCTCGAGCGGAGCGCGGAGCTGGTCCTCCGGTGCGCCGACCGCTGCCTTGCCGGAAAGCTTTGCCTTGAGCGATGCGCCGAAGCGCGACACCGCGGCGGAGAAGGAATCAGCCATGGGTCGGTGCGAATCCGCTTCGGTGATCGTGTTCAACCAAAGGTTACGAAGCCGATCGCTGCGACGCCAGTCCACCTTGCCGGTGACGCGTTGAGGCTGGCGCCCCGCCCTCCTGGGCGGGGCGCCGTTGGCCATTCACTCCCTGCTGCGGTTGCCGTTCGGGCGGGACCAGATCAGCTCGAACTCGCCGCCCTCCATCTCGAAGAGGTTCGCCAGGATCGGCGCCGGCAGGGAGGG
>JAIEOP010000513.1 GCA_019750465.1 Acetobacteraceae bacterium | reverse complement strand
TGCCGCCGGGCGGGGCCGCGACCTCGCCCTGCAGCGCCGCCGCGACGGTGTCCGGGGCGAGGTGCGGGAAGGCGCGCCCCACCAGCAGCGCCACGGCGGCGGCGCGGTTGGCGGGGTCGCCGAGCCAGCGCTGCGCCGCGATCACCGCCGCGGTGGCGGCGATCACCGCATCGGGTGCGCGCGCCGCCAGCCCCTCGGCGAAGGCGAGCACCTTCTCCGGATGGTCGGGCCAGATGTCGCCGGTCGAGAGGGCATGGCGGCCGGCGCCCTGCGCCACGGCATGGCTGCCCCAGGGCTCGCCGGCGCAGAATCCCTCGATGGCGCCCTCGGCCAGGGCGCGCGCCATCTGCGGCGGCGGCACCACGACGAGGCGCAGGTCATGGTCCGGATCCAGCCCGCCCGTGGCGAGCCACTGCCGCAGCAGGTAGTTGTGCGAGGAATGCGGGAAGACGACGGCGAGGGTCGGCGGCGGCAGCCCTTCCTCGGCCCGGGCATGCACGGCGGCGGCGAAGGCGGCGGCCGCGAGCGGCGGCGTGAAGCGCCCCGTCGCCGCGGCCAGCATGTGCGACAGCACGACCGTGTTGCCGTTCCGGCCGAGCCCCAGGGTGACGTCCAGGCGCCGGCGCAGCCCGCCGGCCCCGGCGGCCAGCGCCACGGCCATCGGCGCCAGCAGATGCGCCGCATCCAGCGCGCCGAAGGCCAGCTTGTCGCGCAGCGCCGCCCAGGCGCGTTCCGGCGAGAGCACGATGCGCACGCCGTGCTCGGCAAAGAGGCCGAGCGCGTCGGCCACGATCAGCGGCGCGGCATCCGTCAGCGGGACGTAGCCGATGCGCAGCGCCGGCGAGGGGGTGACGGCCGAGCCTGGCATGGCGATCGCATCCGGAAGCGTCTGGCGCTTCGAGGACGGGCCGCCGTTGGACCGCCATGGGAATGGGTCTGGCTGGCGGCACCCTGCCACGCCGTTGCGGCGGGCGCCGTCCGCATTGCTGCGGCGCACACAAGAAAGCACGAGGTCGCGCGGCTGGGAAGCGGAAAATCGCCCTGATCAGGTGCATCGATGCACCGTGGAACACCGAGTGGCCTAGTTTTCGGTCTGTATGCCTATAATTCCCGCAGGAAATGCTGCGCGACCACCGCGAGCTTCTCCCCGCGGTCCATCGCCCAGCGCCGCATCAGCCGGTAGGCCTGCTCCTCCGACAGGCGGCGGCGCTGCATCAGCACCCCCTTGGCGCGCTCGATGACCACCCGGTCGGCGAGGGTCGCCTGCGCCTCCTCCAGCCGCGCGCGCAGGGCCTGGTGCGCGCGGAAGCGGCGGATCGCCACCTCGATGACCGGGCGGACGCGATGCGGCGACAGGCCTTCCACCACATAGGCGGCGACGCCGGCCTCGATGGCGGCCTCGATCTGCTCGGGCTCGCCGCGGGCGGCGAAGACGACGACCGGGCGCGGCTCGTCGCGGTGCAGCGCGCGCATGCTCTCCAGCGCGTCGCGGCCGGGGTCGTCCAGGTCGCAGACGATCACGTCGGCCGCCGCCTCGCGCACCTGCCGCGTCAGGTCGCCGGCATCCGGCGCGACGGCGACCACTACGCAGCCCGCGGCTTCCAGCCCGATCCTCACGGCGGCGGCCCGGTCCGGCTCGCCATCCACCAGCAATACGCGCAAGCCGCCTCCATCCGAGCGGGTTGCCGTGCCGGCGATTTGCCTCCGGGCCCCAGCATGACGCCAGGGTGGCGCCAGCGGAAGGTCCCGGGCATCCGATGCACTTCGTGCCACGCGCCAGAATGGCCGCGCTGCCATGCCGCCCCACATTGCCGGGGGCGCGGGGGGCATGCTTGGCTGGGGCCGGCCTGTCACCCGCCGCGCGTGGCATGATCCTCGCCAGGCACCGCCCGGCCGAACCGGAGGGCCACGCGATGAGCACGACCCTGGCGAGTCCCGCCCCGACGGCCCCGAAGCCGCGCCAGATGATGCACCTCGGCACCCGCTCGAACGCACGCGGGGCGGTGCGCGCGGCGATCCACCTTGCCCTGCTGCTGGGCAGCGCTGCCCTGATCGCGGGCGCTTCCGGGCCGTGGCTGCTGCCGGCCATGCTGGCGATGGGCATCGTGCAGGCGGCGCTGTTCGCGCCCTTCCACGAGACCGCGCACTACACCGCCTTCCGCGCCCGCCGCGCCAATGCGGTGGCGGGCTGGATCGCCGGGCTGCCGGGGCTGCACAACTGGCATTTCTACCAGCAATTCCACCTCGCCCATCACAAGCACACCGGGGACCCGCAGCGGGACCCGGAATACACCCCCGGGCCGCCGCGCAGCCTGGCCGGCTACGTCGCGCGCGTGGCGGGGCTGTTCTACTGGCGGGCGCGGCTGCAGACCTGGGTCGCGGCCTGGCGCGGCGACATGTCGGCCTATCCCTTCCTGCACCCGGCGACGGCGCCGCGGGTGATCCGCTCGGTGCGGGCCTCCTCGGCGCTGACCGTGGCACTGGCGGTGGCGGCGGGGCTGGCCTTCGGCTGGCAGGCGGTGGTCCTGTACTGGATCGGGCCGCAGCTGCTCGGCCAGCCGGTGCTGCGGCTCTACCTGATGGCGGAACACACCGGCTGCACGGAGGATTCCAACGGGTTGACCAACACGCGCACCATGATCACCACCCCGCTGGTGCGGCTGCTGATGTGGAACATGCCGTTCCACGCCGAGCACCACCTCTACCCCTTCATCCCCTTCCACCGCCTGGCCGAGGCGCATGCCCTGCTGCGCGACCGGCTGGCGCATGTCGGCACCGGCTATGCCGCCTTCCATCGCGACCAGATCGGCCGGCTGCTGCGCGGCGGGGCGGCCTGAGATGACGGCGGCCTGGCCGATCGAGGAAGGCACGTTCCGCCTCGGCGACCTCGCCGTCCACCGCGGCGGCGTGCTGGCGGATGCGCGCCTCGCCTGGCGCGCGCATGGCACGCTCTCGGCGGCGCGCGACAACGTGGTGGTCTATCCCACCTCCTACGGCGCGCAGCACGCCGAGCTGGAATGGCTGATCGGCCCCGACGGCGTGCTTGACCCGACGCGCTGGTTCATCGTCATCCCCAACATGTTCGGCAACGGCCTTTCCTCCTCGCCGAGCAACACGGCGGACTGGCCGGCGCTGGTCACGGCCTGGGACAATGTCGGGGCGCAGCGGCGCCTGCTCGCCGACACCTGGGGCATCGAGCGCGTGCACGCCGTCTATGGCTGGTCCATGGGGGCGCAGCAGGCCTACCACTGGGCCGTCGCCACGCCGGGCGCGGTGGGACGGATCATCGTCAACTGCGGCTCCGCCCGCACCGCCGTGCACAACCGCGTCTTCCTCGATGCGCTGATGGCGGTGCTGGAGGCGGCGCCGGAGCACCTGGGCGGCGGCCGCTTCTCGGCGCAGCCGGAGCGCGCGCTGCACGCCTTCGGCCGGATCTACGCGGGCTGGGCGATGAGCCAGGATTTCTACCGCGCCGGGCTGCACCTCTCGGCGCTCGGCGCGCCCGACCTCGCCACCTTCCTGCGCACCGACTGGGCGGAGCGCTTCGCGCGCCGGCGCGCCGAGGACCTGCTGGCGCAGCTGCGCAGCTGGGATGCCGGCGACATCGCCGACCATCCGCGCTTCGGCGGCGACCTCGGCGCGGCGCTGCGGTCGATCACGGCGCGGGTGCTGCTGCTGCCGGGCGAGACCGATCTCTATTTCCGCATTGCCGACAACGCCGCGGAACTGCCGCACCTGCGGCATGCCGTGCTGCGCCCGATCCCGAGCATCTGGGGCCACCGGGCCGGCAACCCGGCGGCGAACCCGGAAGATGCCGCCTTCCTGCGCGGTGCGGTGCGGGCCTGGCTGGAGGGCTGAGGGTGCGGGCCGGCGCGCGGCCGCCCGTCAGGCGTCCCGGGCGGCGAGCTGCGAGAGCAGGCCGGTCAGCTCCGCCTCGGTCACCGCCGCGGCGGCGTCGGCGAGGGTGAACCAGCGCCGCACGCGCTGGCGCCGCTCCGGCCAGCGGTCCGCCAGGCGCTGCACCTGCATGGCGAAGACCTCCACCGAGCACGGCAGGGAGCGGCCATTGCGCAGGCGCTTGCGGTAGGCGTAGCGGCCGATCGGGGCGGGCGCGACCTCGCCGATCGCGCCGGCTTCCTCGAAGGCCTCCTTGGCGGCGAGGGCCGGCCGGCTGAGCCGCTTCTCGACCCAGCCCTTGGGCAGCACCCAGCGGCCGGTGTCGCGGCTGGTGACCAGCAGCACCATCGCCTTCCCGTCGTGCTGCGCCAGCGGCAGGGCGGCGGATTGCTGCCCGATGCCGGCGCGGACGGGGTATCTGGGCCTGGACCCCAAGGGGCGGGCGCTCCCACATTGCCGCGAACGGTCCATATTTGCAGACACGGGCGCCTGATCAAGCAAATTTTGGTGCATGTGAGCGGCAGTGACGGCTTTGTGGCGGAGAGGAATGGGAGTCGAACCCACCAAGAGCCGTCCAACGACCCTTCCCGGATTTGAAGTCCGGACGCCCCACCGGAAGCGTGTCCCCTCCGCCGCCGATGCTACCCGCCCGGGACGGCGCCGCCAAACACCGCCGCCGGGTCCCTGCCCGCGCGCCGCAGGTCGCCGCGCCGCACCGTGACGCCGCGGCGGTCGAGGTAGTCCAGCACCGCGATGGCGAGCTGCCGCCCGCTGCCGGTGCGGTCGCGGAACTGCGCCGCGGAGAAGCCTTCCGGCAGCTCGGCCGACAGCGCATGCGCGATCCCCGCCATCTCCAGCACGGCCTCGCGCAGGAAGAAGCGGTCGGGCGCCACCTCCAGCACCAGCCCGGCGCGGGCGTAGCCCTTGCAGGCGCGGCGCAGCGCCACCTCCGGCGCGGCGATGGCGGTGGCCATCTCGCGCAGCAGCGGCGGGCGGTGCGGCGCCTCGGCCAGCAGCGGGCGGATGGCGTCCCAGAGCCGCGCCTCCTCCCCCGCCAGGCCGCCGCGATGCGCCGGGTCGCGCAGCAGGTGCGCCTCGGTCGCCGCCACGCCGGCCTGCACCAGATAGGCCAGCAGCGCGGCGAAGGCGGGCTTCGGGAGGCGCGTGGGCAGCGCAAGCCGCAGCGCCTCCGCCGTCATGCCGCCCGCCGCGGGCTGCGCCGCGTGGAAGGCGCCGAGCGCGGCGGCCGCATCACGCGCCAGCGCCGCCAGCGGGCCAGGCAGGGCGAGGTGGTCGGCAGCGGCGATCGCCTCCGGCACCAACGCGGCGAGGCCGGACGCCGCCAGCCCCCAATCCGCCAGCAGCACCGCGCGCGGGACCAGGAAGGGCGGCTCCGCCAGCAGGCCGCGCAGCGCCGTCGCGCGATCCCCGGCCGTCAGCGCCCGCAGCGCCGCGAGACGGGCCGGGCGCCGCCGGTGCCGCTCCGGCGCGCGCGGATCCAGCACCCGCCCGCCGGCGATGGTGCGGCTGGCGCTGGTATCGCGCAGCACCAGGCGATCGCCATGGCGCAGCGGCAGCGGGCGATCCAGCACGAGCTGCGCCAGCCCGTCCTCGCCCGGGCGCAGCGTCTCCGGCGCCAGCAGCACCACCCGCGCCGCCGCCTGCCCGGCGCCGTGGTGCAGCAGCACCGGCGTCCAGTGGCGCAGCGCGGCGCGCTCGGTCGGCAGCAGGTGCAGGCGCGCATCGGCGCGGCGCGTGGTGGCCCCGGCCGCCGGGTCCACCACCCAGTCGCCGCGGCCGATCGCCTCCTTGCCGATGCCCGGCCCGGCGAGGTTCAGCGCGCAGCGATCGCCGGCGATGGCGCGCTCCACCGCCCGGTTGGCGCTGTGGATGCCGCGCACCCGGGCGCGCAGCGCGTCCCCGTGGCCGCCCCCCTGGCCGCCGCACAACAGCAGCACCGCATCCCCCGCGCGCACCGCGCCCGCCAGGACCGAGCCCGTGACGATGGTGCCCGCGCCGGCCAGCGAGAAGCTGCGATCGACGGCGAGGCGGAAGACATCGTGCTCCACGTCGCGCCGCGCCGCTTCCCGCGCCGCATCCGCCAGCAGCCGCGTGCGCAGCGCCGCGATGCCGGCGCCGGTGACGGGGGAGACGGGAAACACCTCGGCGCCGGCCAGCGGCGTCTCCTCCAGCAGCGCCTCGATGTCGAGCTGCACCTCGACGGCGCGGTCGGCGTCCACCAGGTCGGTCTTGGTCAGCGCCACCACGCCGCGGTCGAGGCCGAGCAGCGAGAGGATCTGCAGGTGCTCGCGCGTCTGCGGCATGACGCCGTCGTCGGCGGCGACCACCAGCAGCGCCATGCCGATGGAGGAGGCGCCGGCGATCATGGTGTGCACCAGCCGCTCATGCCCCGGCACGTCGACGAAGCCGAGCACGCCGCCGCCGGGGAGCGGCACATAGGCGAAGCCCAGGTCGAGGGTGATGCCGCGCGCCCGCTCCTCCGGCAGCCGGTCGGTGTCGATGCCGGTGAGCGCGCGGACCAGGCTGGTCTTGCCGTGGTCGATATGGCCGGCGGTGCCGACGATCATGCGAGCGCTTCAAGCAGTGGTTCCGGCGCCTCCAGGCAGCGCAGGTCGAGCCGCAGCGCGCCGTCCCGGATGCGGCCGATCACCGGCATCGGCAACGCGCGCAGCCGTGCCGCCATGGCGTCGGCGCTGCCGCCGCGCAGCACCAGCGCCGCCGAGGGCAGCGTCTCCAGCGGCAGGGCGCCGGAGCCGATCCGGCTTTCGCAGTCCTCGATGGTGCCGGACCAGGGCGCGCCGGCCCAGGCGGCGAGCGGTGCCACCAGCGCCTCGGCCATGGCGCGGATCGCCTCGCGCCCGCGCACCAGCATGCGCAGGGTGGGCAGCCGCTCGGCCAGGCGGTCCGGGTCGCGGTAGAGCCGCAGCGTCGCCTCCAGCGCGGCGAGGCGGATCTTGTCGAGGCGCATGGCGCGCTTCAGCGGATGCCGCGCGCAGGCCGCCACCAGATCCCTCCGCCCGACGACGAAGCCCGCCTGCGGCCCGCCCAGCAGCTTGTCGCCGGAGAAGGTGACGAGGTCGGCGCCGTCGCGCAGCGCATCCTGCACGGTGCGCTCGCGCCGCAGCCCCCAGCGCGACAGGTCCACCAGCGTGCCGGAGCCGAGGTCATCGACCAGGGGCAGCCCCGCCTCCCGCGCGATGGCGGCGAGATCGCGCGGCGCGACCTCCGCGGTGAAGCCCTGGATGGCGTAGTTGGAGGTGTGCACCTTCATCAGCAGCGCCGTCTGCGGCCCGATCGCGTCGCGGTAGTCGCGCGCATGGGTGCGGTTGGTGGTGCCGACCTCGCGCAGCACGGTGCCCGCGCTCGCCATGATCGCCGGCATGCGGAAGGCGCCGCCGATCTCGATGAGTTCGCCGCGGGAGAGCACCGTCTCGCGCCCCCCCGCCAGCGCCGCCAGCACCAGCGTCACCGCGGCGGCGTTGTTGTTCACCACGATCGCCGCCTCGGCGCCGGTCAATTCGCAGAGAAGCCCGGCGACGTGATCGTCGCGCTCGCCCCTGCCCCCGGTATCGAGGCTGAACTCCAGCGCGGCCGGCGCGCGCATCGCCCGCATCGCCGCCGCCACCGCCTCCTCGGCGAGCAGGGCGCGGCCGAGATTGGTGTGCAGCACCACGCCCGTCAGGTTCAGCACCGGCCGCAGCGAGGGCGCCTCCGCCGCATCGAGCAGCGCGATGGCGCGCGCGGCGACGGCATCCGCGTCGGGTGGCGGCGCGGCGCCGGCCAGCACCGCGGGACGC
>JAIEOP010000015.1 GCA_019750465.1 Acetobacteraceae bacterium | reverse complement strand
CCTGCGGGCCGCCGGCGCAGTAGGTGCACTTGTCCATCTTGCCGCGGCCGCCGAAATTGCCGACGCGCGGATACTGCGGCGCGCCGAAGGGGCAGGCGTAGAAGCAGTAGCCGCAGCCGATGCACAGGTCCTTGTCGTGCAGCACCACCGCATCCGCCGTGGTGTAGAAGCAGGACACCGGGCAGACCGCGGCGCAGGGCGCGTCCGTGCAGTGCATGCAGGCCATGGAGATGCTGCGCTCGCCGGGCTTGCCGTCGTTGATGGTGACGACGCGGCGGCGGTTGATGCCCCAGGGCACCTCGTGCTCGTTCTTGCAGGCGGTGACGCAGGCGTTGCACTCGATGCAGCGGTCGGCGTCGCAGAGGAATTTCATCCGGGCCATTGTCTGTTCCTCCCCCTCAGGCCGCCGCGGCGCGGATCTGGCACAGCGTGACCTTGGTTTCCTGCATGAAGGTCACCGGGTCGTAGCCGTAGGTGGTCACCGCGTTCACGCTCTCGCCCAGCACGATCGGGTCGGTGCCGGCGGGGTAGTGGCGCCGCCGGTCCTCGCCCATGAACCAGCCGCCGAAGTGGAAGGGCATGAAGGCGACGCCGGGCCCGACACGCTCGGTGACCAGCGCCTTCACCCGCACCCAGCGCCCGTCCGGCATCTCCGGGCCGCGCACCTGCACCCAGGTGCCGTCGCGGATGTTGCGCGCCGCGGCGTCCGCCGGGTTGATCTCGCAGAACATGTCCTGCTGCAGCTCGGCGAGCCACTTGTTGGACCGCGTCTCCTCGCCGCCGCCCTCGTACTCCACCAGCCGGCCGGAGGTGAGGATGATCGGGAAGTCCCGCGCCACGGTCAGCGAGCGGTTCTGCACGGAGACGCCCAGATGCGGCATGCGGAAGCCGCGGCGGTCGGGCAGGGTCGGGTACTGCGCGATCAGGTCGGTGCGCGGCGTGTAGATCGGCTCGCGGTGCACCGGCACGGGATCGGGCAGGTTCCACGCCACCGCGCGCGCCTTGGCATTGCCGTAGGGCAGGCAGCCATGCTCCATCGCCACGCGCTGGATGCCGCCCGAGAGGTCGGTGGACCAGCTCGCGCGGTCGATGCCGGCGCCGAAGTGCCCTTCCAGGCTGGCCTTCTCGGCCGCCGTCAAGTCGTCGAACCAGCCCAGCCGCTTCAGCACGGCCACGGTGAATTCTGGGTAACCGTCCTGGATCTCGCTGCCCTTGGACCAGCTGCCCTCGGCCAGCAGCGTTTGCCCCTCGCGCTCCACGCCGAAGCGGGCGCGGAAGGTGCCGCCGCCCTCCTTCACGTGCAGCGCGGTATTGTAGAGGATGTGCGTCCCCGGGTGGCGCATCTCCGGCGTGCCCCAGCAGGGCCAGGGCAGGCCGTAGGTGTCGCCCCGGATCGCCTCCGGCGCGTCCGGCTTCGCGCGCAGGGTCACGAGGTCGAACTGGCCCTGGTGCTGCATGTGCAGCTTCAGGCGCTCCGGCGACTGGCCGGTGTAGCCGGTGCTCCAGCCGCCGCGGTTGATCTCGCGCAGCAGGCTCTCGGCCGTCGGCCTGTTGTCCTTCACCTCGATGCGCTTGAACAGGTCGGCCTGGAGGCGGAAGCCGTCATTGCGCTTCGCCGCCGCCGCGTCGATCGCGCCGGCCAGGCGGTACAGCGCCTCGTAGTCGGTCTTCGATTCGAAGATCGGCTCGACGATCGTGGCGCCCCACTGAAGCGAGCGGTTGGAGCAGGTGCGGCTGCCGTCCATCTCGAAGGAGGTGCAGATCGGCAGCAGCCAGGTGCCGTCGCGCCGGCCGGACAGCATGGAGAAGGTCGTCGGGTGCGGGTCGGCGACCACCAGCAGCTCCAGCGCCTCCAGCCCCTTGGCCGCGTCCGGCATGCGCGTGACGGTGTTGCCGCCATGGCCGAAGACCACCATGCCCTTGACCGTGTCGCGCTGCTGCACCTGGTCCTTCGGCAGCATCACCGCATCGAACCAGCGCGTCGTCGGGATGCCCGGCGTGGTCATGACCTGCGGGTTGTCGAAGCGCGCGACCATGCTCTCGTACGGCACTTCCCAGACACGGGACCAGTGCCGCCAGGCGTTCTCGTCGAGGCCGTAGTAGAGCGGCAGCGTCACCACATCGAGGCCGAGGTCGGTCGCGCCCTGCACGTTGGTGTGGCCGCGGAAGATGTTGGCGCCGGTGCCGCTGGCGCCGACATTGCCGGTGGCCAGCAGCAGGATGGAGAAGGCGCGGACATTGGCGGTGCCCACCGTCTTCTGCGTCGCCCCCATGCACCAGATCAGGGTGGCGGGCTTCTGCGTGGCGAAGAGCTGCGCGACCTTCCGCAGCTGCTCGCCCGGCACGCCGCTGACGCGCTGCACCTCCTCCGGCGTCCACTTCGCCACCTCGGCGCGGATCTGGTCCATGCCGTGCACGCGCTGGCGGATGAACTCCTTGTCCTCCCAGCCGTTCTGGAAGATGTGCCAGAGCATGCCCCAGATGATGGGGATGTCGGTCCCCGGGCGGATGCGCACGTATTCGGTGGCGTGCGCGGCGGTGCGGGTGAAGCGCGGGTCGATGACGATCAGGTTCGCCCGGTTGATCTCCTTGCCGCTCAGGACGTGCTGCAGGCTGACCGGGTGCGCCTCCGCCGGGTTGCCGCCCATGATGATCATGGTCCTGGCATTGCGGATGTCGTTGTAGGAGTTGGTCTGCGCCCCGTAGCCCCAGGTGTTCGCCACGCCGGCGACGGTGGTGGAATGGCAGATGCGCGCCTGGTGGTCGACGTTGTTGCTGCCCCAGAAGGCGGCGAATTTGCGGTACAGGTAGGCGGCCTCGTTGGTGAACTTCGCGCTGCCCAGCCAGAACACGCTGTCGGGGCCGGACTTCGCCCGGATCTCCATCAGCTTCTCGCCGATCTCGCCCAGCGCCTGGTCCCAGGAGACGCGCTGCCACTGCCCGCCGACCAGCCGCATCGGGTATTTCAGCCGCCGGTCGCCATGCACCAGCTCGCGCACCGCCGCGCCCTTGGCGCAGTGCGTGCCGCGGTTGATCGGCGATTCCCAGGCCGGCTCCTGCCCGACCCAGACGCCGTTCTGCACCTCCGCGATCACCGTGCAGCCGACCGAGCAATGGGTGCAGACGTTCTTCACCCGCGTCACCGGCAGGGCGTGGTCGATCACCCCCATCGCGGCCCCGGTCGCCTGCGCGCGGCCGGTGCCCAGCGCGCCCAGCGCCGCCAGCCCGGCACCGCCGAGCCCCGCATTGCGCAGCAGCGCGCGGCGATCGAGGCCGCCCGAGGACAGGCCCTCATAGGCGGCGGAAAGGCGCGCCCTGGCGGCGGCGCCGGCCTGCCTGTCGGATCGCTTGATCAGCATGGCGTCGTTCTTCCCCGGGACGTCGAGCCAGCGCGCGGTACGGCCGCGCGTCTCAGTGCTCGTAGCGGTTGGTGCGGTAGAAGGCCTGCACGTCGGGCGCATCGGCGCGGTAGCGCGCGGCCAGGCGCTGCGCCTCGGTCTCCTTGCGCGCGTCGCGCGCGGGCACGGCATCGGCGCGCTGCGCCGCGCCCGGCGTCACCGCCGCCGCCGCGGCGGCGGTGCCGAGGCCGAGCGCCCGCAGCATGCCCCGTCGTCCATTGGGCCGTCCATCGGGCCGTTCCTTCGCCGCCTGCGTCATCGCAGCCTCCCCGTCATTGGTGTCATCCGGCGGGCAGCTCGGCTGCCGCCGCCTCGATCTCCATGGCCAGCCGGCCGAGCGCGCCGACGGCGCGGTAGAAGCGCGCCGCCTCCGCCCGCTCCAGGTCGGCGAAGAAGCGGCCGGCCCAGGGCTGGATGTGGCGGGCGAAGAAGGCATCCGCCGGCGCCGGCGTCGCCGCGCCGAGGCCCCCATCCAGCAGCCCGGCATAGCTCTCGCAGAGGAAGGCGATGTGGTCCTCCGGCTCGGCCACGTCCGGCGCGCGCGCGATGCCGAGCCGGGCGAGGTCGCCGCGCAGCTCGGCCAGCGGCCGCTCATGCAGGAAGCCGGTGCGGTAGTAGGAAGCATAGGGCAGCAGCTCGCCCCGGCCGACGCCGATGAACAGCGCGAAGAATTCGCGCTCCAGCGCCGCGGGCGAGGTCGCGGCGGCCGCCGCCGCCAGGCCGCGCAGCGCCTGCCCGACCGGCGAGGCATCCGGCGCGAGCGCGGCAAGCCGCCGCAGCAGCGGGGCGTCCGGCACATCGGCGAGCAGGCGGCCGAGCAGGGCGAAAAGCTGCGCGCGCTCCCCGTCCACGGGATCGGCCCGCCGCACCGTCCCACGCCATGCTTCCACGCCGTCTGCCACGGCTGTGCGCTCCCTGCGGCCGACCCGGATTTGCCGGCCCCTGTCATCCTCCATTCGGAGGAGGCCCGGAAGATGCATGACAGGAATTCAACCCCGAAATCAAGTGCCTGTGTCGGCACGGCTGCCGTCAGACCGGGACCGCGCCGCCATGCCGCCGCGCCCGCGGTGCCGCGCCGGGCAACGGCCCGGGCACCGGCGGCGGTGCGGCCGCTGCCAGGGCCACGGCAGGGGGCGGCGCGGGTACCGCCTCGGGCTCGGGCGCAGCCGGGTCCGGCGCGGCTTCGGCATCCTCGGCGGGTGGCTGCGGCTCGGAGGGTGCGGTCAGCAGCGCCAGCAGCCGCCGCGCCACCTCCTCGCCGAGGTCGGGCGCGAAGCCGGGCACGCCATCCGCCACATTGTAGTCCCAGGCATAGTCGGCCGGCCCGATGAAGTCGCGGATCGCGGGATCGAGCGGCCACATGCGCCGCAGCGCCGCCTGTCGCAGCGCCGCCGGCACCCTGGGGCGCAGGAAGGCGGCGAAGTCGGAGTCGAGCCCCAGCGTCTCCACCGGCGGCAGGCTGGCCGGGTCGAACTCGGCCTCCGCCGCTTCAGCATCCGGCGCCGGCACGGCATCGACCGCCGGGGCCGCCACCGGCGCCTCCGCCTCGAGCCCCCGCTTGCGGCGCGACCAGCGGGCGAGGAAGCCCTCCTCAGCCGTCATGCCTCGTCCTCCCGCCCGCCGCGGCGGCGGGCCATCGCCTCGGGGTCGGCACGGTCGCGCCGGCGCTTGTGGACCTCCCGGTCGCGGTGGTGCGCGGCGACGAAGGCCTCGGCCGCGGCATGCAGCCCGGGCGGCAGCGGCAGCGCCTCCAGCAGGTCGTTGCCGGCATCGGCGTAGATCTGCGCCTCCCCCGGATCGAGCGTCACGGCATGCAGCAGGAGACCCTGGGGCGCACCCTCCGCCGCCCGCAGCACCACCCAGATCGCGGGCGCCGGCGCCGCCAGGTTGTCGCGGTAATTCGCCGTGTCGGTGGGGTGCAGGGCCACTTCCGCCCGGCCGGCGAGGAACAGCGCGCGGCCCTCGGCCTCGCGCAGCAGCGTCCAGGGCGGCAGGTCGGGGATCGCGCCCTCCAGCACCTCCACCGCCTGCCAGGACCAGTCGGCCCAGCGGGTGACGCCGGGCCGGCGCTCGGCCAGCACGGCGACGGGGATGCGGATCGTGCCGGGGACCTCCAGCGTCATGTGGCCTGCCCCGCGCCCAGCAGCGGCAGCCCGGTCGCCAGGTTCTGCGGCTTGGCCCGCACCCGCCCTGCCGGATCCATCGCCAGCGCGAGGTAGACGGGCCGCCCGCGCAGCCGCGGCAGCACGCGCGATCCCTCCGCGAAGTCCAGCACGCCGAGCCAGAGGATGCGCGCCAGCCGCTCCTGCGCCACCGCCTTGCCGTGCCAGAGATCGTTGGCGATCGCCGTCGCCTCGGCATCCAGGCCGACATGCCAGGACCAGTGCCGGTCCTCGATCACCGGCACCGGGCGGATCGCCACGGATTCGCCGATCACATGGCCGATGAAGCGCTCCAGCGCGCGGGCGATCCCGCGCTGACCGGGCCGCCCCTCGGCGATGTCGAGGGCCATGTCGTGCGCGTCGGAGCGCGGACGGTACTGCGCGGCATTCGCCTCCCCCAGCACGTGGAGCTCGATGCCGGGCGGCGGCGCGCCGGCCTCGGTGAGCAGCCGGCCGAGCGGACCGAGATCGGCGCCGGCGGCGAGGCCCTCCAGCACCTCTTCGTCGGCCAGCAGGGTGGCGCCCTGGTGGATGGCGGCGCGCTGCGGACGGAACAGGAGCTCGGCGGCGCGCAGCGCGAAGGCGTCCTCCTCCCCCTCCAGCGCGGCGCGGGTGACGAGGTGCGTCAGCATCTGCAGGAACAGCGGGGGGATGCCGGCGACCGAGCCGCGGTAGAGCGCCAGCCAGGCCGCCTCCAGCGTCGGCTGCGCGGCGACGCGGTCGCGGAAGCCGAGGAAATGCCCCCAGTTCTCCCGTGCATCGGGGTCGGCGAGGGCGTCGAGCATGGCGGCGGTGACCGGCAGGCCGGGCTCGTCCATCAGCCGGGCATGCAGGGCGCGCTCGGCGCCGCAGGCCTCCTCGGGCGGCACGAGCTCCGGCCGGGCGAGGAAGATGCGCCAGAGGTCGGGCGTGGCGAGCAGGCGACCGGCCGCGTCGCGGTCGCAGAAGGCGTGGCCCGAGGCGGGCCAGAAGTCGCCGGGGGCGAGGGCGAGGGGGGTCATGAGGCGGAGCCGGTATCGTGTGCGCCACCCCCACCCAACCCTCCCCCGCCGGCGGGGGAGGGCTTCCCTTCCCCCGCCCCCGCCTGCGGGGGAGGGCCGGGGTGGGGGCGCGTGTGGGGATGGAACTGGCCCCCCAGCGCCACCAGGTCAGGCAGGTCTTCCCCCTCGTCGCTCTCCACCAGCGCGAACACCGGCAGCGCCCGCGGATCGCGCTGCGCCCCCTCCGCCCGGCGGTGCAGCGTGCGGAACCGCTCCCGCACCGCGCCGGCCGCGTCCAGGTCGCGCGCCAGCGCGATCACCGTGCCCGGCGCATGCCCGGCGCAGAGCGATTCCGCGAAGCCGATCTCCTCCCCGGCCGCCGCCCGCGCCGCCGCCTCGTCCGGCGCACCATGGGCCGCGCGCAGATGCCCGGCCAGCGCGGCCAGCGCATCCTCGCGCTGCGCGGCGGTGGCCTCCGCCACCTCCACCAGCGTTGCCCAGCCGAAGCTGCCGAGGCCGAGGAAGCCGGCGCGGAAGGCCTGCCGGCGGCGGCCCGGCATCGCCGCCGGATCCTCCTCCCAGAAGGCGAAGCCGCCGGGCACCGCCCATTCCCCCGGCGCGGCCGCCCGCTCGAACACCACCGCGTCCGAGCCATCGAGGCGCAGCGTGCGCGGCAACCGGGTCATGCGGCCCCCATCCCGATCCGCTGGCGCACCCCGTCGCGCTCCAGCACCAGCGTGCCGCTGGTGGGGTCGATGCCGCGGCGCGCGCCGCGCATCGCCGGCGTCTCCTCCAGCCGGGCGAGGAAGGGCTCCGCCACCGGCGCCGCGCCGCGCGACTGCCAGGCATCGAACTGCGCCATCAGGTGCCGCGCCCAGGCGGCGGTGAGCGCCGGCCCGTCCACCTCCGGCTCGAAGCCCTCCTCCGCCAGCGCGGTCTCGCCGGGCAGCAGGCCGGGCTCGTGCCCCTCGGGGAAGGCCAGGCGCAACTCCATCCCCACCACCAGCCAGTCCGGCACGGCGTCATCGGCGGCCCCGGGCGGCGCGGCCAGGCGGAGCCGGCCACAGGCGCCGCCGTTCAGCAGCAGCCGGTCCGGCCAGCGCAGCCCGACGACTGCCTGCGGCGGGCCGAGCGCCGCCAGCGCATCGGCCA
>JAIEOP010000502.1 GCA_019750465.1 Acetobacteraceae bacterium | reverse complement strand
CACCCGCCGCGCCGGCTGCCCTGGCTCGGCCGGCTCGGCGGCGCCACTCTCGCGCGCGGGCGGGACGCGCTGGACAGCTTCGCCTTCCTCGGCGAGGCGGTGATCGCCGGCGCCGGCGTCACGCTGCGGCCGCGGCGCCTGCGCCTGCTGGAGCTGTTCCGCCACCTGGACGAGGCCGGGCTGCGGGCGTTTCCGCTGACCCTGCTGCTCGGCGTGCTGTTCGGCCTGATCCTCGCCTTCCAGTCCTCGATCCCGATGCGCCAGTTCGGCGCCGAGGTGTTCATCCCGAACCTCGTCGGCATCTCGCTGCTGCGCGAGCTGGGGCCGCTGATGGCGGCGGTGGTGCTCGCCGGCCGCACCGGCAGCGCCTACGCCGCGGAGCTCGGCACCATGACGGTGAACGAGGAGATCGACGCGCTGCGCATCATGGGCATCGACCCGGTGGCCTGGCTGGTGCTGCCGCGGGTGCTGGCGGCGATGCTGGTGATGCCGGTGCTGGCGCTGGTGATGAGCCTGGCGGGCCTGGCGGGCATGGCCGGCGTGATGGGCTCGCTCGGCTTCCCGCTGGTGGCGGTGCTGAACCAGCTGCAGGGTGCCGTCGGGCTCGGCGACATGATGGGCGGGCTGTTCAAGGCCGCGATGTTCGGGCTGGCGATCGGGCTGGTGGGCTGCCGCTCCGGGCTCGGCGCCGGGCGCGGGCCGCGCGCGGTGGGCGATGCGGCGACGGCGGCGGTGGTGGGCGGCATCGTCGGCATCGTCGTGCTCGACGGCATCTTCGCCGTGCTGTTCTTCCGGCTCGGCTGGTGATGCCGGAAGGAAACTCGGAGGGGGCGCCGGGCGCGGAAGCGGAGGTGGTGGTCACCGTCACCGACCTCGCCGCCCGCTTCGGCGGGCGCACCATCTTCCAGCACGTCTCCTTCGAGGTGCGGCGCGGCGAGGTCTTCGTGATCCTCGGCGGCTCCGGCTGCGGCAAGTCGACGCTGCTGAAGCACATGATCGGCCTCTATCCGCCGGCCGAGGGCCGGGTCGAGATCATGGGCGAGCACGTCGCCGCGCTGGCCGGCGCGGCGCGGCGCGCGCTGCTGCGGCGGATCGGCGTGATGTGGCAATCCGGCGCGCTGTTCGGCTCGCTCACCCTGGCCGAGAACGTCGGCGTGCCGCTGGAGGAGCACACCGCGCTGCTGCCCGAGGCACGCGCGCTGGTGGCGCGCGCCAAGCTCGGCCTGGTCGGGCTCGGCGACGCGGCCGGGCGGCTGCCGGCCGAGATCTCCGGCGGCATGGCCAAGCGCGCCGGCATCGCCCGGGCGATGGCGCTGGACCCGCCGATCCTGTTCCTCGACGAGCCCTCGGCCGGGCTCGATCCGATCACCTCGGCGGGGCTGGACCGCCTGATCCGGCAGCTGGCACGGGAACTCGGCACCACCTTCGTCGTGGTGACGCATGAGCTGCAATCGATCCTGGCGATCGGCGACCGTTGCATCATGCTCGACAAGGAGGCTAAGGGCATGATCGCCGAGGGCGACCCGCGGCAGTTGCGCGAGACGAGCGAGAACCCCGTGGTACGCGCCTTCTTCCGCCGGGAAGCGATGGAATGACGGCGCATGGCGCCGCGTGCCATGGCCACGGGCCGGGGCTGGTGCGCTAGCGAATGGCCGAGTCCCGCCGCCTGCAATTGCGTGTCGGCCTGCTCGTGGTCGTCGGCCTGGCGCTGGCGGTCGGCTTCGCGCTGTTCTTCACCGCCAGCCGGCTGGGCGGCAGCGCGCTGGTCTTCGAGACCTATGTCCAGGAATCCGTGCAGGGCCTCGATGTCGGCGCGCCGGTGCGCTACCGCGGCGTGGCGATCGGCCGTGTCAGCTTCATCGGCCTGGTCTCGGCGGAGTATCGACGGCCAGAGGGCGAGGCCTTCGTCGGGGCATTCCAGCTCGTGCTGGTGCGCTTCGCGGTGGACGAGCGGCGGCTCGGCGACGTGCCGTCCATGCAGGAGGCGGTGAAGCTCGGCCTGCGCGCACGCATCGCGGCGCAGGGCATCACCGGGGTGAACTACCTGGAGCTCGACTTCGTGAACCCCGAGCGCTTCCCGCCCATGGAGGTGCCCTGGGGGCCGGAATTCCCCTATGTGCCGGCCATCCCCTCCACCGTCGCGCAGGTGACCAGCGTCGCGGAGACGCTGCTGCAGCGGCTGGAACAGGCCGACATCCCGGAAATCATCAGCAATGTCGGGCGCCTGATCACCGACCTGCGCGCCGAGCTGGACGGCGGTGACCTGCAGCGGGTGCTGCGCGAGGCCGCCGCGCTGCTGGCCGCGCTGCGCAGCGCCACGGAGGGCGCGGACGTGCCGCAGCTCGCCGCCGAGCTGCGCGCCCTGGGCACCGAGTTGCGGGGCGCCGCGGAGGAAGCGCGGGGCGCCGCGGCCGATGCGCGGGCGCTGCTGGGTGCGAGCGAGGTGCGCCAGACCCTGGGCAACGTCGCCGCAGCCTCCGCCGAGCTGCGCCGGGCGATGCAGCGCCTGCCTGCCAGCCTGACCGCCATCGAGCAGACCCTGCGCACCGCGCGCGGCACCTCCGCCGATCTGCAGGTGGAGCTGCTGCCGCTGCTGCGCGACCTGCGTGCCACGGTCGCCAACCTGCGGGGGACGACGGAGGCGCTGCGGCGTTCACCCTCGCAGGCCATCTTCGGCGCGCCGCCGCCGCAACCGCAGGGGCGCCGATGATCCGCCGCCGCCACGCGCTCCTCCTCGCGGGCCTCGCCCTTGGCGGGTGCAGCGTGCTGCCGGACCGGCCCTACCAGGAGTCGCGCCGCTACGCCCTGGCGCCGCGCCGCCCGCGGCGCAACCCACCGCGTGGGCGCGGCGGGCCGGTGCTGCTGGTGCGTTCGCTGCGCGCCGCCCCGGGGCTCGACCAGCGTGGGTTGCGCAGCATCGGTGCGGAGGGCCAGGTCGGCCTGGCCTACTGGGACGAATGGGCGGCGCCCCCGGCGGAGGCGGCCGAGGCGGCGCTGCGCGGCTGGATGGCCGACAGCGGGATCTTCGCCGCCGTGGTCGCGCCCGGCTCCCGGCTTTCCGGCAACGTGGTGATGGAGGGCGAGCTGGTGCGGCTGGAGGCGGTGCCGGCCGAAGGCGTGGCGCGCGCCGCGCTCTCCGTGCTCGCGCTGAGCGACGCGGCGCGCGACCCGGTGGGCCAGGCGCGCATCCTGGCGCAGGTGCTGGCCGAGGGGAGCGCGCCGCTGGCCGGCGATTCGCCGGCGGCGATGGCGGCCGCGATGGAGGCCGCGCTGGGCGACGCCCTGGCCTCCCTGGAGCGATCGTTGCGGCCGGCGCTGGCGGCGGCGCGCACGACAGGCGCCGGCGCCGCGGGTCGGTAGGTCTCCGGTCAGCTCCGCGGCGGGCCGGCCGGGCCGGCGGGCTGCGGCTCAGGCCGCGGCGGCGGCGGGCGGCTGAACTTCACCGCCTGGAACGGCCGCATCAGTGTCGAGCCGCCGCGCCCGAGCTCCACCGTCCGTTTCAGCACCACGCCGGAGCCGCCTTCCACGTAGTAGGTCAGCTTGAAGGACTGCCCGGCATTGGCGCCGGTGCCCTGCACGGACCGCTCGAACACCAGCGTGTTGAACCGCCCGGCCGGCACCGCGATGGTTTCGTATCCCACCAGGCGCCAGCGGGTGTCGAAGCGGTACTGGATGCCGCTGCCGGGCGAGGACAGGTCGGCGGTATAGCCCACATTCGATCCGGTCTTCGCCGGGAACAGCGGCGCCATGGCGGGGCGGTGGCCGCGGCCCTCGCCCGCGGTGTCCTCGACCATGCCCCAGATCAGCCGGACCTGCGCCCCGGCCTCGGTGCGGGCGAGGCAGGCATTCGCGTCGGCGGGGTCCGATCCGGAGAAGGTCAGCCGGCGGCCGTCATCGTAGCTCACCGCGGTGCCCGCCGCCGGGCAGGCGAAATCCCACGGCTTCTCGCCCCGCGTCTGCGCCGTCTTGCAACCGGCGAGCGGCATCAGAAGGACGGCGAGCGCGATCAGGGTAATGGCGGCGCGGCGCGGCATCGCAGGTCCTCCGGCGGGGCATGGCGGCATGCGCGGCCATGATGGCGCAGGTCACGCCGGGGTGATACCGGGCAGGCAGGCAGGTCCATATCGCAGCTCGTGCAATTCCGTCCTCGAAGCGATAGAATTCCGCGGTCGCAGCCGGGTTGTTGCAAGTCGGGGCCCTCGCCCCCCGGGTGGACCCATGCCACCGGTACCTGCCGCCGTCCGATCCCGCCGTCCGATCCCGCCGGCCACGCGCCCTGCGCGCGGTGCGCCCGAGCACGGCGTGACCCCGGTGGCATGACCATGGAACCGGCCGAGATCCGCGCGGAGCGCGTGGCGGCCGTGCTGGCGCAGACGCCGATGGCCACCGCCGTCACCGTCGTCAACGCCGCACTGATGGCCCTGATCATGGGAGGGCCGGATGGTCGCGCGGCGCACCTCGTGTGGTTCGCTGCCGCCGTCCTGGTTGCGGCGCTGCGCCTGGCGATGTGGCGCCGCCACGCGCGGGACCGTACCGCGGCGCTGCGCTCGAAACAGTGGGCAGCCGCCAGCGCCGCTGCCGCAGGCGCGGCGGGGCTGGTGTGGGGCGCCGGCGCCGCCCTGCTCTGGCCCGCCGACGAGGCCGGGCAGCTGTTCTGGGTCTTCGCGGTGGGCGGCATGTGCGCCGGCGCCGCGGCGCTGCATGCCTGGCACACCCCGACGGCCCTCGCCTTCATCCTGCCGGCCGGCCTGCCGGTGGCGGCGCGCTTCGCCTGGAGCGGGTCCGAACACGAGCTGGGCGCCGCGGCGATGAGCCTGGTCTTCGTGCTTGCGCTCATCGCCACTTCGCGGCACTCCGGGCGGCTCTTCGGCGCCTATGCCGGCGCGCGGCTCGACCTGGCGCGGCAGGCGGCGGCGCTCGACGCGGCGAATGCCAGCCTGCGGGAATCGATCGCGCATCACCGCGCCACCGAGGCTTCGCTGCGCCACGCCCAGAAGATGGAGGCAGTCGGCCAGCTTACCGGCGGCATCGCGCACGATTTCAACAACCTGCTGACCGCGGTGCTGGGCAGCCTGGCACTGCTGAGGAAGCGCCTGCCGGCGGATGACGAGCGCGCGGCGCGGCTGCTGGAGAACGCCCGGCAGGGTGCCGAGCGTGGCGCGACGCTGACCGGGCGACTGCTCGCCTTCGGCCGGCGCCAGTCCCTGACGCCGAGCGCCATCGACCTGCCTGCCCTGGTCGCGGGCATGTCCGCGCTGCTCGGCGGTTCGCTCGGCGCCGGGGTGCGGATCGAGGCGAGGTTCCCGCCCGGCCTGCCGCCGGTGCAGGCGGATTCCAACCAGCTCGAGCTGGCGGTGCTGAACCTGGCGCTGAACGCGCGGGACGCCATGCCTCGCGGCGGCACCATCACCATCACCGCCGAGGAGCGCCGGATCGGGCCGCACGACGAACCCGGCCTCGCGGCGGGCGGCTACGTGGTGCTCTCCCTTGCCGATACCGGCGAGGGCATGGACGAGGCCACGCTGGCGCGCGCCATGGAGCCGTTCTTCACCACCAAGGGCGTCGGCAAGGGCACCGGCCTCGGCCTGTCCATGGTGCACGGCATGGTCGCGCAGTCGGGCGGGCGGCTGGTGCTGCACAGCCGCCCGGGCGCGGGCACGGTGGCGGCGCTCTGGCTGCCGCGCGCCGAGCCGGGACAGCCCACGGCACCGGCGCACGAGGCGCCCGCCCCGCTCGCCGCGACGACGCACGGCGCCGGCGTGCTGCTGGTGGATGACGATCCGCTGGTGCTGGGCAGCACCGCGGCGATGCTGGAGGATCTCGGCCACCGCGTGCTCATTGCGGGGTCCGGCGAGCAGGCGCTGGAGATGCTGCGGAGCGGCACGGCGGTGGACCTGGTGATCTCCGACTACGGCATGCCCGGCATGAACGGCCAGCAGCTGGCCGAGGCAGTGCGGCGGCTGCGCCCCGGCCTGCCGGTGCTGATCGCCACCGGCTATGGCGAGCTGCCGGCGATCGCCGAATCGGGGCTGATGCGGCTGTCCAAGCCCTTCAGCCCGGACGCCCTGGCGCAGGCGGTCGCGCAGCACCTGCGGCCCGCGCCAGCGGCAGGGTGACCGCGCTGGACGCCCGCTATCCGGAACACTTGCGGAATCGTGCGCGCCGACCGAGGCGGCGTCCCGCAATGCGCCACCCTGCCGTACCCCTCGCGCTCCTGCTCGCCGCCTGCGCCGGGCCACCGCCGCGCATCACCCCGGCGGCGCGTTCCGCGGAGGCGTGGACCACGGCGCCGGTACGGCGCGTGGCGCCCCCCGCGGCCGGAGCCGCAGCCCTCGCCTGTCATCCGGCCCGGCCCCGCCACGCGGCGCCCGCGCCGGGCATGCCTGGCCCGACCGCTACGCCGGCGACTCGGGCGGGAGCGGCCTCGGCCGCAACCCCTTCGTCTCCGGCCAGGACTTGGCTCCGCTGCGCCGGTGGGGATAACGGCCCCGGCGGCGCCGCTACCCGACGACCCTGTAGCCCTCCTCCGCCACCGCCGCCGCAACCGCGTCACGCGGCAGGCGCGTCTCGGCCTCCACCCGGCCGGCGGCGAGATCGACCCGCACCGCCGCGCCCGGATCCTTCGACCGGATCGCCGAGGTCACCGCGCGGACGCAGTGCTCGCAGCTCATCCCCTCCACCGTCAGTGCGATCTTCGTCATGCGTGCGTCCTTCCAGTTCGTCGAGAATTGGGCAGTCCGGCCGTTCGTCGCCGTGGCAATGCGCGGCCAGGTGGCGCAGCGAGGCGGCGATGGCGTCGAGCGAGCGCGCCTTCGCCTCCAGCGCCGCCACGTGATCGAGGGCGATGCGCCGCACCTCCGCGCTGGCCCGTCCGCCGTCGCGCCAGAGGGCGAGCAGCCGGCGCACCTCCTCCAGCGGAAAGGCAAGGTCGCGAGCATGGCGGATGAAGCGCAGCACGGCGATGTCGGGCTCGGCGTAGACGCGGTAGCCATTCGCCTCGCGCCGCGCCGTGATCAGCCCGATCGCCTCGTAGTGGCGGATCATCTTCTCGGAGATGCCCGAACGCCGGGCCGCCTCACCGATGGTCATGGGGCCTCCATCGCGCCAGCAGCAGCGCATTCGCCAGCACCGAGACCGAGGACAGCGCCATCGCCGCCCCGGCCAGCACGGGCGAGAGGAAGCCGAACGCCGCCAGCGGCACGCCGAGCAGGTTGTACGCGAAGGCCCAGGCCAGGTTCTGCCGGATCTTGCGCAGCGTGCGCCGCATCACCTCGAGCGCCGCGGGCACCAGGGCCGGATCGCCGCGCAGCAGCGTGACACCCGCCGCCTGCATCGCGACGTCCGTGCCCGTGCCCATGGCGATGCCGAGATCGGCGGCGGCGAGCGCGGGCGCGTCGTTGACGCCGTCGCCCACCATGGCCACGCGGGCGCCCTCCGCCTGCCAGGCGGCAACGCGCTCCGCCTTGCCCGCCGGCAGCACCTCGGCCGCCACGTCGTCGAGGCCGAGCCGCGCCGCGACGG
>JAIEOP010000399.1 GCA_019750465.1 Acetobacteraceae bacterium | reverse complement strand
TGCTCGGCGCGCTGCGCTCCATGCACCGCATGTGCGCCGGCCTCGCCCGCATCCGCCGCGACATGGAGCCGGCGTGATGGGGCGGGGGCGGGTCCACCCCCACCCTAACCCTTCCCCGCCAGCGGGAGAGGGGATGGCGGCGCCCGCACGACGGCCGGGCGCGCGGCGGCGCTGCCGCGACGCGCTGGACGCCCAGCCCCGCCGCGGCTACCCTCCGCATCAGCCATGCCCCCGCGCGCTGTCCCCTTCGCCCCGGATCGCGGCCTTCCCGCCGCACCGGCGGCCGCCCGCGCGCTGCTCGTTCGTCCGCTTTGCGGCCTCACCCTCCTTCGACTTAGCCGCCCCTGGGCGTGACGCCCGGCCGCTGACCGCGACCGGCACCGCTCAGGGGACCCTGAGGACGATCCTGCGCGCGTTCCACGCGCGCCTCCCCACCGGCCCAGATCGAAGGACCACCCCGATGCCCGTCACCCATCCCAGCTTCGGCACGCTGGACCCCGACCGCGTCATCATCTTCGACACCACGCTGCGCGACGGCGAGCAGTCGCCCGGCTTCTCCATGAACCTCGAGGAGAAGCTGCGCATGGCGGAAGCCCTGGCCGAGCTCGGCGTCGATGTCATGGAGGCCGGCTTCGCCATCGCCTCCCCCGGCGACTTCGAGAGCGTGCAGGCGATCGCCCGCAAGTTCGGCAAGGACGGCCCCGTCGTCGCCAGCCTCGGCCGCGCCAACCCGGCCGACATCCTGCGCAGCGCCGAGGCGCTGAAGCCGGCGGCGCGCAAGCGCATCCACATCGTGCTGGCGACCTCCGAGCTGCACATGCGCGTCAAGCTGCGCATGAGCCGCGAGGAGGTGCTGGAGGCCACCGCCGCGAGCGTGACGCTCGGCCGCAACCACGCCGAGGACGTGGAGTGGTCGGCCGAGGACGGCAGCCGCAGCGACCCCGACTTCCTCTGCCGCTGCTGCGAGGCCGCCATCAAGGCCGGCGCCACCACGATCAACATCCCCGACACCGTCGGCTATTCCCGCCCCGACGAGATCCGCGACATCTTCCGCATGCTGCGCGAGCGCGTGCCCGGCGCCGACGGCGTGGTGTTCTCCACGCACAACCACAACGACCTCGGCATGGCGGTGGCCAACACCCTCGCCGCCATCGAGGGCGGCGCACGGCAGATCGAGGCCACCATCAACGGCATCGGCGAGCGCGCCGGGAATGCATCGCTGGAGGAGGTGGCGATGGCGCTGCGCACGCGCCACGACGCGCTGCCCTACCGCCATGCCATCGAGACGCCGCGCATCCTGCGCACCTCGAAGCTGCTGGCGACGATCACCGGCTTCGACGTGCAGCCGAACAAGGCGATCGTCGGGCGGAATGCGTTTGCCCATGAGAGCGGCATCCACCAGGACGGCGTGCTGAAGGACGCCTCCACCTACGAGATCATGACGCCGGAGAGCGTCGGCTGGTCCACCAACTCCCTCGTGCTCGGCAAGCATTCCGGCCGCGCCGCCTTCCGCGACAAGCTGAAGGCCCTGGGCTACGAGGGGATCGGCGACAACCAGCTGAACGACGCCTTCCGCCGCTTCAAGGACCTCGCCGATCGCAAGAAGGTGGTCTATGACGAGGACGTCGCCGCGCTGGTGGACGACGAGGTGGTGCGCGGCCACGACCGGGTGCGGCTGACGGCGCTGAACGTCACCACCGGCCTGGGCGCCAAGCCGATGGCCTCGCTGACGCTCGAGATCGACGGCAAGCCGCATGAGGGCATGGCGGGCGGGGACGGTGCGGTGGACGCGACCTTCAACGCCATCCGCCAGGCCTTCCCGCACGAGGTGGCGCTGAAGCTCTTCGCCGTGCAGAGCGTGACCGGCGGCACCGACGCGCAGGCGCGCGTCACCGTGCGGCTGGAGGAGGCGGGCAAGCTGGTGGATGGCCAGGGCGCCGACACGGACACCATCGTCGCATCGGCACGCGCCTATATCCACGCGCTGAACAAGCTGCTGGCGAAGCGGGAGCGTACGGCGCCGCCGGATCTCCACGCGGCGCTCTCGGCCTGAGCGGCCAGGGTCGGCGGGCCGGGCGCGGCCCGCCGACCGCTACTCCTTCCTGGCGGCCGAGCGGTTGCGGTCCTCCTCGATGAGGCGCAGCAATTCCTCCGGCAGCGGTTCCCTCGCCACCTGGTCATACAGCTGATGCAGGCCGCGCTGCAGCCAGATGTCGAAGGCGCGGTCCACCCCGTCCTCCCGTCCATGGGCGACCGCCCGGGAATCCGCGGCCGCTCGCTGCCTCTTGCCCTGGTCGGCCATCCGGCTGTCCGTGCATCCTCTCCGGCGGCCGCCCGGGCGGGCGACCATCCCGATCGACCCCGTACGCTAGAACGCGGCCACGTCCTCGCCAAGCAACTTCGCGACCATGGCCGGCTGTTGGCGCACCACGGCGGCCTCGCTGCGCTCCTCGCCCATCAGCCAGGCCTGCAGTTGCCGACGGGCGCGGAACACCCGGCTCTTGGCGGTGCCGACGGCGCAGCCGGTGGCTTGGCTGACTTCTTCGTAGGAGAGGCCCTGCAGCACGACCATGAACAGCGCCTCGCGCTGGTCGCCCGGCAGGCGGGTCAGTGCGCGCGACAGTTCCTTGAGCACCATGCGGTCCTCATGCGCGCCGGAGACCGCGAAGGCCGAGCTCGGCAGGTCCTCGATGTCGGTGGTCTCGCGCTGCTTGCGCAGCGTGCTGATGAAGCGGTTGCGCAGGATGCGGTGCATCCAGGCGGCGAAGTTGGTGCCGGGCGTGAAGCTGCCCTGCGCCGCCAGGGCGTTCGCCACGGAATCCTGCACCAGATCCTCGGCCGCGGCGCGGTTGCGCGTCAGCGCCAGGGCCTGCACCCGCAGCTTGGGCAACAGCGCCACAAGCTGCCCATGGAACTCCTGCTGCGCCCGCCGCAACTCCGCCCCGCTGCTTGCCGCGGTCTCGATAGACGCCACGCCGCTCGCCTGCATGTCGATCGCATCCGCCACGTCCAGAAACTCCCTCGCGGTGGTCATGAGAACCAATGATCGCGGGGCGGCCGGCGTTGCATCGCGGCAGCGTGAGCGGTTCACAGCGCCGCGATTCAGGGTCGGGCGTGCTCGCGGCCCATCGCCGCCGCCAACTGGCGCCGCGCGCGGGACACGCGCGCCTTCATCGTGCCGACCGGCACGCCGCAGATCGCCGCCGCCTCCTCCTGGGAGAGCCCTTCGGCGCCGACCAGAACCAGCGCCTCCCGCAGCAGCGGCGGCAGCGCCGCAAGGCCCTGGGTCAGGTCGCTCAGCGTGCCATGCCCGTCCTGCGGCGGCGGAAGGGGCTGGGCGTCCAGCGCACCGTTGCGGCGATGCAGCGTCTCGCGTCGGCGGGCACGCAGCTGCTCGTGGAAGACGTTGCGGATCACGGACAGGCACCAGGGCCGCAAACTGGGACCGCAGCCATCGGGCGCGACAGGCAAGCGGCCTTCCTCCGCCGCGCGCAGGGCGCGCAGCAGCGCCTCCTGCACCAGGTCGTCGGCCTCGGCGCGCGATCCGGCGAGGAATCGCGCGAATGCACGTAATTGCGGCAACAAAGCTGCGAGAGCGGCGCGGGCATCGTCCTGCGCCCGCGGACCGGCGGGATTATGATCCATGGCTGCGAGTCTAGCGGTTGCGCGGGGATGCGTGTGCATGCAGGGGATGACAAGGTGATGAGCGTGATGGACCGGTCCGCGCTGATCGGCGCGCTGCCCTATGCGCGGCGCTACGCCCGCGCCCTGGCCGGCAGCCAGGCGGCGGGCGATGCGGCGGTCGCGGACGCGCTGCGCGCCGTGCTCGCGGCGGAGGATGCCGAAACGGAGAGCGATGCGGGTGCGCGGGCGGCGCTCTACCGCGCGATCGGCGATCTGGATGCCGCGCGGGCGGCGCCGCCCGATGCATCGGGCGGTGCGCCCTGCGGCGAAACCGTTCCCGGCGCGCCTTACGGCGAAACCGTTCCCGGCGCGCCTTACGGCGCGACACCGCTGCAGCGCCGCCTGCTGCTGCTGACCGCTCTGGAGAACCAGCCCCTCATCGCCGCCGCCGCCGCCTGCCGCATGACGGCGGAGGCCGCGGAGCTGGAACTGCGCCTTGCGCGGGAGGCGCTGCGCAGCGGCACGGCGACGCGGGTCCTGATCATCGAGGACGAGCCGATCATCGCCTTCGACATCCAGGAGCTGGTGGAAGCATGCGGCCATCACGTCGTCGGCATCGCCGCCAGCGAGGCCCAGGCAGTCGCCATCGCGGCCGCCGAGCGGCCCGGCCTGGTGCTGGCCGACATCAACCTCGGCATCGGTGGCGACGGCACCAACGCCGTCGCGCGCATCCAGGCGGGGCTGCAAATCCCGGTGATCTTCGTGACCGCCCACCCGGAGCGGCTGCTCACCGGCACGGCCGTCGAGCCCGCCTTCGTGATCTCGAAGCCGTTCGACCCGACGACCCTGGCTGTGGCAACCTTCCAGGCGATCACCCGCGGCGTGCCTGCCGCGCTGGGCCTCGGACCGCGTTGAGGTGCCGCGGCCGCAATCGGCGCCGAGGCTTTGAGGAGACCGCCGCCGCCATGGCATGCGCCCCGGGGCCGTCGGCGTCCCCACGAGGACAGCGGCCGCCGCACGGGCCGCCGGCACAACGTTCAGCTTCGGCAACCGCCTTGCCCGCACCGCGTTGCGCCGCATGCATGTCACAGCGGAGGACCCCATGCTGTACTGGACGTTGATCTTTCTCGTCATCGCCCTGGTCGCCGGCCTGTTCGGCTTCGGCGGCATCGCCACCGCCTCGGCCGGGATCGCCAAGGTGCTGTTCGCCATCTTCCTCGTGCTGTTCCTGGTCTCGCTGATCTTCGGCGTGATCCGTCGCGCCTGACGCGTCCGTGGCACAGCGGGTGATGCATGCGCGCCGCGGCCTGGCCGCACTGGCCTGCGCGGCGGCGCTCGCCGCGTCGGGCCGTGCGGTCGCGCAGGCCGGCGGCGGCCAGACCAGTGGCGGGCAGGCCGGTGGCGGGCAGGCCGGTGGCGGGCAGGCCGGGCAACGGCGCGTCGGCGACCTCTGGTTCGACCCGACGCAGCTGCCCTCCTTCACCGGCACCGTGGAGCGCTACCTGCTGAACCCGCAGGGCCAGACCGACGCGCTGCTGTTCCGCGAGGGCCCGCAGATCGTCTTCCCGCCCGACATGGCCGAGCACGTGCGCGGGGCCGCGCCGCCGGGGCGGCCGCTGACGGTCTGGGGCGTGCGGGCGCGCAGCGCGCCGGTGATCACCATGCTGGCCTTCTCCGCCAATGCCGACTCCACGCCGCGTGTCGTCGAGCGCCCCTATTGGCGTCAGGTCGGCCGCCAGCCGCAGGCCGAGGCGGGGCGCATCGCCGCGGCCGGCAGCGTGCGCCAGCCCTACTGGTCGCCGCAGGGCGAGGTGGTCGGCGCGGTGCTGGACGATGGCACCGTGGTGCTGCTGCCGCAGGGCCTCGCCGCCAGTGCCGAGGGGCTGCGCGACCTGCTGAAGCCAGGCGCGAAGCTGGCCGCCGAGGGGCTCGGCAGCGCCACCGCCGCGGCCGAAGGCGTGGCGGCGCAGCGCGCGCTGGTGGCGGATCGCCTCGGCGAGAGCCCCGAGGCACTGCGCCCGCTGCCCGCCCCGGCACCCTCGCGCTAGCCCCGCCGCGCCGATGCCAGAGGAGCGCAGCACCGCCCCCGCGACGCCGGGCGAGGAGGGCGAGCCCACGCGGCGCGAAGGCTTCCTCCGCCGCATCGGCCGCCTGGCCGCGCTCTACTTCAACGGCGAGGAGAAGGGCCGGGCGCGGCTGCTGGCTGCCGGCGTGCTCGTCCTCACGCTGCTGCAGATCGCCATCCAGGTGCGGTTCAACCTGTGGAACCGCGACTTCTTCAACGCGCTCGAGAGCCGCGACCGCGGCGCCTTCTTCGGCCAGATGGGCCTGTTCCTGGTGCTGGCCGGGGCCAGCATGGCGACCGCGGTGTTCCAGCTCTACGTGCGCCAGCTGCTGCAACTGCACTGGCGGCGCTGGCTGGTGATGCGGCTGCAGCGCCAGTGGCTGGAGGGCGGCCGGCACTACCAGCTCAACTTCCTGGAAGGCGCCGCCGACAACCCCGACCAGCGCATGAGCGAGAACACCCGCTGGGCCACCGCCATGGCGGTGGACATGGCGGTGGGCGTGATCACCAGCGTGCTGATGCTGGTCTCCTTCGTCGGCATCCTCTGGGGGCTGTCGGGGCCGCTGCACATCGCCTTCGGCGCCACCGAGTTCGACATCCCGGGCTACATGGTCTGGGCGGCGCTGCTCTATGCCGGCATCGGCTCGGGCCTCACCTGGCTGATCGGGCGGCCGATGGTGGAGGCCAACATCCGCCGCAACCAGGCCGAGAGCGACCACCGCTTCGCCCTGCTGCGGCTGCGCGAATCGAGCGAGGGCGTGGCGCTGATCCGCGGCGAGCGCGACGAGGAGCGCGGCCTGGCGCGCGCCTTCGACCACGTCGTCGCGGTGATGAAGGACCTGATGCGCAGCGAGCGCAACCTGATGTGGCTGACCAGCGCCTATGGCATGCTGCTGACGGTCTTCCCGGTGCTGGTGGCCAGCCCGCGCTACTTCGCCGGCGCCATCACCCTCGGCGTGCTCATGCAGATCGCGTCGGCCTTCGGCGAGGTGACGAAGAGCCTCAACTGGTTCGTGGACAACTTCCCCCGCATCGCCGACTGGCGCAGCCATGTCGAGCGCGTGATGGAGCTGGAGGACAGCTTCGAGGCCGCCAGCACGGCCGGCGACGAGACCGGGACCATCACCGTGGAGGAAGGCCCGCTGCCCGACGGGCGCGAGGTACTCGCCTTCCACGACCTCCAGATCGCCCATGCCGACGGCAACGTGGTGATCGGCGAGGCGAACGCCGAGATCCACGCCGGCGAGAAGGTGCTGATCGTCGGCGAGAGCGGCACCGGCAAGTCCACCCTGTTCCGCGCCATCGCCGGGCTCTGGCCCTGGGGCTCCGGCACCATCCGGGTGCCGGAGCGGTCGCACATGATGTTCATGCCGCAGCGGCCCTACCTGCCGCTGGGAACGCTGCGCGCGGCGGTCGCCTATCCGGCGGCGGCGAAGAATTTCGGCGATGCCGCGCTCATCAAGGCGCTGGAGACCGCGGGACTGCCGCACCTGGCGACCCGGCTCGACGAGGAGGAGCGCTGGGACCGCATCCTCTCGCTGGGCGAGCAGCAGCGCCTGGCCTTCGCACGGCTGCTGCTGCAGCGGCCGCGCTGGGTGTTCATGGACGAGGCGACGGCGGCGCTGGACGAGGAGAACCAGGACCGGCTGATGACCCTGTTCCGCGAGGAGCTGGCGGAGAGCGCGCTGATCTCCATCGGCCACCGGCCCGGCCTCGATGCCTACCACGACCGGACGCTGACGCTGGTGCGCGGCGCGGAGGGGGCGCGGCTGACGGCACGGCGGCGCCGGCCCGATGCCCCGCCGCGGCGCGGGCGGGTGG
>JAIEOP010000413.1 GCA_019750465.1 Acetobacteraceae bacterium | reverse complement strand
CGGTGCCGGCGCCGGTCGGCGGGCCGGCGGCGGACAGCCTCGGCGCGCGGCAGGTCGGGGCGCTGATGTTCGCGGTGGCGCGGGAGCACGTGGCGGCGGCGGTGCTGGTGCCGGACGCCGCGATCCGCACCGCCCAGCGCCTGCTGTGGGAGGAATGCCGCCTGGTCGCCGAGCCCGGCGGGGCGACGGCGCTCGCCGCCCTGGTGTCGGGCGCCTGGGTGCCCCCGCCGGGCGCGCGCGTCGGCGCGCTGGTCTGCGGCGGCAACTGCGATCCGGGCAGCGTCGCAGGATAGACGCCCTCCTCAGCGCAGCACCAGGAAGGCCAGCATCACGCTGCCCAGCGCGATGCGGTACCAGCCGAAGGGCGTGAAGCCGATCCGCCCGATCACCGCGAGCACCCAGCGCACGGTGAAGAACGCCACGATGAAGGCGGTGGCGAAGCCGACGCCGATCTGCCCCAGCCCCTCCGCTTCCAATCCGTCGCGTGCCTTCCACAGGCTGTAGGCGGTGGCCGCCAGCATGGTCGGGATCGCCAGCATGAAGCTGAACTCGGCCGCCGTCCTGCGGTCCACGCCGAGCAGCAGCGCGGTGATGATGGTGGCGCCCGAGCGCGAGGTGCCCGGGATCATCGCCAGGGCCTGGCCGAAGCCGACCAGCAGCGCCGCCAGCGGCCCGATTTCCGGCACCGAGTGGATGCTCGGGTCGGGGCGGGCGCGCTCGATCAGGATGATGGCGATGCCGCCGATGATCAGCGCAAGGCAGACCACCCAGGGGCTGAACAGCAGCTCGGTGATCTGGCGGTGGAAGAGCAGGCCGATGACCATGGCCGGGACGAAGGCGAGGACCAGGTTGATCACGTAGTACCGCTCCAGCCCCGGCCGCCACATGCCGCCCGCCAGCGCGAGGAGCTTGCGCCAGTAGATCAGCACGACGGCGAGGATGGCGCCGAGCTGGATGGAGATCTCGAAGGCCTTGCCGGGCGGGCCCTGGAAGCCGATCAGCTCGCCCAGCAGGATGAGGTGGCCGGTGGAGGAGATGGGCAGGAATTCGGTCAGCCCCTCGACCACGCCCATGAGCAGGGCGGGCAGCAGCGCGGTCGGGTCCATGCGGGGCGGCAGCCTTCGGAAGCGGGCGGGACCTTAGCGGCCGACCGCGGTCAAGGCCACACGCCTGCCGTTCATCGACCCGAAACCCAAATCGCGGAGAAGGGGAACCGGTCTCGGAATTGGGGGCAGGGGTGGGTGTCGAATCTCAGGCGGTGATGCCGCCTCCCGCCTTGATCGGGACGCGCCCGGCTGGCGCCCGCGGCCGCAAGGAGCGCACGGCATGAGCATGGGCCTCAGCTATCTTCCCACGACGATGAGCGCGGTGGTCTCCGCCGCGAGCCAGACCAACACCATGCGCAACCAGATGTCGCAGCAGGCGAATGAGCGGCGCGGACGCGAACTGGCCGAGACCTACCGCATCATGTCGTCGAACTTCGATATCCTGAACCACACGATGACGGCGCGCACCGGCCTGGTGGACTTCACCGTCTAGCAGGCTGCGGAAATTCTCCATCGGACACGCAACAAAAGGCATGAAGGAATCCAGAAATGCCGTCGCCTGAATTTTCCTTTCGAACCAGGCGGATCCCGCGAATCAATGTTGCGCTGGCTGCCGTCGAAAATCGAATTTCCGGAACCTGCTAGAGCGGGATGCGGTGAGGCAGAATCGCCGCAAACGCTGAATCCCGCGACCCGGCAAAGGCTGGAGCGTGTTGCGTGAGCGCATGCGGACGCAATCCGCTCCAGGCGGAGAGGGGGCAGGGTGCGCAGCGCGGAACGCCCGGCGCTGCGCGGCAGCCTCAATTCCCGCGCTGCGCCGCAGAGACGAAGGCGAAATTGTCGAAGCTGTTCTCCGAGACGCGGAACCACTGGTATTCCTCGTCGCGGTAGGCGCGGTAGGCCGTCCAGATGCGCTTGAAGCGCTCGTTGCGGCCACCGATCTCCTCGTAGAGCCCGTGCGCCTCCCGCCAGGCGGCCTGCAGGATCTCGCGCGGCCAGAAGCGCAGCTGGGCGCCCGCGGCGATCAGGCGGCGCAGCGCCTGCGGGTTGAGGTGGTCGTAGCGCGCCAGCATCTCCGCGTTGGCCTCGCCGCAGGCGACCTCGATGGCGTCCCGATAGGGCTGCGGCAGGGCGTCCCAGGCGCGCTGGTTCGCCATGAGGTGCAGGCGGGCACCGGCCTCCCAGAAGCCCGGCGCGTAGTAGTTGCGCGCCACGCGCACGAAGCCGAGCTTCTCGTCGTCATGCGGGCCGACGAACTCCACGGCGTCCAGCGTGCCGCGCTCCAGCGCCGGGTAGATGTCGGCCGCGGCGACCTGGGTCGGCACGGCGCCGAGCCGCTGGAACACCTGGCCCGCCAGGCCGGCGATGCGGAATTTCAGCCCCTTCAGGTCATCCGGGCTGCGCACCTCGTTGCGGAACCAGCCACCCATCTGCGCCCCGGTGTCACCGGCCGGCAGGGCGTGGATGCTGTAGTCCTTGAACAGCTCCGCGCCCAGCGCATTGCCGCCGCCATGGTTCATCCAGGCGGTGTTCATCCGCCCGTTCAGCCCGAAGGGCAGGGCGGTGAAGAAGGCGAAGGAGGGGTCCTTGCCGATGTAGTAGTAGGCCGCGGTGTGCCCGGCCTCGATGGTGCCGTTCTGCACCGCGTCCAGCACCTGCAGCGCCGGAACGATCTCGCCGGCCGGGGAGACGGTGATGCGGAAGCGGTTCTCGGTCACCGCGGCGACCCGGGCGGCGATGCGCTCGGCGGTGCCGAACAGCACGTCGAGGCTGCGCGGGAAGGACGAGGCGAGGCGCCAGCGCACCTCGGGCAGGGTCTGGGCCAGGGCCGGCGCGGCCAGGGCCACGGGGACGGCGGCGCTGGCGCCGAGGAGAAGGCGGCGGTGCATGGCATTGCTCCCTTGGATAACCGGCAGGTAATGCAGCCCGGGGTCGGAGGGAAGATGCCGCAGGGGATTGCCCGCCGGCCGCGCCGCCACCCTATGATCGGCAGCGGGAGGCCGCCTCATGCACACACCCCTGACCCGGAGCTACGTCCATGGCGGCTGCGCCGAGCCGCTGCTCGGCGAGACCATCGGGGCCAATTTCCGCGCCTCCGCCGCCCGCTGGCCGGACCGCCCGGCCCTGGTGGTGCGCCAGCAGGGCGTGCGCTGGAGCTATGCCGAGCTGCTCGACCGGGCGGAGGCCTTCGGCGCCGGCCTGCTCGCCCTCGGCATCGAGCCCGGGGAGCGCGTCGGCATCTGGTCGCCCAACAACGCCGAATGGGTGCTTGCGCAGTACGGCACCGCGCTCGCCGGGATCATCCTGGTGAACATCAACCCGGCCTACCGGCTCTCGGAGCTGGACTACGCGCTGAACAAGGTGGGCTGCGCCGCGCTGGTCACCGCCACGGCGCACCGGACCTCCGATTATGTCGGCATGCTGAACACCCTGGCGCCCGAGCTCGCGGCGCGGGCGGAGGGCGAGCGCCTGCACGCCGCGACGCTGCCGGCGCTGCGCCACGTCATCCAGATCGGCGCGCCCGCGGCGCCGGGGTTCCTGCCCTTCGAGAGCGTCGCCGCCCTCGGCGCCTCTCCCGAAGCGCGGGAACGCCTGCGCGCCGGCGAGGCACGCCTGCAATTCGATGATCCGGTGAACATCCAGTTCACCTCCGGCACCACCGGCGCGCCCAAGGGCGCGACCCTGACCCACCACAACATCCTGAACAACGGCTACTTCATCGCCCGCACGATGAAGTACAGCGAGATCGACCGGGTCTGCATCCCCGTCCCCCTCTACCACTGCTTCGGCATGGTGATCGGCAACCTGGCCTGCACCACCCACGGCGCCACCATGGTGTATCCGGCCGAGGGGTTCGATCCGCTGGAGACGCTGCGCGCGGTGGCGGAGGAGCGCTGCACCTCGCTCTACGGCGTGCCGACCATGTTCGTCGCCATGCTCACGCACCCCGAATTCGCGACCTTCGACCTCTCCTCGCTGCGCACCGGCGTCATGGCCGGCGCGCCCTGCCCCATCGAGATCATGCGCCGCTGCCTCGACGAGATGCACATGCGGGAGGTGACGATCTGCTACGGCATGACGGAGACCTCCCCCGTCAGCTTCCAGTCCGCCGTGGACGAGCCGCTGGAGCGCCGCATCGGCACGGTCGGCCGCGTGCATCCGCATGTCGAGGTGAAGATCATCGACGCGGAGGGCCGCATCGTCCCGCCCGGCGTGGCCGGCGAGCTCTGCACCCGCGGCTACTGCGTGATGCGCGGCTACTGGGACGACGCGGAGCGCACCGCGGAGGCGATCGACGCCGCGGGCTGGATGCACACCGGCGACCTCGGCGTGCTGGACGAGCAGGGCTACGGCAACATCGTCGGCCGCATCAAGGACCTGGTGATCCGCGGCGGCGAGAACGTCTATCCGCGCGAGGTGGAGGAATTCCTGTTCCGCCACCCCAAGGTGGCCGAGGTGCAGGTGGTCGGCGTGCCCGACCCGCGCATGGGCGAGGAACTCTGCGCCTGGGTGCGCCTGAAGCCCGGCATGACGGCGGAGGAGGAGGAGATCCGCGCCTTCTGCCGCGGCCAGATCGCCCACTACAAGATCCCGCGCTACGTCCGCTTCGTGGACAGCTTCCCGATGACCGTCACCGGCAAGGTGCAGAAATTCATCATGCGCGAGCGCATGGTCGAGGAGCTCGGGCTGGCGGTGCAGCGGACGGCGTGACCCGGCATGTCACGACGGCAGGCGCAGCAGCGCCGCCGCGTTGCGCCAGGCCAGCCGCTCCATGTCAGCCGGCGCCAGCGCGATGCGGTCGAGGAAGGCGCGGCCCTTCATGTTGGACGCATAGGGGTAGTCCACCGAGAACATGATGCGGTCGATGCCGAAGGTGTGCAGCGCCGCCAGGAAGGGCGGCTCGGTGAAGATGCCGCTGGTGGTGATCCAGACCTGATCGAGGATGGTCCGGCTGACCGGGCGGCGCAGGTGGCCGATGTCGGCGGCGAAGACCTCGTCGGCGCGGGCCAGCATCATCGGCAGCATCTCCCCCATGTGCCCGATGATGATCCTGAGCCCCGGGTGCCGATCCAGCGTGCCGGAGAGCACCAGGCGCAGGACGTGGATCGCCGTCTCCGAATGCCAGCCCCAGCCGGCCGCCTCCAGCGTGCGCGCCGCGCCGGGCTCGATGCCGCCGAAATAGGCCTCGCGCACCGCCTCGGGCGCCATGTGCGGGTGGATGTAGATCGGCACGTCCAGCGCCACCGCCGCGGCCAGCAGAGCGTCATGGGCGGGGTGGTCGAGGAAGCGGCCCTCGGTCGTGCCGTTGACCAGCGCGCCGACGAAGCCGAGCTGGCGCACGCAACGGTCCAGCTCCGCAGCACAGTGATCCGGGCTGGCCATGGGCAGCACGGCGAAGCCGGCGAAGCGGTCCGGCGCGCGCGCCACCGCCGCGGCCAGGTGGTCGTTCATCGCCACGGCCATCGCCACGCCGTCCGGCCCCGGGACGAGATCGGGGCCCGGACCGGTATTGGACAGCACCTGCATGCCGATGCCGGCCTCGTCCATCAGCGCCAGCCGCCGCTCGCCGATCTCGGCGGCGAGTTCCATCGGGTTGACGGCGCCGGGGGCCAGGCGGCGCGGGCGATAGCCGCGGCGGCGCACCACCTCGGGGTCGATGCGGCCGGCCAGCTGCGGCACGGTGAAGTGTTCCTCAAGCGCGATCGCCCGCATCGCCGACCCTCCCGCAACCTGCCACCCCACCGGCAGTCGCGACGAGGACGGTAGCTGCCGCGCCGCCATCCCTGCAACGGCCTGCCGCGGGCGGCTGGACAGACCGTCAGCCCCGCACTCCACTGGCGCGCGCCACCCGGGGAGCCGCGACCAATGTCCTTCACCCTCCTGATGCTGCCGCCGCAGACCGCAGTCACCCGCGGCTGGGCCGCGCGCCTGCGCGCCGAGCTGCCGGAGATGACCCTGATCCTGGCCGAGGACGAGGCGGAAGCCTCCACCGGCATCGCGCGGGCGGACGGCGCCTTCGGCACGCTGAACCCGCAGCTGCTGGCCGGCGCCACGCGGCTGCGCTGGCTGCAATCGCCGCAGGCCGCGCCGCCGGCCGGCTACTACTTCCCCGAGCTGGTCGCGCACCCGGTTGTGGTCACCAACATGCGCGAGATCTTCAACGACCGCATCGGCGCGCACATCATGGCCTTCGTGCTGGCCTTCGCGCGCGACTTCCACACCTACATCCCGCAGCAGCTCCGCAGCGAATGGCGCCCGCGCCCGGACAGTGAGGGCGTGGTGCACCTGCCGGACGCGACGGCGCTGATCCTCGGCGTCGGCGGCATCGGCGCCGAGACGGCGCGCCTTGCCGCGGCCTTCGGCATGACGGTGCTCGGCACCGACGCGCGGCGCACCACGGCGCCGGAGGGCATGGCCGAGCTGCATCCGCCCGAGGCGCTCGACGCGCTGCAGCCGCGCGCCGACTTCGTGATCCTGACGCTGCCGCACACGCCGGCGACGGAGGGGCTGATGGATCGCGCGCGGTTCCGGCGGATGAAGCCCTCGGCCTTCTTCATCAACATCGGCCGGGGGCGCACGACGCGCCTCGACGACCTGGTCGCGGCGCTGCGGGCCGGCGAGATCGCCGGGGCGGGCCTCGATGTCTTCGAGCAGGAACCGCTGCCGCCCGGCCACCCGCTCTGGACCATGCCCAACGTGCTGATCACGCCGCACACCGCGGGCTACGGACCCTATCTGGATGAGCGGCGCTACGCGATCCTGCGCGACAATTGCCGCGCCACGATGCAGGGCACGCCGCTGCGCAACCTGGTCGACAAGGCGCAGTGGTTCTGATGGCGTGCGGCCTGGGGTGCGGCACCGTTCGATGAGACAGCCGGCCGGGGTGGGCGCACTCCACCGCCCTACCGTCCGGCGGCCAGGGAGCGGGCGGCCGCCTGGGCCGCCAGCGCGGCACCCTGATCCGCCAGCAGGGCTCGAAGCAGCTCGCCCTCCGGCCGCGATCCCGGCGCGGTGGCGGCGGTCCCCTCGGTTGGCGTCACCTCCACCACCGCGAGCACCGGCGCACCACGGTCGCCCCGCAGGCTGTTCATCGCCTGCTCCAGCCGGCTGCGCAGCCCGCCGCCGCTGGGCGCGCCGTCCAGCCAGACGGCGACCGCGATCGCCCGCGGGGCCGCAGCGTCGCGCCGCAGCGAGCCATGCCAGATCGCCTGGCCGGGCGGGGCGAAGGTGAAGCCGGTGTCATTCTCATCGATCACGCCGAGCGCGCGCGAGCGGGCCGCACCGACCGCCGCCCAGCTTGCATGCGGCGAGAAGGCGTGGAGCCGCGCCGACACGCGCAGCGGCGCATCGGCTTGCCCGCACCGCAGCTCCGTCCCGTCCGCCACGCAGCCGGCCGTCGCGCCGAGCGCCATCGGCACCGCCGCCACGGTGCTGCGCGCGCCCCAGCCGCCGCCCTGCAGCCC
>JAIEOP010000462.1 GCA_019750465.1 Acetobacteraceae bacterium | reverse complement strand
GGCCAGCAGGCCCGGCCGCGGCGGGATGGCGGGCGGGGCCAGGGCCGCGGGGGCGGCGGCCGAGAGCCGTGCGGCCGGCACCGGGGGCGAAGGTGGTCCGGATGGCCGGACGATCGCCGCGGTTGCCCCCGCGCCTCCGCGGGCGCCCTCTGCCGCGGCGGGCGGCCGCGGCTTGCCGATGGCCGCCTCCGTCCCTTTCGGCGGCGCCTTGCCCGCGGCCGGTCCGGCGAGCGCCAGCGCGGCCAGCACGGCCGCTGCGAAAAGCCAGAGGCGCATGCCGGACCCGATCCCCGATCGCCGCCGCGGAATGATTGGCGCGGCGATGCGCGTGGGGGAAGCCCTCGCGCGCCGCAATCCTCTGCGGCAACCGGTGCAGGGCGGGCCGCCTTGCCGCGCCGGGGCGCGGGCGCCATCTGGAGCGCATGACGATCACCGCATCGCCGTCCGCCACCGACCCGCTGGGCTGGCACGGCACCACCATTCTCTCCGTCCGCCGCAACGGCATCGTCGCCATGGCGGGCGACGGCCAGGTCTCGCTCGGGCAGACCGTGGTGAAGGGCAATGCCCGCAAGGTCCGCCGCATCGCCCAGGGGCGGGTGCTGGCCGGCTTCGCCGGCGCCACCGCCGACGCCTTCACCCTGCTGGAGCGCCTGGAATCGAAGCTGGAGCGTTTCCCCGACCAGCTCGAAAGGGCCGCCGTGGAACTCGCCAAGGACTGGCGGTCCGATCGCTACCTCCGGCGCCTGGAGGCGCTGATGGCCGTCGCCGACGCCGAGCGCAGCTTCATCCTCACCGGCCAGGGCGACGTGCTGGAACCCGAGGACCAGATCATCGGCATCGGCTCGGGCGGCAATTTCGCGCTGGCCGCGGCGCGGGCGCTGGCGACGGTGGAGGAGCTCTCCGCCGAGGAGGTCTGCCGCCGCGCGATGCGCATCGCCGGCGAGATCTGCGTCTATACCAATGACCGCATCGTGCTCGAGACGCTCGAGAGCCGGCGGTAGGAACCCGACCCCGTGGAAACCGTGAACCTCTCCCCCCGCGAGATCGTTTCCGAGCTCGACCGCTACATCGTCGGCCAGAACGACGCCAAGCGCGCCGTCGCCATCGCGCTCCGCAACCGCTGGCGCCGCCAGCAGCTGCCCGAGGGCATCCGTGAGGAGGTGGTGCCGAAGAACATCCTGATGATCGGCCCCACCGGCTGCGGCAAGACCGAGATCGCCCGCCGTCTGGCCAGGCTGGCGAACGCTCCCTTCCTGAAGGTGGAAGCCACGAAGTTCACCGAGGTCGGCTATGTCGGCCGCGACGTGGAAAGCATCGTGCGCGACCTGGTCGAGGTCTCGATCACGCAGATGCGCGACCAGGCGCGCAAGGACGTGAAGGCCCGTGCCGAACTGGCCGCGGAGGAGCGGCTGGTCAGCGCGCTGGTCGGCGAGGGTGCCTCCGGCGAGACGAAGATGAAGTTCCGCCGCATGCTGCGCGAGGGCCAGCTCGAGACCCGCGAGGTCGAGGTGCAGGTGGCCGATGCCGGCGGCGGCATGCCGATCGGCATGATCGACCTGCCGGGCGCACAGGGCATCCAGATGCAGAACATGCAGGAGATGCTCGGCAAGATGTTCGGCGGCCGGCAGAAGGCGCGGAAGATGACGGTGGCCGCCGCGCGCGAGGCGCTGACGCGCGACGAGGCGGACAAGCTGCTGGATGCGGAGCAGCTGACGCGCGACGCGGTCTCCAACGCCGAGAACAACGGCATCGTCTTCCTCGACGAGATCGACAAGATCGCGCGCGGCACCACCGAGAACGGCGGCATCCGCGGCGGCGACGTCTCGCGCGAGGGCGTGCAGCGCGACCTGCTGCCGCTGATCGAGGGCACCACGGTCACGACGAAGCATGGGCCGGTGAAGACGGACCACATCCTGTTCATCGCCTCGGGCGCCTTCCACCTGAGCAAGCCCAGCGACCTGCTGCCCGAGCTGCAGGGGCGGCTGCCGATCCGGGTGGAGCTTGCCGCCCTGACCCGCGACGATTTCCGCCGCATCCTGACCGAGCCCGAGCATTCGCTGATCAAGCAGTACGTGGCGCTGCTGGGGACGGAGGGGGTGACGCTCGACATCACGCAGGATGCCGTGGACGCGATCGCCGACCTCGCCGCCGACATCAACGCAAAGGTGGAGAACATCGGCGCCCGGCGCCTGGCCACGGTGCTGGAGCGGCTGCTGGAGGAGATCAGCTTCACCGCCTCCGACCGCTCCGGGGAGGCGGTGGCGGTGGATGCGGGGACGGTGCGGGAGAAGGTGGCGCCGCTGGCGGGGAGTGCGGATTTGAGCCGATATATTCTTTGACGGGCAGTTCTCCGCCGCGAACATCCGTAAATCCGCATATTGGCGTTGTCGCGGAAAGCGCGATTGGTTATAACTCTCGTTGACACGGCCGGAACCGGCCGCATACACGAGGTTTATGTTCCATGGCAACCCTGAAGCTCCGCGCGATCGGCAATTCGGTGGGCGTGGTCCTGCCGAAGGAGTTGCTGGCAAGGCTCGACCTGCACGAGGGGGACACGCTGCACGCGGTGGAGGCGCCGGAGGGGCTCGTCCTGACGACGCTGGACCCGGAGGCGCTGCGCCAGCTCGAGCTCGGGCGGGAACTGATGCGGCGCTACCGTGAGACCTTCCGGGCACTGGCGAAGTGACGACCGAGCCGCTGTGGGTCTCGCAGCGGGCACTGGTCTACCTTCACCTGGAAAGCCTCCGGCAGTTCGGGGGCGCCGAGGGCCTTCGTGACCAGGGCCTGCTGGAAAGCGCACTGGCCCGGCCGCGCAATCTGCACGCCTATGAAGGGGAAGCCGATCTGTGCCGGCTCGCGGCTGCCTACGCGGCCGGCACCGTGCGCAACCATCCTTTCGTCGACGGCAACAAGCGCGCCGCGCTCGCCGCGGCCGGCGTGTTCCTCATGCTGAACGGCCTGGACCTGATTGGCGACAAGGCCCAGGCGACGGTCGCCATGCTCGACCTCGCCGCCGGCGAGTTGCCCGAGGAGGGCTTCGCCGCCTGGCTGCGCGACAACACCGCGCCGCGCTGATCCGCGCCCTGCGGCCGGGCGCCGCCGCCCGTGTTGCGCCCCCTCGGGCTTCGTCGAATACTGCCGTGGCGAAGGCGCCCAAGCGGCCCACAACACCCACGCTCATGGAGGAAGACCGATGTCGTTCTACCGAGGCATGACCTGTGAGAACGTCACCCTCAAGGGCGATGGCGGCACGCCGATCACCGCCTATGTGGCGAAGCCCGAGGGCAGGGGTCCCTTCCCCGGCGTCGTGCTCGTGCACCACCTCCCCGGCTGGAGCGAGTTCTACATCGAGACGACGCGCCGCTTCGCGCATCACGGCTACATGGCGATCTGCGCCAACCTCTATGAGCGCGCCGGCGAGGGCAACCCGGACGACGTCGCCGCCAAGGTGCGCGCCGAGGGCGGCATCCCGGACAGCCAGATGGTCGGCGACACCGCGGCCGCCGTGGCCTGGATGCGCGCGCAGCCGGAGCTCAACGGCAAGGTCGGCATCTTCGGCTCCTGCTCCGGCGGCCGGCACGCCTTCATCTATGCCTGCCAGCGCAGGGACGTGGATGCCTGCGTCGATCTCTGGGGCGGCCGCGTGGTGATGGGTGCCGAGGAGCTGAACGCCAAGACGCCGGTCGCACCCATCGAGATGACGAAGGATCTCTCCTGCCCGCTGCTCGGCCTGTTCGGCAACGACGACCGCGCGCCGAGCCCGGAGCAGGTGGACCAGCACGAGGCGGCACTGAAGGCGCATGGCAAGGACCACGAATTCCACCGCTATGACGGCGCCGGCCACGGCATCTTCTACTGGCACCGCCCGCTCTACCGGCCCGAGGCGGCGATGGACGGCTGGGGCAAGGTCTTCGCGTTCTTTGGCCGGCACCTGGCGAAGTAGGGGCGTCCCCGGCGATGTGCACCTCCATCATCGAGATCGCGCGCGCCGAGGGCATGGCGAAGCGCGGCGACGAATGGTTCCCGCTGGGCCAGGCGGTGGTGGCCTACGACCACGCGCGGCATGCGCCGCTCGGCGACGTCATCACGCTCGACTTCATCAACACGCGCCTCGATGCCGGGGCGCGGGCCGGCGTCGAGCTGACGCTGGAGACGGCGAAGGAGCTGCGCGCCGCCCTCGACCGGGCGATCGCCGCAGCGGAGTTCGAGGAGGCGGAGGTGCGCGGCAAGGGTGCCGTGCCGGCCCTGGTGCGGGCGGCGTGACGCGCGCCGGGACGGGTCGGTAGCGCGTCCGGGGACTCCGCGGGGGCGGCCCACCCGCGTGTCGCGCACCACGCGCACGTGTTCGGCCCCGCCCTTCCGCGGCCCCGCCGGCGTTGACCGCGACCCCGCCGCCGCCACATGCCTTGGATGAGGAAGGGCGCCGCGGCAAGGGGATGGTGATGGTCAGCGGGCAGGAGATCAGCGTGGCGGCACCCCCCGCCGCGGGGCTGCCGCCGGATGCACGGGCGGAACTCGAGCAGGCGGTCGCCATCCTGGAGGGGATCTCCCTGCCCGTCCGCCTCGCCGCCATGGTTGGCGGCACGGTGGAGGGGCTGAAGCGCAGGCTTCCCGCCGCCATCCAGCGCGGCCTCGATGGCGCCGTCACCGGCGCGCTGGAGGTGGCGGTGCGCACGGCGCTGCGCACCGATCCCGCGCGCACCCCGGGCGGCCTGCCGCATGCCTGGTTCCATCGCGGCGTCATCGCCGCCTCCGGCATGGCGGGCGGCGCCTTCGGCCTGCCCGGGACGCTGCTGGAACTGCCGGTCTCCACCACCCTGCTGCTGCGCCAGATCGCCGCCATCGCCGCCGAGCAGGGCGAGGACCTCTCCCGCCCCGCCGGCGCCGCGGAGTGCCTGAAGGTCTTCGCTCTGGGCGGCCGCGACCCGGCCGACGACGCGGCGGAAAGCGGCTATTTCGCGCTGCGCCTGGCCCTGGCCGAGACCCTGCATGCGGTGGCCGGACGCGGCGTCACCACCCTGCTGCCCGGCTTCATCGCCGCCGTTGCGTCGCGCTTCGGCCTGCCGGTGGCAGTGAAGATCTCGGCGCAGCTGGCGCCGGTCGTGGGCGCCGCCACCGGGGCGGCGGTGAACCTGGCCTTCCTCGAACATTTCCGCGGCCTGGCAGGGGCGCATTTCACCATCCGTCGGCTGGAGCGCGTGCACGGTCAGGCCCCTGTGCGTCGCGCCTACGAGGCGATCCGCGCCCGCTGACGCCGCCCGGCGGCGGCACGCGCGCCGCGGCCTGACGCGTGGCCGCGCTGGAGCGTGTTGCGTTCGCATGCGCTCACGCAACACGCTCCAGCCTTTGCCGGGTCGCGGGATTCGGCGTTTGCGGCGATTCTGCCTCAACGCATCCCGCTCTATTCCGCCGCCCTCGGTTTCGGCCCGGCCATCGGGTAGAAGCCGCCGCCCTCGCTCCGCTGCTCCAGCACCAGCCGCTGGCCGGGCCGCACCATCTCGATGCCGAGCTCGCCGAAGCGCTGCCGGATGCGCCGGTTGAACTCGCGCTGCACCGGCCAGCGGTTGGACGGGCCGGTCTTCACCCGGGAGCGGATCATCACCCCCTGGTCGGACATCTTGTCCACGCCCCAGACATCGATGTCGTCGCGGATCATCGCGCCCCATTTCGGATCGGCGCGCATGTCGGTGCAGATCGCGCGCAGCACCTCGGCGATCTCGTCCGGGTCGGCGTCGTAGGTCACGGTCACGTCCAGCACCGCGAAGGCGAAGTCGCGGGTCATGTTGGTCACCGTCGTCACCGCGCTGAACGGGATGATGTGCACGCTGCCATCGGTCGCACGCAGCTTGATCGAGCGGATGGACAGGTTCTCCACCACCCCCGTAAGCCCTGCCAGCTGCACCACGTCGCCCACCGCGACCGCGTCCTCCAGCAGCAGGAAGACGCCGGTGATCACGTCCCGCACCAGGGTCTGGGAGCCGAAGCCGATCGCCAGGCCCACAACGCCGGCGCCGGCCAGCAGGGGCGCCACGTTCACGCCCAGCTCGGCCAGCGTCGACAGCGCCAGGAACACGATGATGACGATGCTCAACACCGTCCGCAGCATCGGCAGCAGGGTGCGGACGCGCGCCGAGCGCGCCGCCGCCTGGCCGGATTCCCGCGCCAGCCGTGTCAGCCGCCGCGCGATGGCGGCGTTGGCCAGCTCCCAGACCAGCGCGGCGGCGACGAAGGTCGCGCCGATCGAGGCGAAGGTGCCGAGCAGCCGGCTGCCCAGCGTGCCCGGCGCGAACCAGGAGAAGGTGTCGAGCCCCCAGATCCAGAACAGCAGCGCGATGCCGGCGAGCCCCACCAGCACGCTCGCCACGCTGCGCAGCACCGGCAGCCAGGTGGAGGCGCGCGGCACCCCCGCCGCGCCCGCGCCATTCGTCGCGGTGACACGGGCGAGCAACTGCGCCAGCACGTCGTCCAGCGCCTTGGCCGCGATGCCGATCGCCACCACCAGCAGCGTCGAGGTGAGCAGCCGGCTGATCCCCTCCTCGACGGCCAGCGCCCAGACCGCCCAGGCGATCAGCAGCCACAGGATGGTCAGCACGTGCCAGATGCCGGCCAGCCCGTTGCGCAGGCTGCGCAGCATGCGCCGGCCGCGGTCGGGCGGCGGGGCGCTCTCGTCGAGCGGGGGCGCGCGCAGCAGCGTCGCCACCAGCGTCCGGCAGCGGATCACCATGTACACAAGCTGCAGGGAGATCAGCAGCAGGGTGACGTTGAGGATGGCGTCGTAGGCGCCCCAGGACAGGCCCAGCGCGATGCCCGCCTCGGCCAGGGTATAGCCGCCGAGGCCCACCAGCAGCAGCCGCCGCAGCCAGCGCAGGCCCATCGCCGCGGTGCGGTCGGAGACCGGCACCAGCCGCAGGCGGTGCTCGCGCGGCGCCAGCAGCAGCCGCGCCACGGTGAAGACCGCCCGCGCACCGGCATAGACCTGTGCCGCGTGCAGCGCGATCACCCGCGTGGTCGGCAGCGGCGAGAGCAGCCCGAGCAGCAGGTACACCGTGCCGAGGAAGGCGGCGATCGGCAGCACGTCCAGCACCAGCCGCGCGGCCAGCAGCGGCAGGCGGCGCAGCCAGGACCAGGCCGTGCCCTCCGGCGGCGCCAGGGCGTCGAGGCGCCGGCGGCCGGGGGCGAGGCCCCGCCACACCACGTGTTCCGCCAGGAGGCCCAGGCCGGCGAGCAGCATCAGGATCCATGCGGCATCGAGCGCGCGGGTGCGCGCCACGGGGTTGCTCGCCAGCCCCTGCAGCCCGCGCCAGAGGCCAGGCAGGTCCGCCATGCTGCGCGCCGCCTCGACAAGCTCCTGTGACACCGGTCCGAGCCGGCTTTCCAGCCCGGCGAACCATTGCAGCACGAGGGCGCCGGTGGTGTTGGGCGCGATGATCGGCTCGGCCGGCGCTGCAGGAGCCGCCGGCGTTGCGGCGGGTACGGCGGCGGGCGCCGCCGCCT
>JAIEOP010000483.1 GCA_019750465.1 Acetobacteraceae bacterium | reverse complement strand
GGTCACGATGCAGCTCCGGCCTTGCCGGAGACATCGATTCAGAGATCGGACGCAAAATCAACGACGCAGGGCACTAGCCCTCGCAGCCCATCCCGCCGCGCCCTATCTTGGCCGGAACCTCAGGAGTATCCGGCCGATGGCCGCGCGCTTCCCCCTGTTCGCCGGGCTCGGCCTGCTGGCCTCCCTGCTGCTTGCCGGTGCCGCCGCGGCCGCCAACCAGGCCGGCGCCCAGCCCGGCGCGGATGCCATGGCCGCGCACCGCGCGGCCTACAAGCTCACCCTCGACCGTGCGCGCGACAACGCGGACATCGTCAATGCCCGCGGCATCATGGTCTACGAGGTGATGGACGCCTGCGACGGCTGGGCCACCCGGCAGCGCTTCACCCTCGTGCTCACCAGCCGCGACGGGCAGGAGATCGATACCGGATCCGACTACTCCACCTTCGAGACGAAGGACGGCAGGCGCATCCGCTTCTCCCTGACCCAGACCACCCAGGGCGCGGTGACCAGCCGTATCAGCGGTGAGGCCGAGGTCGCCCCCGACGGCACGGGCCGTGCCCGCTACGTCGACCCAGAACCGAAGGAGGAGGACCTTCCCCGCGGCACCATCCTGCCGATGATGCACACCATCCAGGCGCTGGACGCGGCGCGGCGCGGCCAGCGCCTGCTGGTGGCGCCGCTGTTCGACGGCACGAGCGCCGAGGGGGCGCAGGATTCCACCACCGTGATCTCCGCCTGGCAGGCGGCGCAGCCGGCCACGCGGTTCCCGGCCCTCGCCGCGCTCGGCAGTGCCCGCATGCGCGTCGCCTTCTTCGACCGCAACGACACCAGCGGCGGCGGCGCCAGCGCGCCGGAATACGAGGTGGGGATGCGCTACTTCGAGAACGGCGTCGCCGACGAGCTGAAGATGGACTTCGGCGAGTTCGTGATCGACGGCCGGATGGAGGAACTCAGCGTCGCGCCCGGCGGCTGCTGAGTCGACGGCGGCATGCCGAAGAACGGTTCGACTCGCCGCCGCAGGGCGATCATTGTCGAGCGGATCCACGCCTTCAGGCGGGCCCGCCTTCCAGCGATCCGCTCCAGGGCAATATCCGATCAGGTGGAATCACCTGATCGGATATTGCCCTGGAAAACTCAAGGCTGCTCTATTCCGCGGCCTCGGTCAGCCCCGCCAGGGCGTCCGGCGCCGCGGCGATATCGGCGATGGAGGTGTTGTCGAGGATCGCCGCGGTGGCGTCCCGCACCCGCCGCATGACGCTGCGGATCGAGCAGGTCTGCGGGTCCGGGCAGTCGGCGCAGGGGCGGTAGGCGGTCAGGCTGGCGCAGGGGATCGGCGCCAGCGGCCCGTCCACCATGCGGATCACGTCGCCCACCCGCAGCTCCGCCGCCGGCCGGGCCAGGACATAGCCGCCGGACTTGCCGCGCGTGCTTGCCAGCACGCCGTGCCGGCGCAGCTCCAGCAGGATGGCCTCCAGGAATTTCTGCGGCGCATGGGCGCGGTCGGCGATCTCATGGATCGGCAGCGGCACGAGCGGATCGGCGGCGGCCAGGACGGCGAGCGAACGCAGCGCGTACTTGGCCTTCTGGGTGAGCATGATGCCGGATAACTCTCAATTCTGGCGACGGAAAGGCGATTCCGAAGCGTCTGCCTGCTGTTTTTGACACGGCGGCCGTGAACCCGGCGTGATCGCCGCCCGATTGCCGGCGGGGCGCGCGATGCCGTTTCCGCCGGCGGCCGTTCCGGTCTAGGTTTCACCGTCCAGGAACAAGGGAGGGCCCCGCATGGCCGCGACATTCGGCTTCGACCACATCCACCTGCGCGCCCGGGACCCGGAGGCGACCGCGACCTGGTTCGAGCAGATGCTCGGCGCCGAGGTCATCCGCACCCTGCAGCAGGGCAAGCCGCGCATCGACCTGAAGCTCGGCGGCCAGGACATCTTCATCGCGCAGACCGATGCCACTGTCGCCGCGGCCCCCTCCTCACCCTACCACGGCCTCGACCATATCGGGCTGGTGGTGCGCGACGGGCTGGACGCGGCGGCGGCGGCGCTGAAGGCCAAGGGCGTGGAGTTCACCATGGAGCCGCGCGACGCCCGCCCCGGCGTGCGCATCTGCTTCATCCGCGGCCCCGAGAACATCTCGATCGAGCTCTTGGAGAGGAGTTGAGGCCGTGGTCATCGTGCAGATCAACTATCGCCGCCCCGACATGCCGAAGGCGGAGTGGGAGGCCCGCTACACCGATGCCCGCGCCGCGCAATTCCTGCAGGTGCCCGGACTGCACTGGAAGGTCTGGCTGGACGGCGAGGCCGAGCGCCTGGCCGGCGGCATCTACCTGTTCGAGGACCGCGCCAGCGCCGAGGCCTATGTCAACGGCCCGATCGTCGCGCGCCTCAAGGGCAATTCCGAACTGTCCGAGGTGGATGTGCGCATCTTCGACGTGCGCGAGCGCATGAGCGAGATCACCCGCGCGCCGCTGCCGCACCTGCAGCAGACGGCGGCGGCAGCCGAGTAGGGGCTCGGTCCCGCCGACGTTCACCGCCGGCGGGCCGCTACTCGATGACGATCTCGCCGCGCATGCCGTGCGCCGCGTGGGTGCGGCCGTCCGGTGCCACGATGCCGCAGCGCAGATCGGTAATTCGCCCGGTCTGCACCGGCACGAACCACCACTCCGCCGCGTGTCCGGGATAGACCTCGATCTCGCGGATCGTGCCCTTGAACTCGGCGAGCGGCGCCTCCCGCCCGTCGGCCCCGCGCTGCATCACCTGGACCTTGCGCGTGAAGATCCGCGCGGCGAACTCGTCCGAGGTGAAGTAGTGCGGGTCGCGGCTGTCGTTGATCAGCACCAGGCGGTAGAGCCGCCCCGTCTCGAAGCGCAGGCGGTCCGGCGCGAAGACGTGCCGCCCCTCCGGCGTGCCGAGCCGCAGTTCCACGCGGATCGGGTCCCCGCCGGCGAGGTTTCCGGCCGCACGCGCCAGCCCCGGCGCGGCGGCGAGCGCGACGAAGCCGGCAGCGGCTCCCTGGCCGAGCAGGCGTCTCGTCACGGTCATGTGTCGTCCCTCCCTACGCATCAGAGTACCAGATCGGCCGCCGTCAGCGCGATGCTGCCGCGAATTGCCATGGCCGCATCGGCCGTGCCGTCGCCGTCGGCATCCAGCAGCAGCCTCGTCCGCCCGGTGCCCCCCAGGAAGCGCACCTCGGCGCCGCCCGCGCCGGCGAACGCCGCCTCGCCGCGCCAGGTCACGCCGGCGACGCCGAGGAAGCCGATCCGATCCTCGCCCTGCGCGAAGTCGCGCAGGAGGTCCACGCCGTCATCCGTGGCATCGAGCAGGAAGAGGTCGGCGCCGGCGCCGCCGGTCAGGGTGTCGGTCCCGGCGCCCCCGGCCAGCCTGTCTTCGCCCGCCCCGCCGCGCAGGCGGTCGTCGTCCGCGCCGCCGAGCAGCAGGTCGGCGCCGCCGCCGCCGATCAGCAGATCGTCGCCTTCGCGCCCCTGCAGCGTCTGCCCACGCTGGCGGCCGGCCAGGATGTCGCCCAGCGCCGCGCCCTGCAGGACCTGCCCGGCGCCCGTGCCGACGACGAGCTGCGGCGCGGGCGGAATGCCGGCATCGGGCACCTCCGGCGGCACGTCGCCGCCGCGGCGCTCGTAGTAGAGGAACATGTCGTCCTGCATGAACCGCGTGTCGGTGTTGCGGCGCAGGATGTCGGAGAGCGTCGTTTCCTCGATCGCCGCAAGCGTCGCCGCATCGAAGCCCTGGTTCAGGTAGAACAGCCTGTCGCCGTCGCGGAGCGCCGCGAACTGCCGCGCGATGATCGCCTGGAAGGTCTCGCCGATGAAGGCGCCCGGTACCAGCGTCTCGGCCAGGCCGCCGGTCCAGAGCTCGATCGCGTCCACGTCGCCGGCATAGGCCTGCCGCAGCGCCTCCGCGGTTGCCGCATCGCCGGTGATCTGCACGAAGTCCGTATAGGGCGTGAGGCCGAGCGCCGCGCGCGTGCCGTTCAGCGTCTCCAGCCCCATGTCGCGCCCGCGGTTGATGTTCAGCGCGGCGAGATCCTGGCCGACGTCGACATCGATGAGGAAGCTCCGCAGATCCTGCACGATGCGGGCATCCATGGCCTGCGCCCGGTCGGTCCCGAGATGGCGCAGGAAGCCATCCGCGCCGCCGTCCGACGCGAAATCGGCGGGCGCCATGAAGAACGCGTCGCGGAGATCGAGGCCGGGGCCCGCCAGTTCGCCCAGCTCGTCCTTGCGCTCGGTCTCGGCCGAGACGGTCGAGTGGCCCCAGCGGTAGGCGGCGCCCGAGAATTCGTGCGTGAGATTCGCGTCAACGGCAGGATCGTAGCCGGCATAGTCCGCGATCGCGCCCTCGCCCAGCAGCTTCGGGAGGAACTCCGCATAGGTGATGCGCGCGATCTCGGCGCCGACGATTGCGCGCGCCATCTGGTAGAGCTGCTCGCCGTTGAGGCTCGGGTCGGCGGCGGACAGGCGGCCGACCTGCCAATTGTGCTCACGCACGAACAGCGTCTGCAGCGCGGTCAGGGCCGGGTTTTCCGCGGCGCGGACGTCGCCGGCGGCGAACATGCCGTTGACGATCGGCAGGTTGTTGCCGTCCGAGGTCGCCATCCGGCCGTCGGCCAGGCGCAGGCCCGCCGCCGTCACCGGATCCGAGCCGTACACCATCGACGCGTCGAGCCAGCCCGTCACGGCGTTGATCGTCGCCGCGGGGTTCCCCGGATCGGTGCCGCTGGCGGCGTCCTTCACCGTCCGGGTCATGATGATGCTGGTGCCATCGGCGAAATCCGGATCACCGGATGGCACGCCGATGCTGATGTCGGTGACTCTGTCCGAGGGCGCGCGCGTCAGGTCGTGGTCGATGAACTGCCCCCAGGCATACATCATGCCGGAGAGGCCCTGCGCGTTCGGGACGGCCGCCTCGCCCTCCCCGACCACGATGTTGCTGACGATGCGGGGGTTCGGACCATCAACCATGGCGGAGATGCCATCGGCATAGCGCGCGGGCGCGATGCGATCGAAGGCGTCGCGGGTGGCGTTCCTGCCCGGGTCGGACAGGTTGTTGCCGGCGCCGTCGATACTGCGGAATTCCATGGGGCATTCTCCGAGGGATGCTCCATGCTGGCGCGATCAAGGGAAGCGCGCAAATCGTTTGTATGTTGTTACGAGTTTGATTGATGAAGACTTCTATAGCTTTGCATCATCAAACATCTACATCTTTACAACGGTTCAGATGTTGCGCGCGGCGCCGCCGCCCGCACGAGCCGGTCGTTGATCGCCAGCCCCAGCCCGAGCGTCGGCACCGGCATGGCCGCGATGCCGCGGCAGCCGCGCCGCGACCCTTCGGCGTCCAGCCAGCGCAGCCCGGCGAAAAGCCGCGCCGCCGCCTCCGACAGGTCGCCCGCTTCGGAGAGGTTCCAGCCGAGGGCCGCACCCGCCAGCGGCGCCGTGCCGAAGGCCAGCAGCGCCTCGTCCGGCGCCACGTCCGTCGCGTCGAGGCGCAGCGGCAGCGACGGCGCGTAGTGCGACAGGAGCATCCCGGGCGAGCGCAGGGATCGGGTCGCCGCGGCCGCGGCCGGTGGCAGCGCGCGGCCAACCGCGCCGATCGCGGCCTCGATCGCCTCCACCGGCACGCCGCCCGGGCGCAGCAGCACCGCGCCGCCCGCGGGGTCGGTGAGGTCGAGCACCGTGGACTCGATGCCAACCGGGCAGGGGCCGCCATCCACCACGGCGGCGATCCGTCCGCCGAGTTCCTCCAGTACGTGCCCGGCCGTGGTGGGGCTCACCCCGCCGGAGCGGTTGGCGGAGGGCGCGGCGACCGGCCGGCCCACGCGGCGCAGCAGGTCGAGGGCCAGGGGATGCCCCGGCACGCGCACGGCCAGCGTATCCAGCCCTGCACCTGCCAGCAGGTCCACGCGGCAGGTGGGGCGCCGCGGCAGCACGAGCGTCAGCGGCCCGGGCCAGAAGCGCGCGGCCAGCGACTGGGCGCGGCCGTCGGCGACGACATCGGCGAAGGCCGCCTCGGCATCGGCGTAATGGCAGATCAGCGGGTTGAAATGAGGCCGCCCCTTCGCCGCAAAGATCGCCGCCACCGCCCGCCCGTCCGTGGCATCGGCGCCGAGGCCGTAGACCGTCTCGGTCGGGAAGGCGACGAGGGCGCCGTCGCGCAGCAGCGCCGCGGCGCGGCCGAGCCCACCGGGGGCGAGCACCTCCGTCATGCCGCCGCCCCGCCATGGCAGATGAAGTCCGGGTTCAGCCAGCCCGCCTTGCCGTAGCGCAGCGGCGCCCGCGGCGTGAGCGTCTCCACCGCGCCGCCGGCCGCCTCGACAAGCGCCTGGCCGGCGGCGGTGTCCCATTCCATGGTCGGGCCGAGCCGCGGGTAGAGGTCGGCCATGCCCTCCGCGACGCGGCAGAATTTCAGCGCCGAGCTGGAGGGGCGGAGCTGCGCCACGGGCCGCCCGGCCAGCCAGGCGCCGAGCCGCAGGTCGTCGGCATGGCGCCGGCTGGCCAGCACGGTCACCCCCGCCGGCGGCGCGGCGGCGCGCACCCGGATCGCGTGGCGCCCGGGGCCCGTCATGCTGCCTTTCCACGCCGTGCCCGTGGCGGCGCAGCCGGCGAAGACCTCGCCATGGGCCGGCAGGGCCAGCGCGCCGAGATGCGCGCGGCCATCCACGACGAGGCCGATGCAGACGGCGAATTCGTCGCTGTCCTCGGCAAAACCCCGCGTGCCATCCAGCGCATCCACCAGCCAGAAGCGCGGCGCGGGCGGGACGCGGATGCCGGCCTCGTACTCCTCCTCGGCGACGATCGGGAGGTCGGGCGCGGCGGCGCGCAGGCCCTCGACGATCAGCGCCTCGGCGATGCGGTCGGCCACGGTCACCGGGCTGCGGTCGGACTTGCGCTCCACGCGGACGTCGCCGGCGCGGCGGATGCCCATGATGGCGTGCCCGGCTTCCGCCGCCAGGCGCGCGGCCAGCTCGAGCAGCTCCTTGTCGGTCATGCGGGGGGTGTAGCGCCCGGTCCGGGCGCGACGCCAGCGCCCGGCGTGCTGGCGGGCGACCGGGCGGGTGGTATGGTCGGCCGACCCCACAGCCACGGATCCCCGGCCCATGCCCGACATCGCCTTCGTGAAGCCCGCCCTGCCGCGCTCCGGGGCGCTCGTGCTGCCGCTGACCGAGGACTGGGCGGAGGCCGCGCCGGGCGTGCTGCGCGCCGCGATCAACGAGGCGAGCGGGGGCGCGGTGGACCGGGCGCTGGCGGCGGCGAGCTTCAAGGGCCGCAAGGGCCAGAGCTGCACGATCTGGGCCCCGGTCGCCGCGGGCCCGTCGCGGGTCGTCGCGGTCGGCCTCGGCAGGGCGGAGGCCTGGATGCCGCGGCGGCGGAGGCGGCC
>JAIEOP010000111.1 GCA_019750465.1 Acetobacteraceae bacterium | reverse complement strand
CCGCGGCGGTGGCCGCGCGCCCGGCCGTGCCGCGCGACCTGCCGGCGCCGGCGCAGGAGCTGCTCCGTCGGCTTCCCCTGCCCGGGCTGTTCGGGCGATAGGCCCCGATCACGCCCATGGGTCCGCCCCGCCGCGCGGGTTCCGCCCCGGCTGCTGCCGGCCGGGGCGGTCCGCGCTCGGCAACCCCCTGCGTCCCGGAGCGATGACGGAGACAGGATGAAGCGGTTCTGGGACGATGCCGCCGCGGCGCCCGAGGCCGGCGGCGGCTATGCCGTGCTGCTGGACGGCAGGCCGGTGCGGCTGCCCGGCGGCGCCGCGCTGGCGGTGGCGACGCTGCCGCTGGCCGAGGCGATCGCGGAGGAGTGGTCGCGCGCCGGCGGCGCGAAGGGCGGCGAGATGGGCTTCGGCGACGTGCCGCTGACCCGCCTGGTCGGCACCGCGCAGGAGCGCATCGGGCCCGACCCGGTGCCCACCATCGCGGCCATCGCGAAGTACGGCGAGACCGACCTGCTCTGCTATCGGGCCGAGGATTCGCGCCTGGCCGCCGAGCAGGCGGCGCAATGGGGCCCGCTGCTGGACTGGTCGGCGCTGCACCTGGATGCGCCGCTGCGCATCACCACCGGGCTGATGCCGGTGCCGCAGGACGCCCGGGCGCTGGCGGCGCTGCGGCGGGCGGTGGCGGCGCAGGCGCCGGTGGCGCTCTCGGCGCTCGGCGTGCTCGTGCCGGCCTTCGGCAGCCTGGTGCTGGGCCTCGCGGTGGCGCGGGGGCGGCTGGCCGCGGAGGCGGCGCACGAGCTCTCGATCCTCGATGAGCGGTTCCAGGAGCGGTTCTGGGGCGTCGATCCGCATGCCGCGGCGCGGCGCGAGCGTACCGGTGCCGAGATCGCGCTGGCGGCCCGGCTGCTGGCGCTTGCCGGGGCGGGCTGAGCCTGGAGCGTGTTGCGTTCGCATGCGCTCACGCAACACGCTCCAGGCTTTGCTGGTTCGCGAGATTCAGCGTTTGCGGCGATTCTGCCTCAACGCATCCCGCTCTATTTCAGCGGGAAGCCCATCCGGTTCAGCGTCTCGCGCAGGATGTGCCGGCCGGAGAGCGCCTTGATGGTGCCGGTGCGGTTGATCGCCCGCCCGGACCAATCGACCTTGCCCATGCCGTTGCGCTCGGAGAATTCCTGGAGCGTCGCATCATAGGCGCGCCGCGCCGCCGCCTCCTGCGCCGCCGGCATGCCGTAGCGGCCGTGGTGCAGCACGACGGATTGCGGCAGCCGCGGCTTCACCTCCGCCGCGGCCTCGGGCTTGGCATAGCCGATGCAGTGCCCGAACACGGCCATCACCCCCGACGGCAGGCCGAGCAGTCCGGCGACCTCCTCCGGACGGTTGCGCAGCGCGCCGATGTAGACCGTGGACAGGCCGAGCGCCTCGGCCGCGACGGTCGCGTTCTGCGCCGCCAGGGCCGCATCGATCGCGGCGACGAGGAAGGTCTCGAAGTAGGGCAGGGCTTCCAGCTCGACGCGTTCCGCCTCGGCCAGCCGTGCCAGCCGGGAGAGGTCGGCGCACCAGACCAGGAAGATCGGGCATTCCTCGATGTGCTTCTGGTTGCTGGCGATGCGCGCCAGCTCGGTGCGCGCCGCCGGGTCGGTGACGGAGACCACCGACCAGGTCTGCAGGTTCGAGGAGGTGGCGGCCGACTGCGCCGCGGCGACGATGGTCTCGAGCGTGCCCGGCGGCGCCGGGTCCGGCCGGTAGCCGCGCACGGAGCGGTGCGAGAGCAGCAGCCCGATGGCGTCGTTCCAGGGCCCCGCCTGCGGCACGGCGCGGCCGTAGCGCGCCGCCAGCGCCCCGGCCTTGTCACGCGCCATGCTCGCCGGCTGCGGGATTGCCGGATGCGTGTCCATGCCTGTGCCGTCCTTCTGGATGCGGAGTTGTTCGCCCGACCGCATAACGTGAAGCGGCGCGAGGCGGAACCCTGGGCCACCCGCCCTTCGGCGCGATCGGCGTGGCGGGCCGGCGGCAACCGGTCAGCGTCCCCGGTGCGCCCGCAGGCAGGATGGGCCGTTCCGCGCCGGCGGTGACCTGCGGCGCTGCGGCATTGTCGCGGCGGGCAGGGAGGCGTGCCAAGTGCTTGTCGTGGCCGAGGGCACGGAGGCGAGGCGTCCGGCGAACGCACCGGCGTGATCAGCATCGCCTGCCATTGGGCGCCGCGAGCGGCGGCGCGGCAGGGGGTGCGGGGGAGGACGCCGTGCTCCTCCCCCGCACCGGTCAGGCGACCCTGGACGGGCCGCTGCCCAACGGGTCGTTCGCTGCCGCCGGCGTCTGCGCCGTCACCTGCTCGGCCTGGGCGCCGCTGTCGGGCGGCGGCGGCGCCAGCATCGGTTCGCCGCCGAGCGGTTCGCTGCGCATGGTGGTGAACTGGCCCTTGCCATCCAGCGACGGCCCTTCCGTCCAGCGCCCGGCCGGCACCTGGCCGTCCGTGCGGTGGCCGAAATAGGCGTAGGAGTACTGCTGCTGCTCCTGCGCCTGGTCGAAGCTGTTGGGGATCGGCAGCACGCCCCGGTAGCCGCCGAGCTCCTCGATGACCGCCAGCCACTGCTGCTGGTGGATGGTGTCGCGGGCGATCAGGAAGGAGAGCATCTCCTTCATTCCGGGGTCGTCGGTCATGCCGTGGAGCCGCACGGCCAGCGTGCGGCCCGTCGCCTCGGCGGTGACGTTGGCGTACATGTCGGCGGCGATATTGCCGCTGGCATAGACGTGGCTGCAGTTGAACGGCACGCCGTTGGCGTTCTCCGGCGTCGCGCCGAGGCCCGTGCTCAGGATGTGGCGCAGGTTCATGCCGCCCATCACGGCGCCCACCATCGGATCGGCAGCGGCCTCCTCCTGCATCGAGAGCGGGGCGCCCTCCAGGTTCAGCGCGACGGCGGTGGCCAGCATCTCGATATGGCCGATCTCCTCGGTGCCGGTGTTGATCAGCATGTCGCGGTACTTCCTCGGGCCGCGGCTGCCCCAGCCCTGGAAGAGGTACTGCATCATCACGCGGATTTCGCCCTCGACGCCGCCGATCGCCTGCTGCAGGGCGCGGGCGAAGAGGGGATTGGGCTTCTCGACGCGGACGGGGAATTGCAGCTTGCCGTCGGTGTAGAACATGGTGCGGGCTCCTGGCGCGGTGGCGGGAGGGCAACCGCGCCGGGGCATTCGGGTTCGGGTCCTGCCATGCAACGACGCGGCGGCGTCGCGCTGACGTGAGAGCGGCGCGGCGCCGCGGTCCCCCGGTCGCGCGAAGCGATCGACGCTGCCGAGGCATGTTCCCTGGAATTGCCGGGCGTTCCGCGGTCCGTTCCGGGACCACGGGCATTCCGTCACCAGCCGCTCACGCGCCGCCGGTCCAACGGCTGATCGGCACGTGCAGTTCGACCGCCAGCCCGGCTTCGTGCCAGTGGAAGTCGAGTCCGGCGCCGAGCCGCCGCGCCTGCGCCCGCACCACCGCCATGCCGGTGCCGCTGCGGGCCGGCGGCGTCGCGTTGCGCGCGCCCGGGCCGCCCTGCTCGGTCCAGCCCAGCGCCACCTCCTCCGCCCCGGCCTGGACGGTGAGGTGCACGCGGCCCGCGGCGCTGGACAGCGCGCCGTGCTTCGCCGCGTTGGTGGCCAGCTCGTGCAGGATCATCGCCACCGGCTGCACGGAGGTCAGCGCCAGCGGCGGCACCTCGGCCAGGGCCATGTCCACATGGCCGCGATAGGCCGCAAGCTCGCCCGCCAGCAGGTCCGGCAGCGCCACCGGCGTCCCGCCGTGACCGCCGCCGGTCAGGCTGTGGCTGCGCGCCAGCGACAGAATCCGGCCCTCCAGGCTGCGCCGGTACTCGGCCAGCGTCTCGCCGCCGGTCAGCCGAATCAAGGACTGCACCACGGCGAGCGCGTTGTTGGCGCGGTGCTCCACCTCGCGCGCCAGCAGGCGCTGGCGCTCCTCCGCCTCCACGGCCGCGGTGGTGTCGCGCAGCATGCCGACGATGTGGGTGCGCGCGCCGGGCGGGCCGAACATGTGGCCGGAGAACTCGATCCAGCGCACGCGGCCGTCATCGGCGCGGATGATGCGCACGCGCTCCTGGTAGTCGTTGCGCCCCCGCTCGCCGCGCAGGTCGGCCTCGAAACGGGCGCGGGCCCATTCGGCGTCGTCCGGGTGGTAGCGGCGCCAGAACATGGCGCGGTCCGCCGATGGTTCGGCCGGGACGGGCAGGCCGAACATCGCGAAGGCGTTGGGCGAGAGCACCAGCCTGCCGGCGGCGAGGTCGCTCTCGAAGAAGGCGATGCCGAATTTCTCGATGGCCAGGCGCACGCGCTCGCGTCCTGCTTCCGAGCCCGTGTCGAAGGCGGCGGCAAGCAGGTCACGCGCGGGCGCGGTGTCGATCTCGTCCAATCGCTCCCCCGGGTTGCGGGGCTTACATCCCGTGTGCGCAATGGTAGCGCCTGGCATGCGATTGGGCGAGGGCGGGTTTCGGGGCCCGGACCCCGCGCGGTGGCGCGGGGCGGGACCGGGCGCTATAAGCCTCTCCTCAACCGAAATCTAAGCTCTGGGGACCGATTCGGGCCATGGCCGGCCATTCCCACGCCAAGAACATCATGCACCGCAAGGCGGCGCAGGGCGCGAAGAAGGCCCGCGCCTTCGGCAAGCTGATCCGCGAGATCACCGTCTCGGCCCGCACCGGCCTGCCCGATCCGGCGATGAACCCGCGGCTGCGCGCCGCGGTGAAGGCGGCGCTGACCGCCAACATGACGCGCGAGACGATCGACCGCGCCATCAAGCGGGCGGCGCAGGGCGGCGGGGGCGAGGACTACCAGGAGGTGCGCTACGAGGGCTATGGTCCCCACGGTGTCGCCGTGATCGTCGAGGCGCTGACCGACAACCGCAACCGCACCGCGGGCGACGTGCGATCGATCTTCGGCAAGCATGGCGGGGCGCTGGGCGAGACCGGCTCCGTCGCCTTCCAGTTCGAGCGCAAGGGCGTGATCCGCTACCCCGCGGCGGCGGCCAGCGCCGACGCCATGCTGGAAGCCGCCATCGAGGCGGGCGCCGAGGACGTGGACAGCGACGCCGAGGCGCATGAGGTGACCACCTCGATCGAGGATTTCTTCGCCGTGCGCGACGCGCTGGAGGCACGCTTCGGCGGCGCCGAGATCGCCAAGCTGGAATGGCTGCCGAGCACCACCGTCGACCTCGACGAGGAGCGCGCCGCGGCCGTGCTGAAGCTGATCGATGCGCTGGACGACAATGACGACGTGCAGGCCGTGCATGCGAATTTCGAGGTGTCCGAGGACGTGATGCAGCGGCTGTCGGCGGCCTAGGGATGGCAGCGGGCACCGTCCGGCTGCTCGGCCTGGACCCCGGCCTGCAGCATACGGGCTGGGGCGTGCTGGAGTGCGCCGGCAACCACCTGCGCCATCTCGGCGACGGCGTGATCTCCACCGACACGGCGCTCGACCTGGCGGCGCGGCTTGCCACGCTGCACCGCGCGCTGCTCGGGCTGATCGAGGCCTGGCGGCCGGACGAGGCGGCGGTGGAGCACACCTACGTCAACAAGAATCCGGCCGCGGCATTGAAGCTCGGCCAGGCGCGCGGCGTGGTGCTGCTGGCCCCCGCGCTCGCCGGCATCCCCGTTGCCGAATACGGGGCGATGGAGGTGAAGCGCGCCGTGGTCGGGACGGGGCACGCGGAGAAGGTGCAGGTGGCGGCGATGGTGCGCATGCTGCTGCCCGGGTCGGCGATCCGCCGCGCCGATGCGGCGGATGCGCTGGCGGTGGCGATCTGCCACGCGCACCACCGGCAGAGCCGCATCGCGCTGGCACGGGCCTATTCGCCATGAGCCGCCCCGCAAGCGGGCCGGGGGCGCCATGATCGGCCGGCTCACCGGGCGGCTGGACGGCGTGGTCGAGGGCGGCTGCATCATCGACGTCAATGGCGTCGGCTACCTGATCGCCTGCTCGGCGAAGACGCTGTCGCGGCTGCAATCGGCCGATGGCGTGGTGAAGGTGCTGGTGGAGACGCAGGTGCGCCAGGATGCCATCACGCTCTTCGGCTTCGCCACCGAGGACGAGCGCGGGGCCTTCCTGGCGCTCACCGAGGTGAAGACGATCGGCCCGCAGAAGGCGCTGATCGTGCTGTCGGACCTGGCGGTGGGCGAGCTGGCGCATGCCATCGCGGCGAAGGACAGGAAGCGCGTCGGCGGCATCAAGGGCATCGGGCCGACCACGGCGAACCGCATCGTCGATGAGCCGGCGATGCAGAAATGGGCCACGGGGCGCGTCACGCCGGATGACAGCGGCGGCGTTGTGCTGCCGGCGGGGAATGGCGCCGGGGCCGAGGCGGGGGTTGGGGCGGACGCGATCTCGGCGCTGCTGAACCTCGGCTGGCGGCGGCCGGAGGCGGCGGCGGCGGTGGCGCGGGCGATGCAGCGGCTGGGCGCGGAGGCGGCGCTTGGTGCCGTGATCCGCGACAGCCTGCGCGAGCTGGCGCCGCGGTGATGCGGTTCTGGGCGCCGCCCCCTCCCAACCCTCCCCCGCGTGCGGGGGAGGGCTTTGCCGCGCCTCCCTCCCCCGCGCGCGGGGGAGGGCCGGGGCGGGGGCGGTGCGACTCCCGATGACCACCCCCCCGCCCGACGACCGCCTCACCGCCGGCGCGCGGCAGGAGGAGGACGCCACCGAGGGCTCCCTCCGCCCGCAGACCCTGGCCGAGTTCATCGGCCAGAAGCCGCTGCGCGAGAACCTGAAGGTCTTCATCGAGGCCGCCCGCGCGCGCGGCGAGCCGATGGACCACGCGCTGTTCTTCGGCCCGCCCGGCCTCGGCAAGACCACGCTGGCGCAGATCGTCTCGCGCGAGCTGGGGGTGGGCTTCCGCGCGACCTCGGGCCCGATCATGCAGCGTGCCGGCGACCTGGCCGCGATCCTCACCAACCTGCAGCCGCGCGACGTGCTGTTCATCGACGAGATCCACCGCCTCCAGCCCGCCATCGAGGAGACGCTCTATCCCGCGATGGAGGATTTCCGCCTGGACCTCATCATCGGCGAGGGACCGTCCGCGCGGACGGTTCGCATCGACCTGCCGCCCTTCACGCTGGTCGGCGCCACCACGCGCGCCGGCCTGCTGACCCAGCCGCTGCGCGACCGCTTCGGCATCCCGCTGCGCCTGCAATTCTACGAGACGCCGGAGCTGTTCGAGATCGTCCGCCGCGGCGCCGGCCGCCTGGGCTTCCAGCTTGCCGAGGACGGCGCGATGGAGATCGCGCGGCGCTCCCGCGGCACGCCGCGCGTGGCCGGCCGCCTGCTGCGCCGGGTGCGCGACTTCGCCGCCGTC
>JAIEOP010000072.1 GCA_019750465.1 Acetobacteraceae bacterium | reverse complement strand
ATCGTCTTCATGCTGGACATCATCGTTCCGGTCTCTCCGCGGACAACTGGGTGTCCAGGGAAACAGGGTGCAGCTCACTCCTTGTAAAAATTCTTGCCCAACCAGTCTCGCGCGAAGGCACGCATGATCAGCGATGCCTCATCGCAGTGGCGCCGGATCGCGCCGTTGAAAGCCTCGAGGTCGTTCACTGATTTGGTTGTCTTATCGGGCGCGATCATCCGATGGAGGTTCCGGTCGAGATAGTAGTGGATGACCCGGTCCACAAACCTGGAATGGAAGCGCTGCGCCAAATCAGCGAAGGCGTCCGCATTTTTCAGCGCGGACAGAGAGTGGCGCAGATCCTCCGCCGTGGGCTGCCACAATACCGGAAGACGCTGTTGCACCGTCTCGGCAAGAGCTCCCAGCGCAGCCTGTCGCGCCATTTCGCCCAGGTCAGTGGAGCCGGCGAAACTGCGCCGCTGAACCTGTTCCAGAGCCGCGTCGTATGCCACGAGCAGCTCGGGCAGCGACTTGGGCGGAGGACCCCGAAGTCCGAGTGCCGCCATGCCGTCGGCGAATGCCCCCGAGCTGGCTTCCTGTGGAAGCCGGACGAGAAGCCAAAGGGCTTCGATGAAGACGGGGTCCTTCAGGGCAAGTTTCAGCGCGTCCTGGCCGACCTTGGTGACCTGGTCGACCAGATCTGCCGTCGGCGTTCCGCCATCCAGGAGATATCTGATGATCTCGGGCAGCAGTCGATAGGCTGGCAGTTTCCCGAGGCGCTGGTGGCCCATGAGTCAGCCGGTAGCGGCGGGAGAATCGCTGCCGCTCTCATCGCGCCCACTGAAGGCCCAGCCCTTATCCCGCAACCTCAACAGCCTCCAGCTCTCGCGAATCGCAGCCGCAAGCGCTGCGCATCGAACATGGCTAGGCGGTTGCAGAAACGCAATCAGAAGTAGTGCAGCGTAGCTCGTAGTTCCCGTGGCGGCTCCTGCGGACTGATGGCTGCCGCGCCTGCCACCAACCGCGGAACTTCGCTGCAGTGCTTTTGTTCTCGCGGGCCTTCGCTAAGAGATTGTTTTCGCTGTTCTTCTCGATTGGGCGACACGATCTTGCCTCCCAGCCATGCCACCGAACCCCGCCAATCCCCATCTCGCGCCGCACCTCCGCGAGGTCTGCAGCATCCTGGCCGCCGGGCTGCTGCGGCTGCGCAGCCGCGCTGCCGGGGAAGCTGCGCGCGAGGCCGCTGACCAGGGAGAGCGCGACCTACACTTCCCGTCCCCTCAGCGCCTGGATGCGAAACGGACAAACCGGAGCCCCGCATGACACGCGCCACCAAATCCAAAGTCGGCACCCCGCCGGCGCCGATCATCCTCGCCATTCCACCGGCCGACGTGCTCGGGCGCCTGGCAGCCCTGAAGACCACCGCCACGCCGGACCTGAAGCAGCAATGGCGGGAGCTCTTCGCGGCCGAGCCGCCGCCCTACAATCGGCGCTTCCTGGAAAGCCGCCTGGTCTACCGCATCCAGGAACTGGCCTATGGCGGCTTGAAGCCCGAGACGATCCAGCGCCTCGAGGCCCTGGGAGAACAGCTCGACGGGGGCAATCCCGTCCTTCGGCGCATCCGCGGCGACGACAAGCCGATCACGGGCACGCGGCTGAGCGGGACACCCAGGGCAGTTGGCGGATGGGGTGGGATTCGAACCCACGATACGCTTTTGACGTATACGCACTTTCCAGGCGCGCGCCTTCGACCGCTCGGCCACCCATCCGCGCTAGGCCCTTAGGCTATACGCCTGGGCAGCAAGGCCGCCGTAGATAGACACCCCGGCGTGGCCAGGCAAGCTGCTCACGGCTGAGCTGGGGTTCAGCAGCCACGCATGTCAACGCCAGTCGGACATCTCGAAAACCCCTCCCCGATGCGGCCTTGAGCTGCACCCGGTTTCTCTGGGCACCCATTTGCCCGAGGAGAAACCGGAACGATGATGTCCAGCATGAAGAAGATCGATCGTCCTGACGCGGTGGATGGGCCGGTGGGCTGCGAGGGCGGGCGCAGCCGATCCACGCTGTCCACCGGCCAGGCGCTGCCTGCCCCAGCGGCGCCGACCGCCACGCCGACGCTGCGGATCGGCCCTTTGGCGCCAGGCCGGCGGTGGAGCGTCGCGCGCAAGCGCGAAGTCGTCCTGCGCCTGCTGCGTGGCGAGAGCGCTGAGTTGCTCTCCCGCGAACCCGGCGTGCCGATGTTCAAGCTCGAGCAATGGCGCCAGGAGGCCGAGGCCGCGCTCGACGGCGCTCTCAAAGAGCGCGAGGCGGAGGCCGCCAGCACCGAACTCGCCGCGGCCATGCAGCGCATCGGCGAGCTCAGCATCGAGGTCGAGCTGCGCCGCACCCGCATCGAGCGCCCCGGCCCTTTGGCCCGACGGAGGTCGCACTGATGGCCAGGGCGACCTTGTAGCGCGACGATCTGGATGCGATCTGCGCGACGATCAGGATGAGAGTCTGTGGTCGCGGCGTCTGGATGATTGTCGCGGCGCGACAGGGATGCAAGTGCTTTCCGGCTGCGCACGGCAATCAGGCTGAGGCGTTGATTGTCGCGCGGGTTGGTGGGCGGCCTGGTCCGCGTTTGCGGTCGACGGCGGCTCGCCTGCGATAGCTCTCGACGTTCATCTCGAAGATCGTGGCGTGGTGGACGAGGGAGAGGAGTTCCACCGTGATGCGGCAGGCCAGCCGGTCCGGCAGGGCGGCGCGCAGGGCCTCGAAGGCGCGGGCATAGGCCGGGCGGGGGAACAGGCTGTCGCGGCAGACCAGGCCGAGGAGCGCCATCGGCTTGCGGCGCAGGGCGCGGATGACGTGCCGGTAGTCGATGACGTGGCCATGCCGGCCATCTGGTCGGGATCGGCCGCGGGGCAGCGCGAACCGGAACGTGCCGCCGAGGAAGACCTCCAGCCGGTCATCGAACAGCCGCACGCGCAGGCGGTGGCCGATCAGGCGGGAGGGAACGCTGTAGAACACCTTGCGCAGCAGGAAGCCGCTGGAGGAGGTGACCGTGACGACCGCCTCCTCGTGGTCGGCGGTGCGCCGGGGTGGCAGGTCCTGCAGGCTGGCGCGCTCGATGGCGCTGCGGGGCGCGACGCGGGCGTTGTGCCGCCCGACCACCTCGTCGACGAAGCCGCGGTAGGCGGCCAGGCCAGGGAAGTCGCGCGCGCCGCGCAGCAGCAGCGCATCGGCGATCGCCGCCTTGAGGTGGCCGTGCGCTCTCTCGATGGCGCCGTTCTCGTGGGCCAGGCGGGTGACGATGGCGCCGAGTTCGCGGTCGTGGTCCGTCATCGGGCGACCTACCGCTGCCGCTGCAGCCGCTGGTGGATGGCCCACGCCGCGGCGCCGATCACCGCGGCGGCGACGCCCCAGGGGCCGAGCGCCCGCAGCACCGCGGCCAGCCCCTCGGCATGCGGCGCGAGCGTGGTGACCGCATCGACCACCGCCGCGGCCGTGACGCCGGCGACCGCCGAGCCCGCCGCGGCGCGGACCGTGCCACTGTGGGCGAGGCCCGGCTGGACCAGCCCCGCCATGCGCAGGCCCTCCGCGACGGTCTCCGGCGCGTAAGGCATGCCGCCGGGCTCGTGGCGGATGATCGCCTCGACCAGCCCGCGCATGGTGGCGGCACGTGCAGGTTGATCGGGTCGTCGAGGCCGACCCCGAGCCGCGCGGCGACCGCCGCCTGGTAGGACCGGGTGTCGTTCTTGCTGCTCGGCGCCCAACGCGCCACGATGCCGCGGACCGTCCGCAGGCCGTGCCGGTCCTGGTAGCTCTGCAGCAGCAGCGCCAGCGCGCGGATGCCATGCTGGTGCGACCGGAAGCGGGAGAAGCGCCCGTCCGAGGGCGGCGTCTCGTGGCCGCGCCACTTGTTGGTGGCGACATGCTCGATGTTGCCGGGCTTGCGGTTGCGGTAGCCCCGGCTGGTCTTCGGATCGCCGCTCATGCGCCGGAGGCGGGGACGCGGTTGAGCCAGACGCGCACGGTCGTGTCCACCGCCAGCGCCGCCTGGGTGGCGATGCCGATCGAGAAGTTGCCGGCGGCGGCGGTGGTGACGCGGCGGTTGGCGTTGTCCCAGAAGACCCGGGCGCCGGCGGTGATGGCGAGCGATGGCTCCTTGGCGAGGTCGAACACGCCCTGGGTGGCGGCCTCGATGACGGCGTTCTGGGCGCCGTCTGCGGCGGCGACGCCGAACAGCGCGCCGACCAGGACGCCCTGGCCGGCGGTGACGCCTGCGGCATAGGGCACGGCGACGGCCAGGCTGTCACCCGGCTGGACGAAGTTCCGCATGGGTACTCCTGCTGTTGAGAGGGAGGGAGATCGGCCTTGAATGGGGCCGGCCGGCGAGTTACATGTAACGGATGGTGGAGGTGCCGATGGCCGCGTCCGAAGTGCGGAAGCGCGTGGCCGCCCACCGGGCGGAGCTGCGCAAGCGAGGTCTGCGCCCGATCCAGATCTGGGTGCCGGACACCCGCGCCCCCGGCTTCGCCGAAGAAGCGCGCCGGCAGTCGCGGCTGGTCGACGCGGATCGCGCGGAGTTCGAGGACATCATGGGCTTCATCGAGCGCAACTCGGCGTGGCCCGACGACGAGGACGACGTCGCCGAAGCCGATGCGCCGCGGTGACGTGGTCATCGTCGCCGATCGCGGCGGCGGGGATTACGCGAGCAAGCCGCGCCCTGCGGTGGTGGTGCAGTCCGACCTGTACGACCAGACGCTGAGTGTCGTGGTCTGCCCGGTGACGACCGTGGCGCACGACGCGGCGTTGCTCCGGCTGCGGCTGGCGCCGAGCGCACGGCTCCCACTGCGGGCACCGAGTTGGATCATGGTCGACAAGCTGACCGGTGTGCGGCGCGACCGGATCGGGCAGACGATCGGCCGGATCAGCGACGACGAGGCGGTGGCACTGAACCGCAGCCTCGCTGTGTTCCTCGGCTTTGCGTGAGGCACGCGATGGGGTTCGCCGTTCGCATCCCGGCGGAGGCAGTGCGGCGGAGAATGATGTGGTTTTCCCGCCGGGCGCAGCGCGGCCATCCGGTGCTGATCCTGGAGCACGGCCGACCGGTCGCGCGGCTGGAGCCGCCGACCAAGCGCGGCCGTGCGCCCGCGTCCCGTCGCGGGCTGCGCCGCGTCAGGTGCCGGGGTTGACCACCAGGCCCGGCACCCACGGACGCCGAAACGCATCAGCATCGTAAGGCGGAGTAGGGAAGAGCAACCATCGTGCTGGTCACGCTGAGCCGGCAGCGTGCCTGGACCGCCCACCGCCGAGCCGGCGCGCAGGCCGTGCGGTGGCTCGTGGATGATTAACTTTCGGTTATGTTGACAGATGCGATTGTCAATCTGACATGACAGTGACTAGGCTGGCAGTGCCAGCGTAACGGCGTCTCCCGACGGGCGTGCGCGACCTCCCCAGCCCCAGGCCGTGTGCCTGGAGCAACGGGGTGGGCCGCGGGCGTCACCTTTCCGGCGGTGCGGACGGCGTCTGGCAAAGATCGGGCACGGCCAGAGGGTCGCGGCCCGACACGCCCAGGTGCCTGGAAGGAGGGGCCCAAGATGAGCGACGACATCAGGAGACCGGCGTCACTGGACGATCCGGACAGGGTCTGGCCCACCGGCCTGACGATCCGCGAGTCGGAGGAGCTGCACAAGCACGTCATCGACGGCGCGCGCGTGTTCTTCGTCATCGCGTTGATCGCGCACATCCTGGCGTACCTGTTCACGCCCTGGCTGAAATAGGAGAGGCCCGATGAACCAAGGTCGCATCTGGTGCGTCGTCAAGCCGACGGTGGGGCTGCCGCTCTTCCTCGGCGGCGTGGCGACGATCGCCCTGCTCGTGCATGCCTCGGTGATGACCAACACCACCTGGATGTCGAATTACTGGCAGGGCAGCGCTCGGACACGCGCCGCCGACAGCGGCGCCGCGGCGCCCGCCGTGGCCGCAGCGCCGCAGGCGCTGCCGTCCTTCTCCATCACCGTGGCCCCGGCGGCCGGCGGCGGCGACGGCAGCTTCGTCGTCACGGTCACGCCGCAGCCCGGCGGGGCGCCGGTCGCGCAGACCGCAACCGCGCCGCCGGCGGAGCGGCCGGACGGCAATACCTTCGCGCTGGCGGGTCCGCCGGACCAGCCCGCCCGATAGCCTGGACACGCGACGACCGGCGGGCGGCTCCGGCCGTACCCGCCGGCGGTATGGCGGCGCCACCGGGAGACCGCCTGGGAAGGGTCGTGCGATGAACCGTGCGAGCCGCAGCCTGGTTCGGGCATGGATCGGGCTCGGCCCCCGCTTCCTGCCCTTCGCGGACGCGGCGACGCCGGAGTTGCCGCTGCGGCGCCTGCTGCGCCTCTCGATGTTCCAGGTCTCGGTCGGCATGGCGATCGTGCTGATGGTCGGCACGCTGAACCGGGTGATGATCGTCGAGCTCGCCGTGCCCGCCTCCCTGGTCGCGGCGATGATCGCGCTGCCGCTGCTGGTGGCGCCCTTCCGCGCGCTGATCGGCTTCCGCTCGGACAACCACCGCAGCGCCCTGGGCTGGCGCCGCGTGCCCTTCCTCTACCGCGGCACCATGCTGCAATTCGGCGGCCTCGCGATCATGCCCTTCGCCCTGCTGGTGCTCTCCGGCGCCGGCGAGGCCGCGGTCGCACCGCCCTGGGTCGGGCTCGCCGCTGCGGCGCTCGCCTTCCTGCTGGTCGGCGCCGGCATGCACGTGATCCAGACCGCGGGCCTCGCCCTGGCCACCGACCTCGCCCCGGCGGAGGCGCATCCGCGCGTCGTCGGGCTGCTCTATGTCATGCTGCTGCTCGGCATGGTCGGCAGTGCCCTGCTGTTCGGCGCCATGCTGGATCCGTTCAGCCCGGGCCGGCTGATCCAGGTGATCCAGGCGGCCGCGGTGGCGACCCTGGTGCTGAACGGCGTCGCGCTGTGGAAGCAGGAGCCGCGCGGCGGCGCCGTGCGGGCCGCCGCCGCCACGCCGCGCGAGCCATCCCCCGCCTTCCGCGACGCCTGGGCCCGGTTCCGCCGGGGTGGTCAGGTCGAGCGCCAGCTGCTCGCCATCGGCCTCGGCACCATGGCCTTCAGCATGAGCGACGTGCTGATCGAGCCCTATGGCGGCCAGGTGCTCCGGCTGAGCGTCGGCGACACCACCCGGCTCACCGCGGCGCTGGCGCTCGGCGGGCTGTTCGGCTTCGCCTGGGCCTCGCGCGTGCTGGGCCGCGGCGCCGACCCGCTGCGCCTGGCCGGAGGCGGCGCG
>JAIEOP010000519.1 GCA_019750465.1 Acetobacteraceae bacterium | reverse complement strand
CGCCGGCACCGGGGCCGGCGCCTCGGGCAGCTGCCGGCGCATCAGGCCGGAGGAGCCACCGGTGACTGCGCGGAACAGGTTGCCGAACCGGCTGCCGCCGGCAGGCGCGGGCGGTGGTGCGGCGGGCGCGCGGGCGATGGGTTCGGCGGCCGGCCGCAGCGCAACCAGCGGCTCGGTCTCCTCCACGGCCTTGGCCACGGCAAGCACCACCGGGGAGGGAGTGGCCACGGCTTCGGGCTGCGCCACCGCGGCGGGGCGCAGCGCAGCGGCCTGCCCGCCGCCTCCTGCAGCCCGACGCTGCGGCAGGGTCGGCGCGGGCGGGGTCGCCGCCACCGGAGGCGGCGCGGCCGCGGCACGGCCGCCCGCCACGACGGTCAGCCCCTCGGGCCGTGCCGGCGGCGCCTCTGCCTGCACGGTGACCGCCGCATCGATGCCGGTGGCGACGACGGAGACCCGGATGCGCCCGTTCATCGTCTCGTCGATCGAGGAGCCGAAGATGATGTTGGCGTCCTCGTCCACCTCCTTGCGGATGCGGTTGGCCGCCTCGTCCACCTCGAACAGCGTGAGGTCATGGCCGCCGGTGATGTTGATCAGCACGCCCTTGGCGCCCTGCATCGAGGTATCTTCCAGCAGCGGGTTGCTGATCGCGGCCTCCGAGGCCTTCACGGCGCGGTCGTCGCCCTCGGCCTCGCCGGTGCCCATCATCGCCTTGCCCATCTCCGCCATCACCGTGCGGATGTCGGCGAAATCGAGGTTCACGACGCCCGGGTTCACCATCAGGTCGGTCACGCCGCGCACGCCCATGTAGAGCACGTTGTCGGCCATCTTGAACGCCTCGACGAAGGTGGTCTTCTCGTTCGCCAGCCTGAACAGGTTCTGGTTCGGGATGATGATCAGCGTATCGACGACCTGCTGCAGCTCCTCGATGCCATGCTCGGCCAGGGTGCGGCGCTTCTTGCCCTCGAAGTCGAAGGGGCGCGTCACCACGCCAACCGTCAGCACGCCGCGCTCGCGCGCCATGCGCGCGATGACGGGCGCCGCGCCCGTTCCGGTGCCGCCGCCCATGCCGGCGGTGATGAAGACCATGTGGCTGCCCTCGAGGTGGCGCGCCAGTTCCTCGGTCGCCTCCTCGGCGGCGGCGCGGCCGATCTCGGGCTTGGCGCCGGCGCCCAGCCCCTGCGTCAGGTGCGGGCCGAGCTGCACGCGGCGTTCCGCGCGGCTGTGCACCAGCGCCTGCGCATCCGTGTTGGCGACGACGAAATCCACGCCGTCCAGGCCCATGGCGATCATGTTGTTGACCGCGTTGGTGCCGCCTCCGCCGACACCGATGACGGTGATGCGCGGGCTGAAATCCGTGTGCTGCGACACCGGGAGCGTCAGGTTCAATGTCATGGGCGGAAGGGCCTCCTGGCGGAACGGTAGGGGCGTGTATCGAGTCGTGTCTCGGTCGGGACGCGGCAGCGGCCCGAGTCGTCCACAGGAATTCTCGCGGCTCCGCGAGGCGTCATCTCAGCTGCGCTCCCGCAGCCACTGCACGAAGCGACGGACCATGCCGGAGGGACGGTCGAGCCCGGCCTGGATGTCGAGCAGCGGGCGGCCCTCGCCGCCGGCCCAGGCCAGCAGCCCGCAGGGCGCGGCGAAGCCGGGGCCGGACGCGGTCTCGGGCAGGCCACGCACCGGATGCGGGCGCCCGATCCGCACCTGGCGGTCCAGCACCTGGGCGGCGATCTCGCGCACGCCGACGAGCTGGCTGGCGCCGCCGGTCAGCACCACGCGCCGCCCGGCCTCCTCGCCGAGGCCGGCGCCCTCGATGCGGTCTCGCACCAGGTCGAAGGTCTCCTCGATGCGGGGTCGGATGATGTTGACGATCATGGCGCGCGGGATGCGCGCGATGTGGTCCTCCTCCTCGCCCACCATCGGCACGGGGAGCCATTCCCGGTCGTCCTCCGGCACCGCCTGGGTGCCGCCATGCAGCGTCTTCAGCCGCTCGGCGTGTGCGATCGGCGTGGACAGGCCGCGCGCCAGGTCGTTGGTGACGTTCCAGCCGCCGACCGGCAGCTGCGCCGTGTGCACCAGGTGCCCCTCGTGGAACACCGCGACCGAGGTGGTGCCGCCGCCCATGTCCACGACCACGGCGCCGAGCTGCTTCTCGTCCTCCACCAGCGTCGCCAGGCCCGCGGCGAAGGGGGCGGAGACCAGCTCCTCCACTTCCAGGTCGCAGCGCATCAGGCAGGCGCCGAGGTTGCGCAGCGAGGCCTGCGCCGCATCCACCAGGTGCAGCCGCGCGGTGAGCTGCTCGCAGATCATGCCGCGCGGGTCATCGGCGCCGGGCGTGGCATCGACCGTGAAGCCGAGCGGGAAGGCGTGCACCGTCTCCCGCCCGTCCTCGGCGACCCGCCGGCGGCCCTCCTGCAGGATGGCGCGCAGATCCTGCTCCGTCACGGCGCGGCCGCCGATCGGCCAGGCGATGTGCTGGTGCCGGCTCTCCGGCTGGCCGCAGGAGAGGTTCACGATGACGGCGCCGAGCTGCGTGTCGGCCATCTCCTCCGCCTGGCCGCAGGCGGCGCGGATGGCGCGCTCGGCCTCGGCGAGGTCGATGATGGAGCCGGCCTTCACGCCGCGCGCGCGCTGCCAGCCGAAGCCGAGCACCCGCGGCTCGCCACCCGATTCGATGCGGGCGATCAGGCAGACGATCTTCGTCGTGCCGATGTCGAGCACGCCGAAGGTGCCGGTCCTGGCGCCACGGCGGCGCCGCCCGGGCCCGGGCGGCTCCGTGCCGACGGGCAGGCGGGACATCTGGTTCATCCGCGTCCGCTCCTGGTGCGCTGCACGGCGTTGGGGTCCGGTGCCGGCCCAGGCGGCAGCCGCAGCACCAGCCTGTCCGGCAGCCGCAGGTCGATCGCGACCAGCGGCCGGTCGAGCAGGTTCTGCCGCTGGTGCAGCTCGGCCAGCCGCACCAGCGCCGGCGCCTCCTGGCCCTCCGGCAGCAGCACGTCGGTGCCGTTGCGCAGGCGAAGGTTCCAACGCCGTTCGGAAATGCGCACCAGCGCGTGGGTGCGGTCCATCAGCTCTGGCATTGCGCCCATCAGGTCGATCATCGCGGCGGCGACGCGCTCGGCGCCGGCGCCGACCACCAGCGGCAGGCGGCCGAACTGGCCGATATTCTCCGTGGCGACGACCTTGCCCTCGCGGTCGATCACGCTGATGCGTCCGTCGCGCTGCCAGAAGGCGAAGGGACGGCGTTCCTCGAGGCGCACGCGGATGGTGCCGGAGAGATGGCGTTCCACATGCGCGCGCTCGATCCAGGCGATCATCTCCAGCCGCTCGCGCGCGGCGTGCGGGTCGAAGCCGAGGATCGGGTCGCCGCGATGCACCGCCAGCGCCTCCCGCACCAGGCCGATCGGTGCGTTGCGGTGCCCTTCCAGGATCACCTCCTGCACGACCAGGCCCGCACCGGCGCCGAAATCCGCGGCGCGGTCCCAGATCGCGGCGACGCGGCCCGCCGGATCGGCGGCGACCAGCGCAACTCCGGTGGCGCCCAGCGCACCGAGGCCGAGCAGCGTTACCGCCGCGGGCTTGAGCAGGTTGCGCCGGCGGCGCAGCCAGAGCCGCAGCGCCGAGGGACGGTTCGGCGACCTGCTTCCGACGGCGCCGCGGGCGCGGCGGGCGGGCTCATGGGCCATGGCGGGCGTTCTCCACCATCCAGGCGCAGAGCGCGGGGAAACCGATCCCGGCATGCGCGGCCTGCTCCGGCACCAGGGAGGTGCGCGTCATGCCGGGCTGGGTGTTCACCTCCAGCAGCACCACCTGGCCGGGCTCGCCATGGGTATCGTCGTAGCGGAAGTCGGCGCGGCTGACGCCGCGGCAGCCGAGCGCGGCATGCGCCGCCAGCGCGATCTCCATCGCGCGCTCCGCGGCCAGCGGATGGATGCGTGCCGGGACGGTGTGGCGGCTGCCGCCATCGGCGTACTTCGCCTCGTAGTCGTAGAACTGGTGGCCGGTCTCGATCTCCGTCACCGCGAGCGCGCGGTCGCCCATGACGGCGACGGTCAGCTCACGGCCCGGCACGAAACGCTCTGCCATGATCCGGTCGCCGAAGCGCCAGCTCCGGGCGATCTCGACGCGCCGGTTGTCGCCTTCGCGCATGATCGTCACGCCGAACGAGGAGCCCTCGTTCACCGGCTTCAGCACATAGGGGCGGGCCAGCGGGTCGTGCATCTCCAGCTCGGCCCGGTCGAGCACGTAGCCTTCGGCGACCGGCAGGCCGCAGCCGCGGAACAGCGCCTTCGCCGCCTGCTTGTCCATGGCGACGGCGGAGGCGCGCACGCCGGAATGCGTGTAGGGGATGCCGAGCAGGTCCAGCACGCCCTGGATGCAGCCATCCTCGCCGTAGCGGCCGTGCAGCGCGTTGAACACCGCATCGGGCTTCGCGGCATGCAAGGCGCCGAGCAACGCTTCGAGATCGGCGCCCACCTCGATCGGCATCACGGCGTAGCCGGCCTCGCGCAGCGCATCGATGCACTGCCCACCGGAGGAAAGGCTCACCTCGCGCTCGGCGGAGATGCCGCCGTAGAGCACCGCGACGCGCTTCATGGCGTGCCTCCCTCCCCCGCGGCGCGGGGGGTCGGACGTGTAAGCCCGACCCGGGTGGGGGTGCTGTCCTTCCCACCCGCGGCCCCGTCCACCGCCACCCGACCCTCCCCCGCCAGCGGGGGAGGGCTCGCACGCCCGATGCGCCTGATCTCCCAGTCCAGAGCGATGCCGCTATGGGCGAGGACACGCGCGCGCACCTGCTCGCCCAACGCTTCCAGGTCGGCCGCAGTGGCGCCGCCGGCGTTGATCAGGAAATTGCAGTGCTTCTCCGAGACCTGCGCGCCGCCGAGCGTGAGGCCGCGGCATCCGGCGGCGTCGATCAGCGCCCAGGCGCTGTGGCCGGGCGGGTTCTTGAAGGTGGAGCCGCCGGTGCGGGCGCGCACCGGCTGCGTCGCCTCCCGCGCCGCGCGGATCTCCGCCATGCGCGCGGCGATCGCGCCCGCATCGCCGGGCCGCGCATGGAAGCGCGCGCGCACCACCACCGCGGGGCCGGGCGGCAGCGCGGCGTGCCGGTAGGCGAAGCGGAAATCCGCGGCCGGCAGGCGCTGCACGCCGCCAGGCGTCGCCACCTCGGCCCAGTCCAGCACGTCCTTCACCTCCGTGCCGTAGGCGCCGGCATTCATCGCGACGGCGCCGCCGATGCTGCCCGGGATGCCGCAGAGGAATTCGAGGCCGGCGAGCCTGGCCGCGGCTGCATGTTCGGCGACGGTGGCATCCAGCGCCGCCGCGCCGGCGACGACGCCGTCCGCCTCCACCGCCACGGCGCCGAATCCGCCGCCGAGCCGCACCACCACGCCCGGCAGCCCGCCATCCCGGACGATCAGGTTCGACGCCGCGCCGAGCACCGTCAGCGGCAGCGCCGCCGGCAGGCTGCGCAGCAGCGTCACCAGGTCGTCCGCATCGGCCGGGCGCACCAGCCATTCCGCCGGCCCGCCGACACGGAACCAGGTCACCGGCGCGAGCGGCGCGCCGGCACGAGTGCGGCCACGGATCGCAGGAATGCCGAGCTGGTCCATGCGCCGGCTCATGGCGCCGTGCGCCGGAGCATGGTGACGCGTCCGGCGCCACCCGGTGCGCGCTGCTGGAGCGCCGCGAGCTGTTCCGGCAGCGCATGCGCCCAGGTCGTGATGCTGCCGGCGCCGAGGCAGACCACGTAGTCGCCGCTGCGCGCGATGGCGTGCACCATCTCCGCCAGGCTGTCCGGCCCCGGCAGCGGCACCACGCTGCGGTGGCCGCGCGCCCGCAGGCCCTCCACCAGCGCGTCCTTGTCGATGCCCGGCATCGGCGGCTCGCCCGCGGCATAGACGTCGGCGATGATCACCGTCCCCGCGTCGTTCATGCAGGTGCAGAAATCCTCGAACAGCGTCGAGAGCCGCGAGTAGCGGTGCGGCTGCACCACCGCGACCACGTCGCGCGCGCCGGCCTGGCGCGCCGCCTTCAGCACGGCCGCGATCTCCACCGGGTGGTGGCCGTAGTCGTCGATCACCGTGATGCCGCCCTGCTCGCCGACCCGGGTGAAGCGGCGCTTCACGCCCTTGAAGCCGGCCAGGCCGCTGCGGATCGCCTCCTCGGAGATGTCCATCTCGACGCCGATGGCGATGGCGGCCAGCGCGTTCTGCACGTTGTGCTGGCCCAGCATGGGCAGGCGGAACGGCTTCATCGTGCGGGCGCGCCGCGTCGCGCGGTCCTGCACCGTGACCTCGAAGGTCGCGCCCATGCGGTCGGTGATCACCCGCTCGGCGCGCACATCGGCCTGCGGCGAGAAGCCGTAGGTGACGATGCGGCGGTCGAGCTTCGGGATCATCGCCTGCACCTCATGGTGGTCGAGGCAGAGCACGGCGAAGCCATAGAACGGGATGTTGCCGACGAACTGGGCGTAGCCCTCCTTCATGTGCTCCGCCGTGCCCCAGTGGTCCAGGTGCTCGGCATCCATGTTCGTCACCACGGCGACGACCGAGGGGAGGCGCAGGAAGGAGCCGTCGCTCTCGTCCGCCTCCACCACCATCCAGTCGCCGGCGCCGAGGCGGGTGTTGGTGCCATAGGCGTTCACGATGCCGCCGTTGATCACGGTGGGGTCGAGCTTCGCCGCCTCCAGCACCGCCGCGACCAAGCTGGTGGTGGTGGTCTTGCCGTGCGTGCCGCCGACGGCGATCGACCATTTGAGACGCATCAGCTCGGCCAGCATCTCGGCGCGACGCACCACCGGCACCAGCCGCTGGCGCGCCGCCTGCACCTCCGGGTTGTCGCGCCTCACCGCGGAGGAGACGACGACCACCTGCGCCTCGCCGAGGTTCTCCGCGGCATGGCCGATCATCACCGGCACGCCGGCCTGGCGCAGCCGCGCGACATTGTAGCCCTCCGCGATGTCGCTGCCCTGCACCTCGTAGCCGAGGGTAGCCAGCACCTCGGCGATGCCGGACATGCCGATGCCGCCGATGCCGACGAAGTGGATGGGGCCGATGGTGAGCGGCAGCGCGCGCATCAGTGCTGTTCCTGTGGAAGGCCCGCCCGCGCGCGAACCAGGTCGAGGACGAGATCGGCGAGGTGGTGCGCCGCCTGCGGGCGCCCGAGCCGCGCCGCCGAGGCGGCAGCGCGCGCCAGGCCCGCGGCATCGGCGAACAGCGCGGCGA
>JAIEOP010000346.1 GCA_019750465.1 Acetobacteraceae bacterium | reverse complement strand
GCGCCGCGGCCGGCACGCCGGACTGGCTCGCCGCGGAGACGGCCGCCGACCTGCCCTTCGAGGCGCTGGCCCCGGACCAGGCCATCGCCGCCGTCCGCGCCGCGCTGGGCCCCGGAGCCGCAGTGGACCTCATCGCCCAGCCCGCCGAGGGCCGCCGCAAGCGCCTGCTGCTGGCCGACATGGACAGCACGATCGTGACGACGGAGACGCTGGACGAGTTGGCCGCCTTCGCCGGCCTGAAGGAGCGGATCGCCGCCATCACCGCCCGCGCCATGAACGGCGAGCTGGACTTCAAGGCGGCGCTGCGGGAACGCGTCGGCATGCTGGCCGGCCTGCCGGTCCAGGCGCTGGAGGCCACCTGGGCGGAGACCCGGCTGATGCCGGGCGCGGCGGCGCTGGTGCAGACCATGCGCGCGCACGGCGCCCACTGCGCCCTGGTCTCCGGCGGCTTCACCTTCTTCACGGGCCGGGTCGCGGACCGGGTCGGCTTCCATGCGCATCACTCCAACACCCTGGAGATCGCGGAGGGGCGGCTCACCGGCAAGGTGGCGGAGCCGATCCTTGACAAGGATGCGAAGCTCGCGGCGCTGAAGCGCCTGGCGGCGGAGCACGGGCTGCCGCTCTCGGCGACGCTGACGGTGGGGGATGGGGCGAACGACCTGCCCATGCTGCTGGCGGCGGGGCTCGGGGTGGCGTTCCGTGCCAAGCCCGTGGTCGCCGCGGCGGCGCGGGCGCGGGTGGAGCATGCCGACCTGACCGCGCTGCTCTATGCGCAGGGCTACCGGGCGGGCGAGATCATCGGCGGCGCCTGACCGGGCGGGGCCGCGTCAGCGCCCCGCCGCCCGCGCGCGCAGGATTTCCAGCATCGCATCCAGGCCGAGGATGTAGGAATGCATGCCGAAGCCGGCGATGACGCCCTCCGCCACGTCGGACAGCACGCAGTGGATGTTGCGCCTGGCGATGCTGCTGATGTGCACCTCCACATAGGGCAGCGCCGCACCCTTGATGCAGTCCTTCAGGGCGAAGCCGGCATAGGTGAAGCCCGCGGGGTTCATCACCAGCCCGTCAACCCCTTCGTCCACCGCCCGGTAGATGCGGTTGATCGCCTCGCCCTCGATGTTCGTGTAGAAGATCTCCAGCATGCAGCCGTGCTCCGCGGCATGGCGCTGCAGCCTGGCGTCGAGCTCGGCCGGGGTCGTCGGGCCGTAGATCGCCGGCTCGCGCCGCCCGAGGAAGGTCAGGTTCGCGCCCTGCAGCAGCAGGATTCTCGGCATCGCAGCCTCCTCCGGTCCTTGCGTCCCAGCGCCCCTGTAGCATGCCCGGCGGCGCCATCGCGGATTGGCGCAGGCGCCGACACGGCCTAGCCTTCCCGCCGCGGACCAGACGGGAAGGAAACAACGGGCCATGGACGATCTCACCCTGCTCCGGGTCGCGCTGGAGGACGGCGTCGCGCTGGTGACCATGGACGCGCCGCCGGTGAACGCGCAGGGGCAGCGCTTCCACGAGGAGGTCCACCTCGCCTTCGACCGCATCGCCGAGCGCGACGACATCCGCTGCGCCGTCCTCACCGGCGCGGGCAAGGTCTTCTCGGCCGGCGCCGACATCCGCGACCGCGCCACGAAGCCGCGCGAGCCCGGCGAGGGCCTGGCGCATCTGCGCCGCGCGCGGGAGGCCTTCCACGCCGTCTTCGAATGCCGCAAGCCGGTGATCGGCGCGATCAACGGCCCGGCGCTGGGCGCGGGCCTGGCGCTGGCCGCCTCCTGCGACATCCTCTTCGCCGGCGAGAATGCCAGCCTCGGCCTGCCGGAGATCGACGTGGGCCTGATGGGCGGCGGCCGGCACGCCATGCGCCTGTTCGGCCATTCCACGGTGCGGCGGATGATGTTCACCGGCTACCGCGTGCCCGCCGCCGAGCTGCACCGCCTCGGCATCGTGGAGGCGGTGGTGCCGGCCGACCAGCTGGTGCCCACCGCCATGGCCATGGCGCGCGACATCGCATCGAAGTCGCCCATCGCCATGAAGCTCGCCAAGCACGGCCTCAACACCATCGAGGAGATGTCGCTGCGCGACGGCTACCGCTTCGAACAGGAGATGACGGCGCAGCTCTCCGCCACCGAGGACAGCAGGGAGGCGATGCGCGCCTTCATGGAGAAGCGCAAGCCGGTCTTCCGGGGGCGCTGAGCCATGCGGCGCCGCATCCTGCTCGCCGCCGCCACGCTCGTGCCGGCGGCGGCCCGCGCCCAGGCGCCGGTCTGGCCGCGCGCCCGCCCGCTCCGCCTGATCGTCCCCTTTCCCGCGGGCGGGCCGACGGATGCCATCGCCCGCCTGCTCGCCCAGCCCATGGGCGCCGCGATCGGCCAGACCATCCTGGTCGAGAACCGCGCCGGCGCCGGCGGCAATGTCGGCGCGGAGGCAGCGGCACGCACGGAACCCGACGGCTACACCCTGCTGGTCAGCTCGATCGCCACGCATGGCATCGGCCCGGCGCTCTATCCGCGCCTGCCCTTCGATCCGGTGCGCGACTTCGCCTCCATCGGCATCATCCACGAGAGCGCGCTGGTCATCGCCGCCCATCCGGGCTTTCCCGCGCGCGATCTCGGCGCGCTGCTCGCCGCGGCGCGGGCGCGGCCGGGAGAGATCGGCTACGCCACCTCGGGCAACGGCACCTCGCCGCATGCCGCCGGCGAGATGCTCTGGGACCGCGCCGGGGTGCGCCTGAGCCACGTGCCCTATCGCGGCAGCGCGCCGGCGATCACCGACGTCATCGCCGGCAACGTGCCGGTGCTGATCGACAACATCGTCTCCGCGCTGGAGCACATCCGCGCCGGGCGGTTGGTCGCGCTGGCCGCGATGACAGGACAGCGCGCGCCGCTGCTGCCCGATCTGCCGACGGTGGCGGAGCAGGGCTTCCCGGGCTTCGCGGCGTCCTCCTGGATGGCGCTCTCGGCGCCGGCGCGCACGCCGCCCGCGGCGATCGCGGCGTTGAACCGCGCGCTGAACGCGGCGCTCGCCGACCCGGCGACGCGCGGGGCGCTGATCGCGCTGGGGGCGAATCCCGTCGGTGGCACGCCGGCCGACCTCGACGCCTTCATTGCCGCGGAGATGGCGAAATGGGCGGCGGTGGTGCAACAGGCGGGCATGCGGCTGGATTGACGCCGTGCCGTTCAACGCGCCGCCGCCGGGGCCTCCGCCGGCTGCGACGCGATGGGCTGCAACGCGATGGGCTGCGGCGCCAGGGGCTGCGGCGCCATGGCAAGCCGCAGGCCACCCGTCTCGACGGCGCGCATGATCTCCAGGATCAGCCCCTCCTGCACCTCCAGGAACTCGGCCTGGGTCGCCACCGGCACCTTCGCGAAGACCTCCAGATCCAGCGACGCCTCGCCGAAGCCGATCAGGCGCACCCGCGGCGGCGGGTCCTGCGTCACGCACGGCTCGGCCGCGACGCGCTCGCGCAGGGCCGCCAGCAGCCATTCCGCCTGGGCCCGCGTCGCCTCGCCGCCGAGGCGGATGGTATGGCGGAACAGGAAGCCGCTGCGCGCGGACATGTTGGTGATGTGCATCTTCGCCAGGTCGCTGTTCGGCACCGTGGTCAGCGTGCCGTCCGCGCGGCGGATGCGCGAGGAGCGCGGCCCCACCGCCTCCACCGCGCCGCTGACGCTGCCGCCCTGGATGGTGTCGCCGACGCGGAAGGGCCGGTCGGCTAAGATGGAGATGCCGCCGAACAGGTTCTCCACCGTCGATTGCGCGGCCAGCGCCAGCGCGATGCCGCCGACGCTGACGCCCGCCAGCAGGCCGAGCGCCGGCACGCCGATGGTGTTGGCGCCATAGACGATCAGCAGCACCACGGCGACCACGGCGACGACGCGCGCCAGCAGGCGCAGCAGGTGCGCGTCGTAGCTGTTGTCCGGGATGGCCGGCAGCGCGATGATCAGCTCGACGACCAGGTGGCAGCCCAGCCAGGCCGCCCAGGCCGCCGCGCCGAACAGCGCCATCGCCGCCAGCATGGCGTTCGCGTCGAAGGGCAGCCCGCCCAATCCGATCTCCCAGGCGATGACGAACTCGCCCGCCACCACCAGCAGCGCGAGCAGCACGGGCATGATCATGCCGATGGCGCGGCGCCGCAGCTCCGAGCCGCCCGCCGCCCGGCGCCGCACCACGCGGCCCGCCAGCAGCAGCGCGCTGACCACCAGCGCAATGACGCAGGCTGCGAGCAGCGACTTCCACAGCGGCGTCCCGAGCACCAGCGCCTGCAGCGGCGCCGGCAACCCGGCCATCGGCAGCCCGTGCAGCAGGGGCCCGGCGAAACGCTGCTGCATCGCCTGCCAGTTCTCCGAATAGGAGGGATGCAGCAGCGGCTGGCCGATGATCTCGGCATGGAATTCGGGCAGCCGCTCCAGCGTCTCCGCGGTGAATGCATAGCTGCCGGCCCAGGGCCCCGCCGTCAGCCGCTCCATGCGCAGCTCCGTCCCCGGGATCGTCCAGTACGCGGGCAGCTCGGCGGCGGGCGTCGGCGGCGTGCCGGGAATGGTCTCGGGCGGGATGGCGGGCAGGCGCAGCATGATGTCGGCCATGATGCCGATCGCGCTCAGGGCATGCTTGTCGCGCGTCGCCGGCGGCAGGTGGCTGAGATCGAACATCCGCAGGCCGAACCGCCGGACGCCGCGCAGCAGCGCGAACTGCGCCGCGTTGCTGCGCTCCGCCGCATAGGCCCGATAGAGCTCCTCGACGCGGCGCAGCTCGGCGTAGAAGGTCTGGTAGGTGGCGCGCGGGCTCCCGAGGTCGAGTTCCGGCGTCAGCCCGGCGGCGCCGGCAGGCAGCGCGGCGACGATGAGCGTGAGCCCGAGCAGCCAAGCACGAAGCCACCGCATGCCGCCCCCTGTCGCTGCCCTGCCGCCAGGCGTCGTCCTTGGTCTGACGATACGGATTTTGCCGCGGGCGGGGAAGCAGGCCGGCGGGTCAGAGCCCGCTCGGCGGCGGGATCGTCGCCTGGAACGCGGGGCGGGCCGCGAAGCGGTCGAACCAGGCAGCGAGCACGGCGCGGCCATCCCGCCAGCGCCAGGCCGTGTGCCGCCGCTCGCAATAGCCGCACGCGCAGGCCAGCGCGATGCGCGCGGCATCCACGCCGTCGCCGGCATGGGCTCCGCCCGCGACCTCCGCCTCCAGCGCATCCGCCACGCGGTTCGCCCGCACCGTCTCCAGCGCGATGACGCCGGGCGAGCGCTCGTGCTCCGGGCGGCGCAGCTCGCGGTTCCACACCGCGATGCCATCGAGCATGCCGGTGACGCGGCCATAGGCGGCGAGGACCCGCCACCCGTCCGTGCCATCCATCGGCAACAGCGGCGGCCTGCCGGAGACGCGGTCCAGCCAGGGCAGGATCAACGTGGTCTCGGTCAGCACCGTGCCGTCTTCCAGAACCAGGCTCGGCACGCGCCCAACCGGATTGTGCGGCAGCAGGGAGGAGGCGGGGTCGCGCAGCGCTGTCTCCACGGTGGCGATGCGATCGCCGAGGCCGAGTTCCGCGACCGCGATGCGCACGATGCGCGCATAGGGCGAGCCGTCCGCGTAGAACAGGCGGTGCATGGGGTTCTCCCAGGCCAGGGCGCCCATTGCGTCCGGGAGCGGTGGCCGGGTCAAGCCCGGCCACGCTCCCCGCCGGCGCGGATCACCCCGGTGATCCGCGCTCGCCACCCCTGAGCCGCAGCGGCACGAATCGCTGGCCCTGCTGACTTTCGATCAGCAGCAGCGCGGAGGGGCGGTTCTGCCGGCGCAGCTGCTCGATGCGCTGCTGCAGCTCCTGCGGCGTGTTCACCCGTTCCTGCTGCACTTCGACGATGACGTCGCCGGCACGGATCTCGCGCTCGGCCGCCGGGGTATTGGGCAGCACCTCGGTCACCACCACGCCGCGCTGCTCCGGCTTCAGGCCGAAGCGCTCGCGCAGCTCGGGCGTGATGCCCTGCACGCGCAGGCCGAGGCCGGCGAGTTCCGTCGGGCGCTGCTGCGGGCCGGGCGTCGCCGCCGCCTGCTGCGGCTCGGTCGGCAGCTCGCCGACCGTCACGCCGATGGTCTGCTCGCGGCCGTCGCGCCAGATCACCACCGGCACCTCGCGGCCCACCGGCGTCTCCGCGACGATGCGCGGCAGCGAGCGCATCTCGCGGATCTCCTGCCCGTTGAAGCGCAGGATCACGTCGCCGTTGCGGATGCCGGCCTTGGCTGCCGGCCCGTCCTCCTGCGCGCGGGCCACCAGTGCGCCGCGGCCGCCGCCCGGCATGTCGAGGCTGATGGCGATCTCGTCCGTGACCTGCTGGATGTTCACGCCGAGCCAGCCGCGCCGCACCCGCCCCCCATCCGCCAGCTGCGCGACGATGTTGCGCGCCAGGTTGGACGGGATGGAGAAGCCGATGCCGATCGAGCCACCCGTCGGCGAGTAGATCGCGGTGTTGATGCCCACCACCTGGCCGTCCATGTTGAACAGCGGCCCGCCGGAATTGCCGCGGTTGATGGCGGCATCGGTCTGGATGAAGTCGTCGTAGAGCCCCTGGCGGATGTCGCGGCCGCGGGCCGAGACGATGCCGACGGTGACGGTGCCGCCGAGCCCGAACGGGTTGCCGATCGCCATCACCCAGTCGCCGACCTGCGCCTCGTCCGAGTTGCCCCAGGGTACGGCGGTCAGCGGCTTGTCGGTCTCGATCCTGAGGACGGCGAGATCGGTGCGCGGGTCGGTGCCCAGCACGCGCGCCCGGATCGAGGTGTTGTCCTGCAGGATGACGTTCACCTCGTCCGCGCCCTCGATGACGTGGTTGTTGGTGACGACGATGCCGGACGCGTCGACGATGAAGCCGGAACCGAGCGACTGCGCCCGGCGCGGCCGCTGCGGCTGCTCCGGCGCGCCGGGTCCCTGGCCAGGCCCCTGTCCTTGGGGGCCCGGCCGGTTGCGGTTGAAGAAGTCGCGGAAGAACTCCTCGAACGGGCTGCCGGGCGGCGCCTGCGGCATGTCCGGCGCGTCCGGCCGATTGCCGCCGCGCGCCTGCACGTTCTGCGTGGTGGAGATGTTCACGACCGCCGGCAGCAGCTGGCGCGCGAGGGGCCGGAAGCTGGGCGGCGCGTCGCGCATCGGCACCGGCTGGACGGCATCCTGCTGCACGCCGCCGGGCGGCGGCGGCGCCGGGAGGGCGGGCGTGGTCGGCACGGGGGCCGGGGCCG
>JAIEOP010000155.1 GCA_019750465.1 Acetobacteraceae bacterium | reverse complement strand
CAGACGCTGGATCGGACATCCGCCTACAGAATCAGACCACGCCGCGTCGGGGCAAGCACTATTTTAGCGCTTATGGGTGGTTGCCGGCCCCCGTCACGTCAGGCTGCGCCCGGTCGCCCCCGCGCGCTCTCGGTCTTGAGCTGCCCGCAGGCCGCCAGGATGTCGCGCCCGCGCGGCCGGCGGATCGGGCTGGAATAGCCCGCCGCGTTCACGATCGCGGCGAACCGCGCCGTCTGCTCGTAGGTCGATGTGCGGTACGGGCTGCCCGGCCAGGGGTTGAACGGGATCAGGTTCACCTTGGCCGGGATGCCGCGCAGCAGCCGCACCAGCTCATGCGCCTCGGCCTCGCTGTCGTTCACGCCGCGCAGCATCACATACTCGAAGGTGATGCGCCGCGCGTTGGATGCGCCGGGATAGCGCCGGCAGGCGTCCAGCAGCGCGGCGATCGGGTACTTGCGGTTCAGCGGCACGATTTCGTTGCGCAGGTCGTCGGTCACCGCGTGCAGGCTCACCGCCAGGTTCACGCCCAGCTCCCGCCCGCAGCGGTCCATCATCGGCACCACGCCGCTGGTGGAGAGCGTGATGCGCCGCCGCGACAACCCAATCCCCTCGCCGTCCATCACGATGCGCAGCGCCTTCGCCGTCTCCTCGTAATTGTAGAGCGGCTCGCCCATGCCCATGACGACAATGGTGGAGAGCCGGCGCGGCACGTCGTCCTTCGGGCTCGGCCACTCGCCGTAGGAATCACGCGCCGCCATGAACTGCCCGACGATCTCGGCGGCGCCGAGGTTGCGCACCAGCCGCTGCGTGCCGGTGTGGCAGAAGCGGCAGGACAGGGTGCAGCCCACCTGGGTGGAGATGCAGACCGCGCCGCGATCCTCGTCGCTGTCCGGGATATAGACGGTCTCCACCTGCTGGCCGTCGCGCCACTGCAACAACCACTTGCGCGTGCCGTCGCGGCCCGTCTGCTCGGTCGCCACCTCCGGCCGGCCGATCACGAAGCGCTCCGCCAGCCGCGCCCGCAGCGCCCCGGCGATCGAGGTCATGCGGGCGAAGTCGCGCTCACCCTGGTGGTAGATCCAGTGCCAGAGCTGCTTGGCGCGGAACGGCTTCTCGCCGATCGCCGCCATCTCCGCCTCGAGCTCGGCGCGGGAGAGGCCGACCAGATCCCGCCGCCCGTCCGGCAGCGTCGCCGGCGGCGGCGTGAACAGCGCGGCCTTGGCGAGGATCCGCTCCCGCTCGGCCGCCGTCAGCTCCGCGCTCACCGGCGCGGCCCGGGCGCCGGGCATTCCCGGCCGATGGCGTCATGCGCGGCGCCGAAGCCGCTCAGCGAGAAGCTGTCCGTGGCCGTGCCGCGCCCGCCCGCTCCCGGCCCGCGCGCCACTACCTCCCGCCCGCCGCGGAAGGCACGGATGGCGGCGGCGGAATCGCGCGCCGCGGCATGGGACCCGTTGGTGTAGAAGGCCAGTTCCGTCGCGCCGACGCTGAGCTTCACCTCGGCGCCGCGCGGATAGGGGTAGCCGGCGCTCAGCACGACGGAATCGCGCTGCCCGGGGCGATGGGTCACGGTCAGCCGCACGTCGCTGCGCCCGGCCGGGTCGCTGCGCGTCGCCCGGGCAAAGGCATAGCAGACCTTCTGCCCGCCCTCGACATGGGTGGCCGCCGTCCAGGCGCCGTGGTCGCCCAGCCGCGACGGGCGCTGCTGCGCCTGCGCGCCGCCCGAGAGCAGCACGCCGAGGCCGGTCGCGACCAGAAGGACGCGCAGGGAAGCAGGGGCTGGCATGCCCGCTAGATACGGACGCCCGCCCCCCGCGGCAACCGCCGGCGCCGCCTCAGCCCTCCTCCTCCTGCCAGCCGATCCAGAAACCGACATCGCCCGGCATGCCGTCCCTGTAGTCCAGGATGCCGGCCCGCAGGATGAAGCCGCGCGGGGCGAGCTGCGCGTCGAACGCGGCCACGGCCCGGGCCGCGGCCCCGGTCATCTGTGCCCGCCAGTCGCCGTGGTGCGAGGTAAGGCAGCGGCCGCTGTCCTTCATGAACTCGCTCGGGAAATGGTAGACGAGCGCCTCCTTTTCGCCGAGCTCGACGGCCTTCATCACCAGGCTCATCACCCGCTCCAGGGCGTCCGGCGGCAATTCCTGCTTTTCGAAGGCGTCGCGCATGGCCTGGTGCTCGGCGGCAACGCGCTCCCGGTGGGCGCGCTCCTCGGCGGCCTTCGCCTTCGCCTTGCGCGCCAGCGCCGCCCGGATGCCTGCGGCGGAGAAGTCCGACACGTCCATCTGTAGCCTCCTCGTCTGGAGGGGCGGTTTATCGGGCCGCGCATCCCGTCCGCAACCGCGCCTGTTCTGGCAGGCGCGGCGCGGCGCGATTCCCCCGTTCGCCGCGATGCCCTATCAGCCCCGGCGATGACCGCCGACGCCACCGATGCCCGCCTGGCCGCGCAGTACGAGGCCTTTCCCTACCCGCAGCGCGATCCGCGGGAGGAGGCGAAGCGCCTCGTCGTCGGCAGCCCCAGCCACCTGCGCGAGGTGGACCACTGGATCTTCGGTGCCCGCCGCCCCGCCAGCCTGCCGATGCGCGCGCTGGTGGCCGGCGGCGGCACCGGCGACGGCACCATCATGCTGGCGCAGCACCTCGCCTGGGCCGGGCGGCCGGGCGAGGTCACCTGGCTCGACCGCTCCGCGGCGGCGCGGCGGATCGTGGAGGCCCGCGCCGCAGCGCGCAGGCTGGACAACATCCGCTGCGTGGAGGGCTCGATCCTCGACCTGGCCGGCAGCGGCCTCGGTCCCTTCGACTACATCGACTGCTGCGGCGTGCTGCACCACCTGCCGGACCCGGCGGCGGGGCTGCGGGCGCTGGTCTCCGTGCTGGCGCCCGGCGGCGGCCTCGGGCTGATGGTCTATGCCCCGCACGGCCGCACCGGCGTCTACATGCTGCAGGACGCACTGCGCCTGCTTGCGCCGCCCGAGGATCCACCGGCAGCGCGGGTGGACATGGCGCGGCGGCTCTGGCGCCACCTGCCCGAGACCGCCTGGCTGAAGCGCAATCCCTGGCTGACCGACCACCTCTCCGGCGGCGATGCCGGGCTCTACGACCTGCTGCTGAACCCGCGCGACGTGGCCTTCACCGTTCCCGCGCTGCATGCGCTGCTGACCGGCGCCGGGCTGCGCGTGGCGTGCTGGGTGGAGCCGATCCGCTACGACCCCGACCTGTTCCTCACCGATCCCCGGCTGAAGGCGCGCGCGGCGCAGCTGCCGCCGATCGAGCGCGCGGCGCTGGCCGAGGCGGCGGCCGGCAACATGGGCATCCACATCGTCTATTGCGTGCGCGCCGGCGACCCCGAGCCGCTCCGCCCCTGGGAGGAGCTGGACGCCGTGCCGGTGCTGCGCGAACTGGATGGACCAACGGTCGCCAAGGGCCTGCCGCGGGACGGCGCCCTGCCGGTGACCTTCGACGGGCTGCGCGCCGCGCTGCCGCTGCCGCGCCTGGCCGGCGCCATTCTGGCGCGCATCGACGGCCGCCGCAGCTTCGGCGCCATCGCCGACGAGCTGGCCGCCTCCGGCGTCTCGCGCGAGCAGTTCGCGCGCGACCTGGCAGGGCTCCGCCACACGCTGGAGCGGTTGAACAAGCTGCTGCTGGCGGCGCCCGCGGGGTGAGCGGCGCGCCGGCGGCCATCGTCATCTTCGGCGCCGCGGTGCGGCCCGACGGCACGCCGAGCGGCACGCTGCGCCATCGCGTCGAGGCCGCCGCCCGGTTCGGGGAGGCCTTGCCGGCGCCGCCGCTGTACCTGCCCACCGGCGCCCGCGGCCGCCATGGCGAGGCCGAGAGCACCGTCATGGCCCGGCTGCTGCGCGAGGGCTTCGGCATCCCCGCCGCGCGCATCCGGGAGGAGCCGACGGGCACCGATACCCTCTCCTCCGTTCGTGCCGTGGCGGCCATGCGCCGCGGCCACGCGGGCCCGGTCTTCGCCGCGACCAGCGCCTACCACCTGCCGCGCTGCGTGCTGCTGCTGCGCCTGGCCGGGCTGGGCGCGCGCGCCGTGCCGCCGCCCACCGCGCCGGCTGCCACGGCATGGCGCAAGCGCTGGTGGTGGCGGCTGCGCGAGGTGCCGGCACTGCCCTATGACGCGATCCTCATGCTTTGGCATCGCGTCCTGCACGGCGGCTGATAGCATGCCGGCCGAACGCAGCTGGGGACCGGCGCGAATGATGAAGCTCTACGGCCACTGGCGCTCCCAGGCGGCGATGCGGGTGCGCATCGCCCTCGCGCTGAAGGGCACTGCCCATGAGGAGGTCAGCATCGACATCCTCGGCGGCGGCCAGTTCGATCCTGCCTACCTCGCGCTGAACCCGGAAGCGGTGGTGCCGACCCTCGACGACGGGGCTGGGCCGCCGCTGGTGCAGTCGCTGGCCATCCTGGAGTGGCTGGAGGAAATGCACCCGATGCCGCCCCTGCTGCCGCCGGAGGCGCGCGGCCGGGCCCGCGTTCGCGCCCTCGCGCTTATCTGCGCGGCGGATGCGCACCCGCTGGTGGTGCCGAGCGCGCGCGCACGCCTCGCCGCGCAGTTCGGCGCCGACGAGGCGGCGATCGTCGCCTGGTCCATGCACTGGATGACCCGCGGGCTGCAGGCCGTGGAAGGCCACCTGGCCCGCGACGCCGTCGCCGGCGGCTGGTGCCACGGCGATGCGCCGACGATCGCCGACATCTGCCTCTACAGCCTCTACGCCGGCTACGAGCAACGCGGGGGCAGGTTGGACGGCATGCCCAACCTCGCCCGTGTCGTCGCGCTCTGCGAGGCCGATCCCCGCTTCGCCGCCGCGCATCCGCTGCGCCAGCCCGGCGCGCCGCGGCCGGGCTGAAGCCGCCCGCTGCACCGCCCCTGCTACACCGGCGGCTGCTTCACCCAGGCATCGCCGGCGAGCGCCCGCTGCCGCCCGTACTCGAAGAGCGGCCGCATGTAGGCGGGATCGAAGGGCTTGCCGTACTCCACCGTGAAGTCGGCGCCGATGAAGGCCAGGTTGAAGTCCACGTGGTCGCGCTGCGCGGCGGCGTAGATGCGCAGCACGTCGTTGTAGCCGCTGGCTGCTATCATTGAGGAAATCGCCCGGCCGGCGATGCCATAGGTCCGCCGCTCCACATCCGCCCATTCGGGATCGAGGCGGGCGTTGCGGATCACCCAGGCCCGGGCCGGCGCCACCGGCAGGCGGCGGGCGACCCGCTCGCGCCGATACGCGGCGACGCTGGCGGGATACAGGAAGACCTGCGCGAAGGCGCCGCCATCCACGTGCATCTCCTGGTAGGCCCGCCCGTCCAGCGTCACGTCGAACATCTGCGGCGGGAAGGCGCCGGGAATGGCGGCCGAGGCCAGCAGGATCCGGCGCACGGTGTCCAGCGCGCGGCTGTGCCCGCTGCGCGCGATGGCGCCGATGTTCCAGATCACCGGCTGCTGCGCATCGAGGTCGGTGCTGCCGACCAGCAGCAGCCGCCCGCGCTCGTATTCCGCCGCGATCCGCGCGAGCAAGGCCTCGTCCAGATAGCGCGAGATGGTGCGGAACAGCGGCGTGTTGTCCGTCAGCGCGTCGTTCCAGATCGCCGCGGTCAGGCCGCGGCGGATCAGCACGTCGGCCAGGGTGATGTCGGTGTACACGGCCTTGAGCTGTGGATCCCAGGCGCTGCCGAGGAAGGCGAAGGGGGCGCTCAGCGCGCCGGTGCTGACGCCGGTCACGAGGAAGAACTCGGGCCTGCCGCCGCGCTCGGTCCAGCCGTTCAGCAGCCCGGCGCCGAAGGCCCCGTTCTCCCCGCCGCCGGAGATGCCGAGCAGGTCGAGCTCCGGCAGCGGCGCGCCGGCAGGCAGGCCGCGCGAGAGGTTCAGCCGCGTGGCGGCGGCGACGTATTCCTGCTGGATGGCCGCCTGGCCCACCGAGGTGGCCACGAAGAAGCGCTCATTCGGCACGCCGAGCACGCTGGCCGCGGCGGCCCGGCCGCGCGGCACGGCCGCCAGCCGCACGGGGATCGCGCAGGCCGGCAGCGTGGTGGCGAGCGCACCGGCGGCGCCGAGCCGCAGAAGGGCCCGGCGTGGCGGCATGGGGGAATTGGGCATGAAAGCCTCGCGGGACCGTGAACGTCGCCCGCCGCTTTAGCCGATCGCGCACCGCAACCGAACCCCGGGCGCGCCTCTCCCTGCTAATCCAGCCCCACAAGGCCCCGCGCGAAGTCCCGCGCCGTGAAGGGCCGGAGGTCGTCCGCCCCCTCGCCGACGCCCACCATGTGCACCGGCAGGCCGAATTCCTGCGCGAGCGCCACCACGACGCCGCCCTTGGCGCTGCCGTCCAGCTTCGTCACGGCAAGGCCCGTGACATCGACCATCTCCTTGAACACCTTGCACTGCTGGATGGCGTTCTGGCCCGTGGTAGCGTCCAGCGTCAGCAGCACGGAATGCGGCGCGGTCTCGTCCACCCGGCGCAGCACGCGGACGATCTTGCGCAGCTCCTCCATCAGCGCGGTCTTGTTGTGCAGCCGCCCGGCGGTGTCCACCAGCAGCACCCCCGTGCCCGCCTCCCGCGCCGCCTTCAGCGCGTCGAAGGCGAGGCCCGCGGCATCGGCGCCGTCCCTGGCCGGCGCGTACACCTGCGCGCCGGTGCGCTCGCCCCAGATCTGCAGCTGTTCCACCGCCGCGGCGCGGAAGGTGTCGCCGGCGACGAAGGCGCAGGTGAGGCCCTGCGCGCGGTATTGCTGGCCGAGCTTGGCGATGGTCGTGGTCTTGCCGGTGCCGTTCACGCCGACCACCAGCACCACGTGCGGCGCGCGGGCGGGATCGATCGCCATGGGCCGGGCGACCGGCTCGAGGATTGCCGCGATCTCCTCGGCGAGCGCGGCCTTCACCTCGTCGTCGGTCACCTCGCGCCCGAAGCGGGTGCGGCGGAACCCCTCGACGATGCGGGCCGAGCCGGCGACGCCGAGGTCGGCCTCTATCAGCGTCTCCTCCAGCTCTTCCAGGGCCGCCTCGTCGAGGCGGCGCTTGCGGAAGATCGCGGTGACGCTCTCGGTCAGCCGCGCGGTGGAGCGCGACAGGCCGGCCTTGAGGCGCGAGAGCCAGCCCCCGCGCGGCTCGGGCTCCGCGGCCGGTGCAGGTGCGGACTCGGGCTCGCTCCAGGCCTCGGCGGCGCGCAGCGCCGCGGCGTCGTCGCG
>JAIEOP010000424.1 GCA_019750465.1 Acetobacteraceae bacterium | reverse complement strand
GCAGGCGCTGCGGGTGCGGCACCGGGCGGCGGCGGCCCCGGCGGGTTCCTGCGCAGCCCCGGGCTCGACGCGGCCGGCCAGCCCCTGCCGCCGAGGGCGCCGAGCTTTTCCGCCCTCGAAGCCTTCGGCTTTCCGCCCAGCCCGGCCGAGACGGCGGGCGGGCTGGCCGGGCGGCCCTTCGATTTCACCGCCTCGGTCGGTGCGCAGGTCCTCGCGACCGACAATGTCCGCAACACCTCGACGAACCGCCGGGCGGATGTCGGCTTCATCCTGCTGCCGAGCCTGCAGGCCAGCGCCGAGACCGCCTATCTGCGCGGCAGCCTGAGCTACAACCCGAGGCTCTCCTACTACGCGAACACGCCGAGCCAGAACCGCATCAACAACTTCCTCAGCGGCAATGCGCGCGCGACGCTGCTGGAGGACCAGGTCTTCCTCGACCTGCGTGCCTTCGGCACCGTTTCCGCGACCTCGGGCGGCTTTGCGCCGGTCGGCACCCCGCAGGTCGGCACCAGCAACCAGGTGCAGTCCTACGCCTTCCAGGCCGCGCCCTACCTGCTGCAGCGCTTCGGCGGGTTCGGCACGGTCAATGTCGGCTATGCCTATCGCTGGCTCGACCAGAGCGGCAACAACGCCTTCGCGCCGGGTGCCACGACGCCGTTCTTCACGGCGCAGTCGACCCAGGGAAACCAGGTCTGGGCGGTGCTGCGGTCCGGCGAGGATTTCGGGCGCTTCCTGTGGTCCGTGCGGCTGATCGGCTCGGTCTTCAGCGGCACCAGCGTCTACAACGACGCGCACCAGTACACGGCATCCTTCCAGACCAGCTACGCGGTGAACCGCTGGCTCGCGGTGCTCGGCGAGATCGGCTACGAGGATGCACGGTTTTCCGGCGTGCTGCCCTATGTCGTGAAGGGGATGACCTGGGGCGCGGGCGTGCGCATCGTGCCCAGCGAGGACAGCGCCATCATCGCCGCGGCGCGGAAGCGGGACGGGTTCATCTCGCCCTTCGCGGACGTTGCCGTGGCGCTCGGCAGCCGCACGCGGCTGAACGGCAATTACCGGGAGGCGCTGAGCACGAGCGGCGCGCAGTCGCTCGATCTGCTGACCAGCATCACCTACGACGCGCTCGGCAACCCGATCGACCGCTTCGCCGGGTCGCCGGTCGTCGTGCCCTTCGCAACGACGCCCCTCGGGCCGATGGGCGGACCGCTCGACGGCGGCCTTGCCAACCCGGGCGGCTCGAGCTTCGGCGGATCCTTCCTGGCGAACCAGAACAGCCTGATGCGCACGCGCATGGGCAGTGCCTCGATCAGCCAGATCTGGGAGCGGGACACGGTCACGCTGCAGTTCTTCTATCGGGAGTCCACACCGGTCGCGATCGCGCGCGGGACCACCGCGTTCCAGCAGAGCGGCTCGTCCGTCGGGGTGACGTGGTCAAGGCTGCTCAGCGACACGACCTCGGTTTCGACCTACCTGTCCTATGGCCGCTTCAACACGGCGGGCCTCGGCACTTCCGATACCTATACCGGGCGCGTCCTGCTGGCGCACCAGCTCTCGGAAAGCGTCTTCGGTTCGCTGCAGTACGTCTATACCAACCGCGGCCTCGCCCTGGGGAACGACTCAGCGGTGCAGAACGTCGTCCTCGCCACGCTGCGCAAGATCTTCTAGCCGGTGCAAGCCTTCTCCGCCCCCGCCCGCGGCATGCCCGCCTGGGCGCGCCAGATGCGATAGGACCACCGCGATGTACATCGACCACTACGGGTTCCGCGAACACCCGTTCCAGATGACGCCGGATGCGCGGCTGTTCTACCCGAGCTCCGGGCACAGCCGCGCCTATGCGCACCTGATGTACGGGCTGGCCCAGCGGGAGGGCTTCATCGTCGTCACCGGCGAGGTCGGCGCGGGCAAGACGACGCTGGTCGAGCGCCTGTGCGAGGAGCTCGATCCGCAGGGCTTCGTCGTCGCCCGCATCGTCACCACCCAGGTCTCCGGCGACGACCTGCTGCGCCTGGTCGCCGACGCCTTCGGCGCGCCGGCGGATGGCGACAAGGCCTCGGTGCTGCGCGGCGTCATCGCGCGCCTGAAGGCCGCCGAACGGCGCCACCTGCTGATCGTCGACGAGGCGCAGGCGCTCAGCCCGGCGGGGCTCGAGGAGCTGCGCATGCTCTCCAACGTCACGGAGGGCGGACGGGCGGTGCTGCAGACCATCCTGCTCGGCCAGCCGCAGCTGCGCGGGCTGCTCGCCAGCCCGGATCTCGACCAGCTGCGCCAGCGCATCCTCGCCTCCTACCACCTCGGCGGCCTCAGCCGGGAGGAGACGCATGCCTATGTCGAGCACCGCATGCGCGCCGTGGGCTGGATCGGCGAGCCGACCTGGGAGGAGGGCGCGCTCGATCTCGTGCACCGCTACTCGGGCGGCATCCCGCGCCGGATCAACCGGCTCTGCTCGCGCGTGCTGCTCGGCGGCGCGCTGGAGCAGTCGGCGGTGCTGACCGCGCCGATGGTGGAGGCGACGGCGCTCGAGCTCGAGGAGGATCTCGGCGGCGGCGGCATCGCGCCCCCGCCCATGCCGCGCCGCACCGGCCTCTCCACGGCGATGGCCGGCGCCGTCACCGACCGGCTGGAGGATTCCATCGAGGATCTGACGCGCCGGCTGGACGCGCTGGAGCGCCAGGTGAACCGGCGCGAGCGCACCTTCAACAAGATGATGGACCTGCTGAGCGAGATCAGCCATTCGGGCGGTCACCGGTGACGGCGCCCGCCCCCCGCGTCGTCAACGCGCTCAGCGTCGATGTCGAGGACTGGTTCCAGGTCGAGAACTACGGCGCGGTGATCGCGCGCGAGCGCTGGGACGGCCTGGAGGCACGCGTCGCCGCGAGCACCGGGCGGCTGCTCGACCTCTTCGCCGCCTGCGGGGTGCAGGCGACCTTCTTCACCCTGGGCTGGGTCGCCGGGCGCAACCCCGCGCTGATCCGCCGCATCGTCGCCGAGGGGCACGAACTCGCCAGCCACGGCCACCGGCACGAACGCGTCGCCGCCATCGGGCCGGAGCGCTTCGCCGCGGACCTGCGCGATGCCAGGCATGTGCTGGAGGATATCGGCGGCGTCGCCGTCACCGGCTACCGCGCGCCGACCTTCTCCATCGGCCCGCGCAGCACGCCCTGGGCGCACGACATCCTGGCCGAGACCGGGCATCGCTACAGCTCCTCCATCTTCCCGGGCCGGCACGAGGGTGCCGGCGCGCCGGACCTGCCGCTGACCCCCTTCCGCCCGAGCGCCTCCGGGGTGCCGGAAATCCCCATGACGGCGCTGCGGCCGGCGGTGCTGCGCGGCCGCGCCATCCCGGTCTCCGGCGGCGGCTGGTTCCGCATGATGCCCTATGCCGCCTTTGCCCGGCTGCTGCGCGCGGTGAACGCGGCGGAGCGGCGCCGCGGGGTATTCTACGTCCACCCCTGGGAGGTCGACCCCGGCCAGCCACGGCCGGCGGGCGTGCCGGCGCTGAAGCGCTTCAAGCACGGCGTGGGCCTCGCCAGCACGGAAGCGCGGCTCGGGCGGCTGCTGCACGACTTCGCCTGGGATCGCATGGACCGCGTCTTCGCGGCGGAGATCGCGGCGTCCGACAAGGCGCCGGCGGCAGCGCCGCCCGGCCTGGCCGCAGCGGCCTGAGAGTTCGCGGAGGAATGCCCGTTGCCTCGACAGCGCCGCGGAAAACCCGGTGATGCCAGCGGGCGTTCCGCCACGCGCCCGATCGCCCCACGGGCTCTGAGCGGGGGACCTGCGTGACCGTCCGGATCCGCACGCTGGAGGACGCGCCGGCCGGCGCCGCGGCCGCCTGGGACGCCTTCGTGCGTGCCACGCCGGCCGCGACCTTCTTCCACCTGGCCCCCTGGGACGGCGTGATCCGCCGCGCCTTCGGCCATCGCACCCATTATGCCTGGGCCGAGCAGGACGGGGCGGTGGTCGGCGTGCTGCCGCTGGCGCGCATGAAGACGGTGCTGTTCGGCGACCTGCTCGCCTCCACCCCCTTCTGCGTCTATGGCGGCAGCGTCGCCGCCACGCCCGAGGCCGCGACCGGCCTGGAGGCGCATGCGGTCGGGCTGCGCGCGAAGCTTGGCGCGCCGGCGCTGGAGTTCCGCAGGCTGGCGGCGGCCGATCCGGGCTGGCAGGAACGCCCCGCCCTCTACTTCACCTTCCGCAAGCCGATCACGATCACCGGCGACGATGCCAAGGACATGCAGCGGAACATCCCGCGCAAGCAGCGCGCGGAAGTCCGCAAGGCGATCGAGCGCCACAAGCTCACCAGCGTCTCCGACAGCGACACCGACCGGCTGCACCGCCTCTACGCCGAGAGCGTGCGCAACCTCGGCAGCCCGGTCTTCCCGCGCCGGTACTTCCGCGCGCTGGCCGAGGCCTTCCCGGGCGAGCACGACGTCACCACCGTGCTGCACGACGGGCGGCCGGTCAGCGCGGTGCTGAATTTCCACTTCCGCGATCAGGTGCTGCCGTACTACGGCGGCGGCAGCGCCGCGGCGCGCGACCTCTCGGCCAACGACTTCATGTACTGGGAGGTGATGCGCCGCGCGGGCCGCGAGCGCGGCGCCACGCTGTTCGACTTCGGCCGCAGCAAGGCCGGCACCGGCGCCTTCGCCTACAAGCGCAACTGGGGCTTCGAGGGGGAGCAGCTGCACTACTGCTACCGCCTGGCGGAGGGCGCCTCGATCCCCGACAACAACCCGAACAACCCGAAATACAGGCTGTTCATCGCTGCCTGGAAGCGCCTGCCGCTGCCGGTGGCGAACCTGCTGGGCCCGCCTCTGGTGCGGGGGCTCGGCTAGCATGAGCGCACGCCCCCGGCTGCTGTTCCTGTCGCATCGGATCCCCTATCCGCCGGAGAAGGGCGAGAAGATCCGCGCCTGGCACATGCTCGACCACCTGGCGGAGCGCTGGGACGTGGATGCCGGCTTCCTGGTGGACGACCGCGCCGACCTCGCCCACCTGCCGGTGCTGGAGCGGCGCTGCGCCTCCGTGCATTGGCGCCCGGCGCTGCACCGGCTCGGCGTGGCGGCGCGGGCGGTGCTGCGGGTGCGGCCCGGGCTGCCGCTGACGCTGGGCTGGTTCCACGACGCGGCGCTGGCCGCCTGGGTGCGCCAGGGCATCGGCGCGCGGCGCTGGGATGCGGCCTTCGTCTATTCCTCGGCCATGGCGCCCTATGTCATGGGCCCGGCCGCCGCGGCAGGGATCCCGCGCCGCGTGCTGGATCTGGTCGATGTCGACTCCGAGAAATGGCGCGCCTATGCCGGCAGCGCGGGCGGCCCGATGCGCCATGTCTGGTCGCGCGAGGCGCGCACCCTGCTGGCCTTCGAGCGCCGCGCGGCGCGGGAATTCGACCGCACCATCCTGGTCTCCGCCGAGGAGGCGCGCCGCTTCGCCGAGCTGGCGCCGGAGAGCGCCGCGCGCATCGGCCATGTGGACAACGGCGTTGACCTCGCCCGCTTCGATCCCGGCCGCGGCTGGCCCTCGCCCTATGCCGCCGGCGCGCCGCCGGCGATCGTCTTCACCGGCACCATGGGCTACCGCCCGAATGCCGAGGCCGTCGCCTGGTTCGCCGAGCAGGTGATGCCGCTGCTGCACGCGGCGGGCACCGCCGCGGCGTTCCACATCGTCGGCGCGAACCCGACGCCGGCGGTGCAGGCGCTGGCGCGGCTGCCCGGCGTGCACGTGACCGGCTCGGTGCCGGACGTCCGGCCCTACCTGGCGCATGCCGCCGTCGCGGTGGCGCCGCTGAAGATCGCGCGCGGCATCCAGAACAAGGTGCTGGAGGCCATGGCGATGGCGCGGCCCGTGGTGGCCTCGCCCCAGGCCTTCGAGGGCGTGCGCGCCACGCCGGGGCGCGACCTGCTGGTCGGCGATGCCGCGGCGGACATGGCGCACCTCGTCGCCGAGGTGCTGGCCGGCGCGCATCCCGGGCTCGGCGCTGCCGGTCGGGACGCGGTGATGCGCCGGCACGACTGGGCAGCGACGCTGCGGGCGCTGGATGGGGCGCTGCCGGCGCCGCGTGCGGAGGCGGGCGCTTCGGCGCGCCGGCCTTTCGCGGGCGGGGATCCGGGCAGGGCGGCCGCGGCATGATGGGATTTGGTGCCGCTGCGGCATCGCGGCGTCGGCCGGCCTGCGCCCGTCCTCCGGCCGCGGCGGTGTGGACGACGATGGGAGGCTGCCGGTGACTGCCGTTCCGCTCGAATTGCGCCCGGACTCCGGGGCGGGCGCCCAGGCGGCACCTGCGCCGGCCGGCATGGCCGCGTCTCCGGCTGGCCCGGCGGCATCCTGGGCACCGGCGCTTGCGGTGCTGGGCCTCGGCCTCGCGGTGATGTTCGGCATCGTGTTCCGGGAGGAGACCCTGGCGGCGGTCACCGTCTGGGATGCCTCCACCGCCTACAATCATTGCTGGCTGGTGCTGCCGGTGGCGATCTGGCTGGGCTGGACGAGGCGCGACCGCCTCAGGGGGCTGGCGCCCGCGCCGCTGCCGCTGGCGGCGCTGCTCGGCCTGGCGCCGGCGCTGGCCTGGTTCGCCGCCGAGCGGCTCGGGATCATGGAAGGGCGCCAGCTCGCCGTCATGGGCCTGACCTGGGTGCTGTTCCTGGCGGTGCTCGGCTGGCCCGTGTTCCGCGCGCTGGCGGCGCCGCTGGCCTACCTGGTCTTCCTGGTGCCGTTCGGGGAGTTCGTCACCCCGGCCCTGCAGGACATCACCGCCTGGATGATCGACGTGCTGCTGGACATCTGGGGCATCCCGCATTTCGTCGATCACCTGATCATCGAGATCCCGGCCGGCACCTTCCTGGTGGCGGAGGCCTGCGCCGGGCTGCGCTTCCTGATCGCGGCCATCGCCTTCGGGGCGCTCTACGCCCTGGTGATGTTCCGCAGCCCCGGACGGCGGCTGGTCGTGATGGTGCTGGCGGTCGTGGTGCCGATCATTGCCAACGGCATCCGCGCCTTCGGCATCGTGGTGGTGGGCCACACCCTCGGCAATGCCGAGGCGGCGGCGGCCGACCACGTGATCTACGGCTGGGTGTTCTTCTCCATTGTCATCCTGCTGCTGATCCTGGTCGGGCTGCCGTTCCGCGAGGACCTCGATGACGCGGCGCGCGCGGGCGGCCATGCGCCCGCCGCCGCACCGGGCGGCGCCCGCGGGCGG
>JAIEOP010000086.1 GCA_019750465.1 Acetobacteraceae bacterium | reverse complement strand
CGGCGCTGCCGGCCGTGTGCCGGGCCGCCCGCCCGAGGCCGAGCCATTCCGCCGGCGACAGCGCCAGGGCGCCGGCGGACAACCCCAGGGCGAGCGCAACCAGCAGCACCTGCCCGACCAGGTTGCCGAAGGGTCCGAGTACGGCCTCCGCCGTGCCCAGCGCCGCATCCGCCACCACGGCGCCGCCGGCGCCGGCTGGCCCGGTGCGCGCCGGCAGTTCCGCAGGCAGCGGCGCCATGGCGAAGACGGCGGCCAATACCGGCAGGGCGGCAAGCAGCAGGGCGATGCGCAGCGGCAGCAGCCCGATGCCGCGATGGGTGGCCAGCCGCCAGGCCCAGGCCAGCAGCGCCAGCCCCGGCAGGTAGGCGGCCCAGCCGAAGCCCTGCAGCAGCAGGTCCGACAGGTAGGCGCCGGCCGGCCCGGCGAGGTTCGCCGGTGTCCGCGTGGTGGCGGTGGACAGCGAGGGGTCCGCCGGATCGTGACTTGCCAAGGCGACGAAAAGGGCCAGGCCGATCAGCGCGGCGGCAAGGCCGATCAGTTCGGCCAGCCGGCGGCGCAGCACGGCCATGACCGCCGGCGAGGCGAAGCGCCGAACCCCTGTCAGGGGTGCTCCGGTGCTGGATACGGGGCGATGGACGGCGCGCAGGGACATGGACCTCGGCAGGGCTGAGAGGCTGCCGCAATCCTATACCGGAAGTTGCTCTGTTGTCAGGGTTTCATTGCCGGGCTTCATTGCCGGGAAACCCCGGATGTCCCGGCGCCGCAGCGTGCCGGCCGCCTGCCCCCGCACGCTGCCCCCGCACGGGCATTGGCGCGGCACTGCCACGCCGGCCCGTCAGGCCGGGCGCTGCTTGGCTGCCCCAGCCGGCCGAGGAGGCCCGGCCGGCTCAGAACACCCGGCTGAGGGTGAACAGCACGCGGCCCTCGCAGATGCGCTGCCCGCCATCGGCGCGATCCACGACGGGGACGCATTCGCGCTTGGAGATGTTGGTGCCGTACCAGCCCACAGCGGCGGTCACGCCGAGGACGATCTCGCGCTGGATGCCGACGCCGTACCACAGGTAGTCCGGCGTGCCGAAGCGCGGGTTGCGCTCGATCCACTGGTAGCCGAGCCGCCCGAAGGCGGTGACCTCGAGGGGCAGCGTCACGTCCGCGCCGCCCTCCAGGTAGAAGCCGTTGCCGGAACGCCCGAAGAAGTTGGGCGACCAGGCGAAGGTGCCGGAGAGCTTGACGATTCCGATCGTGTGGTTCGCCCTCAGGACCAGCTCGTGATACTCGTTCAGCTGGGTGCCCTCCGGCTTCGTCTGGCCGGGATAGAGGTAGCCGACATAGCCGATGTCGAAGTTGATGTCGGCCAGCGTGAAGCGGTAGCCCGCCAGGATGTCCAGTTCCTGCCGGGTGTTGTTGTACGGGCTGGCCAGGAATTTCGCGTTGGTGATGAAGGCGCCGACATAGACGCCGCTCTCATGCGCGAGGTCGAAGGTGCCCTGCACCGCCCAGTTGTTGCGCGTCTGGCTGATGCCGCGGAACAGGTAGTCGCTCGAGACCGACGGCGTGATGCCGAGACTCAGGCCGGTATTGCCGAGGGCGATGCCGGCGGTGGCGGGCGCCGCTGCCGCCGTGGTCTCCGCGGGCTCCGCCCCCGGCGGCGCCACGGCGGTTTGCGCGACCGCAGTTCCGGCGGCCAGGGTGGTGGCCAGCGCCAGCATGGCGGCTGCGGCGCGGCGCCCCGCCGCCGCCATCGTTGAACTCACTCCCGGCATCCTTGATCCCCTTGAAGCGGCGCGGATCGCGCCTGAAGCGCCTGTGCAGTGGTGCTGCGTAAGAAATCCATGCGAAATGCCGGGGCGGGACCGGCTCCGCGGCCGGTCCGCACCCGCGGCAGCCTAGAGCGGGATGCGTTGGGGCAGAATCGCCGCAAACGCTGAATCCCGCGACCCGGCAAAGGCTGGAGCGTGTTGCGTGGGCGCATGCGAACGCAACGCGCTCTAGGCCAGCCGCTCGCCGTGCTGCGTGACGTCGAGGCCCTCGCGCTCCTCCTCCTCGGCCACGCGCAGGCCGACCATCACGTCCGTCACCTTCAGCAGGATGAAGGTGCCGATGGCGGAGAAGGCGAAGACCGCGACCGTCGCGTAGATCTGGATGAGGAACTGGTCGAGCGAGCCGCCGTAGCCCGCCGGCGTGGCCGTCGTCGCCGACAGCGCGCCATAGGCGAAGACGCCGGTCAGCAGGCTGCCGACGATGCCGCAGACGCCGTGCACGCCGAAGGCATCGAGGCTGTCGTCGTACTTCAGCATCTTCTTCAGCGCGGTCGCGCCCCAGAAGCCGGCCAGGCCCGCCACGCCGCCGATGATCAGCGCCGGCAGCGGCAGCACGAAGCCCGAGGCCGGGGTGATGGCGACCAGCCCGGCGACCGCGCCGGAGATCGCGCCGAGCACGCTCGGCTTGCCCTTCGTCGCCCACTCCGCGAACATCCACGTCAGCGCCGCCGCCGCGGCCGCGACCTGCGTCACCAGCATCGCCATGCCGGCGCGCGCCCCGGCGCCGACCGCCGAGCCGGCGTTGAAGCCGAACCAGCCCACCCAGAGCAGCGCCGCGCCGATCACCGCGAGGGAGAGGTTGAACGGCGCCATGTTGTCATGCCCGTAGCCGACCCGCCTGCCGAGCACGATGGCGCAGATCAGGCCGGCGACGCCCGCGTTGATGTGCACCACCGTGCCGCCGGCGAAGTCGAGCGCGCCGAGGGCGAAGATCCAGCCGTTCGGGTGCCACACCCAGTGCGCCACGGGCGCGTAGACCAGGACCGACCACAGCACCATGAAGACGCACATCGCGCTGAACTTCATGCGGTCCGCAAAGGCGCCGGTGATCAGTGCCGGGGTGATGATGGCGAAGGTCATCTGGAACATGATGAAGACCGTCTCGGGGATGGTCGTCGCCACCGCCGCGTCGCCGCTGCCGAGCGTGAAGGGCTTGTCCCAGCCGTCCGCCAGGTGCATCAGCAGCACCTTCGAGAAGTCGCCCATCCAGGCATTGCCCTCGCCGAAGGCCAGGCTGTAGCCCAGGACGATCCAGACGATCGTCACCAGCGCGCAGACGGCGAAGCTCTGCATCATGGTGGCGAGCACGTTCTTCTTGCGCACCATGCCGGCATAGAACAGCGCCAGGCCGGGAATGGTCATCATGAGCACCAGAGCGGTGCTGGTGAGCATCCAGGCGGTATCGCCGGTGTCGATCTTCGGGCCGTCCTGGGCCAGGGCCGTCCCGGCCGTGGCGAACAGCGCCGCGGCCGCGACCGCGAGCGCCCGTGCGGGCATCCTCATTTGTTGTTCCCTTGGCTGTTGGTCATGTGGCGAAGCGCTGGACGGCAGGCGTCACAGCGCCGCCTGGTCGGTCTCGCCGGTGCGGATGCGCAGCGCGCGCTCCACGTCCAGCACGAAGATCTTGCCGTCGCCGATCTTGTCGGTGCGGGCGGCCTTGGCGATCGCCTCGACCACGCCGTCCACCAGCTCGGCCGGCACCACGACCTCGATCTTGATCTTCGGCAGGAAGCTGACCTGGTACTCAGCCCCGCGGTAGATCTCGGTCTGTCCCTTCTGGCGACCGAAGCCCTTCACCTCGGTCACCGTCAGCCCCTGCACGCCGAGCGGGGTGAGCGCCTCGCGCACCTCGTCCAGCTTGAAGGGCTTGATGAACGCCATCACCAGCTTCATCGGCCCTGAACCTCCTGCATCGCATCTCCGGCCGGAAGACCTTCCAATTCCCGTGCCACCCCCATCTTCGGGACAGCGCGTCGGCCTCCTTTCCCGGCAGCAGGGCATTCGCGGGGCGTCTTGCCCAAATTCTGCGCAAATGGTCAGCCGCGTGGCAGGCTGGGGCACGCGGTTGGACCAGCCCGGCCGGGGATGGCATGGAGCCCGGATGCAAGACCACCGCCTGGACGTCGCCGCCTGCATCATCGGGGCAGGCCCCGTGGGCGCGACCCTGGCCGCGACCCTGGCCGCGGCCGGGCTGCCCGTCGCCGTCGTCGACAGCGCGCCCCTGCCGCCCATGGAGCTGCAGGATTTCGATGGCCGCGCCTATGCCATCGCCCTCGCCTCGCAGCGCCTGCTGGCGGCCGCCGGCATCTGGGCCCACCTGCCCGGCGCCCCCTGCCCCATCGAGGCGATCCACGTCGCCGACGGGCGCCCCGGCGCGCCGCCCTCCCGCCTCTCGCTGCATTGGCGCGCCGACGCGGTGGGCCCCGAGCCGTTCGGCTGGATGGTGGAGGCGCGGGCGCTGCGGGTGGCGCTGAACGCGCGCCTGCCCGCCATGCCCAACCTCGCCGTCTTCGCCCCGGCGCAGGCGGCGGCGGTGGAGCGGCACGAGGAGGGGGCGACCGTGACGCTCTCGACCGGGCCGGTGATCACGGCGCGGCTGGTCGTGGCGGCGGAGGGGCGCAACAGCCCGCTGCGCCGCGGGGCCGGCATCCGCGCCGCGACGCTCGACTACCACCAGATCGGCATGGTCGGCGCCTTCGCGCACGAGCAGCCGCACGGCAACGGGGCGCTGGAGCAGTTCCTGCCAAACGGGCCCTTCGCGCAACTGCCGCTCGCCGGGCCGGGGCATTTCGGCACGGCGGCCTTCCCGCACGCCTCCGCCTTCGTCTGGGCCGACCGCACGGCGATCGCGCAGCGCATGCTGGCGCTGCCGGACGGAGCCTTCGGGCGGGAGCTGCGCCGCCGGCTCGGCGACCGGCTCGGCGCGGTCCGGCCGATCGGGCGGCGCTGGTCCTACCCGCTCTCGGCGATGCACGTGTCGCGCTGGTGGGATACGCGCCTCGCGCTGGTCGGCGATGCCGCGCATGGCGTGCACCCGATCGCCGGCCAGGGGCTGAACCTCGGCTTCCGCGACGTGGCGGCGCTGGCCGAGGAGGTGATCGCCGCCTGGAACGGCGGCGGCGACCCGGGCGATGCCGCCGTGCTGCGCCGCTACCAGGCGCGCCGGCGCCCGGACACGCTGCTGATGCTGACGGGCATGCATGCGCTGGAGCGGCTCTTCGGCAACGACATCGCGCCGGTGCGCGTCGCGCGGCGGCTCGGCATCGCGGCGGTGGACCGCATCCCGTCGTTGAAGCGCGCCTTCGCGCGGCAGGCGATGGGGCTGGGACCGGGAGTCACGGGACTGCTGGCCGGACAGCCGCTCGGCAGGAGCTGAGCGGCAGGCGCGGCGGCGGCCCGCGCGGCCGCTTCAGCAGGCCGCCGCGAACGCCTCCGCCAGCGATGCGAGTCCCTCCATCGAGGGAATCCCTCGAAGCGTTGACAAAGCCATCCACGCCGGCGACGCGGGCGGACATCCAGCCGTGCAACGTTCCGGCGAACAGGTTGCTCCGTCGCAGCGAATCGGCTCTGGCGACGTCAGCCCTGCCCCTTCTTCTCCCAGCCGCGCGCGCCCTGCTGCCAGTAGCTGAGCGCGTGGCCGGCGGACTTGGCCGCGCTCCAGCGCTGCCTGGCCGCGGCGACCGCCGCCTCGTCATTGCCGTCGAACAGGTCGAAGACGCGGTCGAAGGCGTCGAGCCGCGCGCTCTCCGCGCCATCGACCAGGAACAGGAAGCGCGCCCCGTTCGGCGCGCCGGCCGCCCCCGCATCCTCCGTGGTCAGCCAGATCGGCTGCAAGGCCGGATCCGCCGCCAGCCCCGCCCCGCGCGGCGAGCCATGCGGCAGCCAGTCCGGGTCGGCCGAGAGCCACAGCGCGTCATCCAGCGCCGCCAGCCGCTCCGGCCCGCCGCAGAGCACCATCGCGCGCCCGCCCTGCCCGATCACGCGACCGAGCAGCCGCGGCAGCGCCTGCTGCAGCGGCGTGCGGGTCAGGTGGTAGAAGCCGATCTCGGCGGGCACGTCAGCCCTCGTAATGCTCCGCCACCAGCCGATCGAGCAGCCGCACCCCGAAGCCCGTCGCGCCCTTCGGCACGGTCGGGTGGTCCTTGGTCGCCCAGGCCATGCCGGCGATGTCCAGGTGCGCCCAGGGCCGGTCCTTGACGAAGCGCCCGATGAACTGCGCCGCAGTGATCGATCCGCCCGGCCGGCCGCCGACGTTCTTCATGTCGGCGATGTCGGACTTGATCTGCTTGTCGTAGGCCTCGCCCAGCGGCATCCGCCAGCAGCCCTCGCCGGTGGCCTTGCCGGCCGCCTCGATCTGCCCGGCCAGCGCGTCGTCGTTGCAGAACAGCCCGGCATGCTCGTGGCCGAGCGCGATGATGATCGCCCCGGTCAAGGTGGCGAGGTCGATGATGAGGCGCGGATCGTGCCTGTCCTGCACGTAGCCGATCACGTCCGCCAGCACGAGGCGGCCTTCCGCATCGGTGTTGATCACCTCCACGGTCTGCCCGGAATAGGTCTTCACCACGTCGCCGGGCCGCTGCGCGGTGCCGGAGGGCATGTTCTCCACCAGGCCGACGGCGCCGATCACATCGACCTTCGCGCGACGCCCCGCGAGCGCCGCCATCAGCCCGATCACGGCGCCGGCGCCGGCCATGTCGTACTTCATCTCCTCCATGCCGGCGGCGGGCTTGATGGAGATGCCGCCCGTGTCGAAGGTCACGCCCTTGCCGATGAAGGCGAGCGGCTTGGCGGCGCCGGCACTGCCCCGCTTCGCGGCGCCCTTGCTGCCGGAGGCACCGCGCCAGTGCATGATCACCGTCCTGGGCTCGCGCACGCTGCCCTGCGCCACGCCGAGCAGGGCGCCGAAGCCGAGCTTGCGCATCTCCTTCCCGCCGAGGATCTCGACCTCGATGCCGAATTTCTCCAGCGCCTTGCAGCGCTCCGCCATCTCCTCGGGTCCCAGCACGTTGGGCGGTTCGGACACCAGGTCGCGGGCGATGCGGACACCCTCGACCACCGCGCCCATGGGCGCCCAGGCCGCCTTGGCGGCGGCGGCCTCGTCGGTGGCGACGGCCACGCGCTCGAGCTTCGGCTTGTCCTCCTCCTTCTCCTGGGTGCGGTACTGGTCGAACCGGTAGGCGCGCAGCATCAGGCCGAGCCCCAGCCCGGCGGCGAGCGTCGGCGTCAGCGCCTCGGCGGCGACCACCGCCTCGCGCTCGGCGGCCACCAGCGGCGCGATGGCCCCGCCGGCCGCCTCCGC
>JAIEOP010000437.1 GCA_019750465.1 Acetobacteraceae bacterium | reverse complement strand
TGCGCGGCGTGCCGCCGGCCGATGCGCTGGCGGCGGGGGTGCCGCCGGAGGGGCGCGGTCAGCTCGGCGCCTGCCTGAACTACCTGCCGGGCACGGCCGGGCGCTGCCTGACCGTCACCGATCCGCGCGGCGCCGGCGTGGCGCTGGGCACGCTGGACCGGTAGCGCGATGGCGCCGAAGACCCGATGGCACTGAAGACCGGCCGGGGCGCGACGGCGCCGCCCTTCCTGGTGATGGACGTGATCGCCGCGGCGAATGCGCGCGCCGCGGCGCTGCCGGCCGGCGCCTTCCCGGACGGGCGGGGCGTGATCCGCATGGAGGTCGGCCAGCCCGGCAGCGGCGCGCCGCGCGGCGCGGCCGAGGCGGCGATGCGGGCGCTCTCGGCCGGCGCGCCGATGGGCTATACCGAGGCCCTCGGGCTGCGCAGCCTGCGCGAGCGCATCGCGCGGCACTACCGGGAGCGCTACGGCGTAACCATCGCGGTGGAGCGCGTGGCGGTGACGGTCGGCGCCTCGGGCGGATTCCCGCTGGCCTTCCTGGCGGGCTTCGATGCCGGCGACCGCGTGGCGATGGCGGCGCCCTTCTACCCGCCCTACGCCAACATCCTGACCGCGCTGGGCATGCGGCCCGTGCTGCTGCCCTGCGACGCGGCGACGCGCTGGCAGCCGACGGTCGCGATGCTGGAGGCGCTGGACCCGGTGCCGGATGGCCTGATCGTCGCCAGCCCGTGCAACCCGGCGGGCACCATGCTGGCGCCGGGGGAATTGCAGGCGATCGCGGCGTGGTGCGCGGCCCACGGCGTGCGGCTGGTCTCGGACGAGATCTACCACGGGCTGACCTATGGCGCGGTGACCGAGGCGACGGCGGCGTTCTCCGACAGCGCGGTGGTGGTGAACAGCTTCTCCAAGTACTGGTCGATGACGGGCTGGCGCATCGGCTGGCTGGTGCTGCCGGAGGATCTGGTCCGCCCGGTCGAGTGCCTGGCGCAGAACCTGTTCATCTCGGCGCCGCACGTGGCGCAGGTGGCGGCCGAGGCCGCCTTCGACTGCACCGAGGAGCTGGAGGCGAACCGCGCCCGCTACCGCGCGAGCCGCGCGCTGCTGCTGCGCGAGTTGCCGCGGGCCGGCTTCGACCGGCTGTCGCCGGCGGATGGCGCCTTCTACCTCCGGGCCGATGTCGGCGCGCTGACCAATGACAGCCCGGAATTCTGCGCCCGCATGCTGGCCGAGGCGGGGATCGCGGCGACGCCCGGGGTGGATTTCGACCGTGATCGCGGCGGGCGATTCCTGCGCCTCAGCTATTGCGGGCCGGCGGAGGACATGGCGGCGGCGCCGGGGAGGCTGCGGCGGTGGCTGGGGCGGTAGCGCGGCTTGCACCGAGCACGTCAATTGTCATATTCTGAGCGACAAATGCATGGGGCCGCTTGCCATGTCCGCCACCGCACTCCCCGCCGCACGTCCCGCCGGCCCGATCCCGGCGCTGCTCGGCCTGCCGCGGCAGCCGGCCAGGACGCCCTTCGCCGTGCACGACACCCTGCTCGCCGGCCTGCCGGCCAGCGCCCTGCGGCACGCGGTGGAGCACGTCGCCGTGCTGCGCGACCAGCGCCACTTCGAAGGCGTGATGGCGATGAGCCTGCGCACCTACCAGCGCCTGAAGGATGACCCCGAACGCCGGCTCGATGTGGAGGCGAGCGGGCGGCTCTGGCGCTTCGCCGAGATCCTGGTCCGCGCCATCGACCTGCTCGGCTCCCAGGAGGAGGCCGAGCGCTGGCTGCTGGCACCGGCGGTCGGGCTGGAGCAGCGCCGGCCGATCGATCTCATGGCGACGCCGACGGGCACGGCGCTGGTGGAACAGCTGCTCGACCGGATCGACCACGGCATCTACGCGTGATCCCCGGGCGTGATCCCCGGGCGTGATCCCCGGGCGTGATCCCCGGCCTGCCGCCGGGGCTCGGGGGCGGCGAGCTCCTGGCGTGGCGCCTGGACCGCGCCCGCCACGCCGCGAGCTGGGACAGTGGCGAGGGCGCGGCACGGCTCGGCGGGCGCTGGAACGCCAGGGGCGTGCACGCGGTGTACTGCTCGCTCGACGCCGCCACGGCGATCCTGGAGGTCGCGGTGCACAAGGGTTTCCGCGTGCTGGATACCGAGCCGCATGTGCTGACGGTGCTGCTGCTCGCCGACCCGGGCGCGGTGCACGTGGTCAGGCCGGACGGGGTGCCGAACCCGAACTGGCTGCGGCCGGGCCTGCCCTCGGCGGGGCAGCAGGAATTCGGCAGCGCGATGCTGGCGCGGCACGGCATGCTGGCGATCCCGAGCGTCGTCTCGACGCACAGCTGGAACCTGGTGTTCGACGCCCGGCGCACCGCCGGGCTGTACGCGCTGCGTGCGCAGGAGCGTTTCGCCCTCGATCCGCGGCTGCATCCGCCGGGGCCGTGAACCGTTGGCGGCTTGCCTCGTAGCGGCCGCGCGCGTAGTGCGCCGCCCCATGCCGACCCTCCCCCGCCGCGGCCTCGCGCTGCTCACCTTCGCACTGCCGCAGTTCGCCCGCGCCCAGGCCCAGGTGCAGGCCCAGGCCCCTGCCGACCGCCCGCTCCGCCTCGTCGTCCCCTTCCCCGCCGGCGGCGCCACGGACGCGCTCGCCCGGCTCTTCGCCCCCGCCTTCTCCGCCGCGCTCGGCGGCGGGGCGGTGGTGATCGACAACCGCACCGGCGGCGGCGGCATTCCGGCCGCGGACCACGTGGCGAAGTCGCCGCCGGACGGGCTGACCCTGCTGGTTGCGACCTCCTCCATCACCTCCACCCAGCCGGCGGTGAACCCGGGCGCCCTGCCCTTCGATCCGGACCGCGACCTGGCGCCGATCGGGCTGCTCGCCGTCTCGCCTTCGCTGCTGCTGGTCTCGGCGGGCGTGCCGGCGCGGACGCTGGCCGAGTTCATCGCCTGGGCGAAGGCGCGGCCCGGTGCGGTGAATTACGGCTCCTCCGGCGTCGGCACGATCCCGCACCTGAATGCCGCGCTGTTCGATGCGCTGGCCGGCACCGGCATGGTGCATGTGCCCTATCGCGGCACCGGCCCGGTCTATGCCGAGCTGCGCCGCGGCGACGTGCACGCGCTGATGGACGTGCCCTCCACCGCCGCGCCGCACCTGCAGGCCGGGGCGGTGCGGGCGCTGGGGCATACCAGCGCCACCGCCGAGACGCCGCTCGCCCCCGGCGTGCCGAGCCTCGCGGCGGCGGGCCTGCCGGGCGGGCTGGTGTCCGAGACCTGGTTCGGCCTGTTCGCCCCCGCCGGCCTGCCCGCGCCGGCGGCGCAGCGCCTGGCCGAGGCGACCCGCACCGCACTGGCCGACCCCGCGCTGACGGCGCGGTTCCTCGCCCTCGGCGCCGAGGTGCGGGCCGAGGGGCCGGAGGCGCTGGCCCGCATGGCGCGCGAGGAGCGCCAGCGCTGGGTGGAGGCGATCCGCCGCTACGACATCAGGGTGAAGGAGTAGGGCGCTCCGCGATCCGCCGCATCCCGCCCCGCTCCCAGGCCCGCTTCGGCCCGATGTCCACATGGACGAAGCCCGGATAGGTGCCGACCCCCATGAAGTTGTAGAGGCGGGAGAACGACGTCGCCGCCTCGGCCACCTGGCCGATCGGCACGTCGCGCAGCGCGATGTCGGCCGCCTGGCCCTCCATGTGCCGGCTGTTGAAGGCCGCGCCCTCCAGCGAGGCGTTGGTGCGCGGCGTGCGGTAGCCCGAGAGCAGGATCAGCGGCCGCTCCGCCCGCCACCCGGTCTGGATCAGCCACAGCACGTCCAGCAGCAGCACCGGCATCGGCCCGGCGGTGTTCTCGCGCAGGTCGCGGAACAGGTGCTGCATGCGCTGCACCAGCCGCCAGTCGATCCAGCCATCGGCGCGAATGTAGTGCCCCGCCACCTCCTCCCCGGCCCCGTTGCGCACCCAGAGGAAGCGGGAGCGGTCGCCCACGCGCTGCGCCGGGGCCGGCGAGGCGGCCGCGCAGAACGCACCGAGGGCGGCGGCGCCGAGCATGCTGCGGCGGCAGGTGAGCGGGGTCATCACGAACAGTATACCACAATCCCTGCGTGCAGGAACGCCCCCGTCATCTACCCGAAGACGCTGAATGCCGCGTTGCTGTCCGCCGGCGCCTCCTCCCGCCGCTCGGCCATGCTGTAGTCGCGCAGCACGGCGGCGACGCGCAGGCGGTAGCCGGCGAAGACGCCGTCGCGCCCCGCCCGCTGGCTGGCGCGGTGGCCCGCATGGCAGCGCCAGCGCGCCACCGCCGCCTCGTCCTCCCAGAACGAGAGCGACAGCAGCTTGGCCGGGTTGGTCAGGCTGCGGAAGCGCTCGACGGAGACGAAGCCCGGGACCTTGACCAGGTCGTCGCGCAGCCGCGCCGCGTGGTCGAGGTAGTCGTCGAACCGGCCCTCGGCCGGCTCGACCTCGAAGATGACGGCGATCATGGCCCACCCCTCCCGGCGCCGCGCGCCCCTGCCGATCCGGACGCCTTTGTGCCCCGGCGCCCGTGGCATTGCATCCCATGCGCCGTATCCCTGGCGCCGTATTCCATGCGCCGTATCCCGGGCTGCCGCTTCGCCCGCCACCGAAGCGCGGCGGCGCCGGCTGTGCCAGGATGGCGCATCATGCCCACGCCCGCCGCCCTTGCCGCCACCGCCGCCCTGCTCGGCGACCCCGCCCGTGCGGCCATGCTGCAGGCCATGTTCGGCGGCGAAGCCCTCACGGCCGGGGAGCTCGCCCGGGTCGCCGGCATCGGCGCGCCGGCGGCCAGCGCGCACCTGGCCAGGCTGGTGGATGGCGGCCTCGTGGCCGTGCACCGCCAGGGGCGGCACCGCTACCACCGCCTCGCCTCGGAGGAGGTGGCGGCGGCGCTGGAGATGCTGGGCGACCTCACCCTCTCGGTTGCCGCGCCGCGCCGGGGCTGGCCGCATGGCGAGGGTTTCCGCGCCGCCCGGCTCTGCTGGGACCATGTCGCGGGACGGCTCGGCGTGGCGCTGCACCAGGGGCTGGTCGGGCGCGGCTGGCTGACGCCGGCGGCGGGCGGCTGGGCGACCACGGCTGCGGGAGATGCCGGGCTGGCGGCGCTCGGCGTCGATGTCACGGCGGCCCGCACCGCCCGCCGCTTCGCCTGCGACTGCATGGACTGGTCCGAGCGCCGCGTCCACCTGGCCGGCGGGCTGGGGCGGGAGATCGCCGCCTGCTGCCTGCGCCGCCATTGGCTGAGCCGCGTGCCGCCGGCGCGGGAGGGCGACCCGCTCGGCCGGCGCCGCCTCGCGCTGACGCCGGAAGGCGCGCGCCAGCTCGATGCCGCGCTCGGCGTGCGGGTGCCGGCGTGAGGACACGGCGGTGAGGGATGACGCGGGCGGCCCGCCACCCCCGCGCACCCCTCCATTGCGCGCGGGGCAGGATCTTGCCCGGGCCACGCTGCCACCGCGGCGCGCGCCCTCCCCCGCCCTGCTGCTGACGCTTGCGCTGCTGCTCGCCACCGGGCTGAGCCAGTTCCACCGCACCGCGCTCGGCGTGGTGGGGCCGGAGCTGGCGGCGGAGCTGGGCGCGGGGCCGGGCCTGCTCGGCGCCGCGAACGGGGCCTTCTTCCTGGCGCTGCTGGTCCTGCAGGTGCCGGTGGGGCTGGCGCTCGACCGGCTCGGCCCGCGCCGCACCGTGGCCTGGCTGGCGGTGCCGGCGGTGCTCGGCGCGGCGGGCCAAGCGCTGGCGCCCGATGCCGGGTGGTTCCTGGCCGCGCGCTTCCTGCTGGGGGCAGGCATGGCGGCCTCCTTCATGGCCAGCGTGGTGCTGTGCAGCCGCTGGTGGTCGGGACCCGGGCTGACCACTGCCCTGTCGCGGGTCTTCGCGCTGAGCCAGGCCGGCATCCTGCTGGCCGGCGCCCCCTTCGCCGCCACGGCGGAATGGCTCGGCTGGCGCGGCGCCTATGCGCTGGCGGCAGTGCTGACCGCGCTTTGCGCCCTGCTCTGGTGGCGCTGGGCCGCCGACGACCCGCCCGACCGCCCCGCGCCGGCCCTGCGGCGCGAGACGCTGGCGCAGGCGCTGCGCGGCCAGGTGACGGTCTGGCGCACGCCCGGCCTGCTGCCGGTGCTGTCCATGCATCTGGTGGGGTATGCGGTGATGACCACGGTGCTGGCGGTCTGGGCCGGACCCTACCTGGCCGACCGCTACGGGCTTTCGCCCGAGGCCCGGGGCACGGCGATCCTCGGCATGGGGCTGCTGCTCTCGCTCGGGCTGCTGGCGGTCGGGCCGGTGGAGCGGCGGCTGAACACGCGCAAGTGGCTGGTCGTGGCGCTGGCCGCCGCGGTGGTGATCGTGCTGGCGGTGCTCGCGCTCTGGCCCCGCCCGCCGCTCCCCGTCGGGATCGGGCTGCTGGCGCTGATCTGCGTACTGTCCTGCTACCCGGTGGTGGTGGTGGCGCATGGCCGCTCGCTGTTCCCCGACCACCTGGTCGGGCGCGGCGCCACCACGGTGAACCTGGCGCAGACGCTCGGCTGCGCCGCGCTGCCGGCGATCACCGGCTGGGTGGTGGCGGCGGCCCCGCCCGCGCTGGCCTGGCCGCTCGCCTTCGGCACGATGGCCGTGGCGCTGGCGCTGGGCCTCTGCGGCTACCTGGCGAGCCGCGACGCGCCGCCGCTGCCGGGCCGGGGTTGATCTCCGCCGCGGCCCCGGCGAAGCCGGCGGGGATGCACCGGCTGATCCCCTGGCTGGAGGGCCCGCGCCTGCTGGCGCTGCTGCTGATGGCCGCCGGCGGCGCCTCCGCGATTCTTGGCGCCGACCGGGGCTGGGATACCCGCAACTACCACCTCTACACCCCCTGGGCGCTGCTGGCGGGGCGGCCGGAGGACGTGCTGCCCGCCGGCCTGCAGGGCTTCCACAACCCAGCCCTCGACCTGCCCTTCGCCCTGCTGGTGATGCGGCTGAACGAGTGGCCGCACCTGCTGGCCTTCCTCATGGGCCTGCCGACCGGGCTGGCGCTGTGGCTGGTCTGGCGCCTCGCCCGCGCGGTGTTCGGCGCCGCGCCGGGGGCGCGCGGCCCGGCGCTGCTGGCGATGCTCGGCGCG
>JAIEOP010000065.1 GCA_019750465.1 Acetobacteraceae bacterium | reverse complement strand
AGGTACATGCGCACCGGGTCGTCGGTGCGGCCGAGGCTCTCCTCGTCGACGTTGCCGCCGGACTCCTCCTCGCCCTCGGCTTCGCCATCCTCGGACTTCGCGGCGGCCGGCCGGGCGGCGCCCTCGCCGTCCTCGCCCTCCTCGTCGGCGACGACGTTGATGCCGTTCTCGGTGAGCTGGGTGAGCGTGTCCTCGATGAATTCGGAGGAGACCTGGCCGTCCGGCATGGCGGCGTTGATCTCGTCATAGGTGACGTAGCCGCGCTCCTTGCCGCGCGCGAACAGCTTCTTGATGGCCGCCGACTGGATGTCGAGCAGAACGCCGTCCACCGCTTCCTCGCGGCTTTCGATGGTCTCGGCGCCGTTCGCGACCTTGCTCGCCATTCACCGCTCCATCACGTCTGGACCAGCAGGGGGGACGGGCCCGGCGCGGCGCGCCGGCCGGCCCGTTTCGAATCCCCCCGCCCTATGGCGCGTGCCCGGCATCGGCCGCCTCATCGCCGCCACGCAACATCGCCAGCGCCTCGGACAGGCGGATGAGGCGTTGCTGGGCGATCGGGTCGTTGGTTTCCGCAAGCATACGCTCGGCATCCGCGCGGTCGGCGATCAGCTCGGCTTCGCCGCGGAGCAGGCCGAAGAAGTGCCAGAAGCCATCGAGAGCCTCCCTCGGCTGCGCCTCCGACGCGGCGGCGGCGCAGAGCCCATCGCGTCGCGTGACCCAGGCGACGGACTCCCCCAGACCACACTCCGCGAGTTGGGCCATCAAGCTGGGTGAGTCAAGCGTATCGGTGCGGGCAAGCCAGGCGAGCATGGCAGCGTGCAGCCGCGTGCAGGGTCCCTCGGGCAGATCGAGGCCGGTCAGCGCCTCCTCGACCTCCGCAAGGATCCAAGGATGGTGCACAAGGATGGCGAGCAGGTTGCGCGCGCGCTCCTGACGGACCGCGCCGGCGTCGATCGGCATGCGCTGCATGGTGCGTGGCGCGCCGACCGGCCCCGTCCGGCCACGCCGGGTCGCGGCATAGAAGCGATCGAGCAACACGCGGCGATATTCGGCGGCCAGGGCGCGATCGGGGATCAGCGCGGCGGCATTGGTCAGGCGATGGCGCAGCGCGGCGCGCTGCTCCGGCGTCGGCGTCGTGGGCACACCCTCGGCCAGCAGCCGATACAGCGCCTCGCCCAGCGGCTGCGCCGCGTCGAGCACGGCCTGGAAGCCGGCCGCGCCGCGCCGCATCACCAGCGTGTCCGGATCCTCGCCGCCGGGCAGCGTGGCCAGGCGCAGGCTGCGCTCCGGCGCCAGCAGCGGCAGGGCGAGCTCCGCAGCGCGCGCGGCCGCGCGGCCACCGGCGGCATCGCCATCGAAGCAGAGCACGGGCTCGGCGCCGATCCCCCACAGCGCCTGCAACTGCTCGGCCGTCAGCGCGGTGCCGAGCGGCGCCACGGCACCGGTGAAGCCCGCCTGCTGCAGGGCGATGACGTCCATGTAGCCCTCGACCACCACCACGGCGGCGCCGCGGAATGCCCCCTCCCGCGCCAGGTCGAGGCCGTAGAGGCTGCGCCGTTTCTGAAAGAGTTGGGTTTCCGGACCGTTGACGTATTTCGGCTGGCCATCGCCGAGGACGCGCCCGCCGAAGCTGATCACCCGGCTACGCCGGTCGCGGATCGGAAACATCACCCGGTTGAAGTAGAGATCGACGGCGCCGGCGCCGGGACTGTCCGGGTCGCGCGGCTTCATCAGCCCGGCCTCGATGAGCTGCGCCATCTCGATGCCCTCGGCCTTCAGCTCGGCGGCAAGGGCGCCGCGCCCCTCGCCGGACCAGCCGAGGCCGAAGCGCGCGATGGTCTCGTCGGTCAGGCCGCGACGGCGCAGGTAGTCCAGCGCAGCGCGGCCTTCGGGCTGGTGTAGGCGGCGGCGGAAGGCGGCCTCGGCGGCGGCGAGCACGCCGTGCAGGTCGCGCGCGCGGCGTTCCCGTGCCGCGGCCTGGGGCGTCGGCTTCGGCACCTCCATCCCCGCCTCGGCGGCGAGGCGCTCCACGGCCTCTGGGAAGGCGGCACCCTCCGAGCGCATCAGGAAGGTGATGGCATCCCCATGCGCGCCGCAGCCGAAGCAGTGGAAGTGGTCGTCATAGACGTAGAAGGACGGCGTCTTCTCGTTGTGGAAGGGACAGCAGCCCTTCCACTGCCGGCCATTGCGCAGCAGCCGGGCCTTGCGCCCGATCAGCGGCGCCAGCGGGGTCCGGGCGCGCAGGTCGTCGAGGAAGCCGGGGGGCAGGGCCATGGCGCGGCTGCGTAGTTAGCACGCCGCGCGGCCGACGCCAGAACAGCCCCAACGGCCCCGAGGGGTCGGGCCCATGCACGCGGGGCCGGGGAGACGGAGATCGGGAGGGGCCGTCGCGGCCGCGCCCTTCAGCCGTTCCCGGCCCGACCGCGGTGCCGTGGATCGCCCTGGATTGCGTCAGCCACCGGCGGTCGCGGATGCCGAGGGCGACCCGGCCCGCTGCCGCAGGGCTTCCTCCTCCACGTCGCGCAGCTGGTCCTTGCCGAAGAAGATCTCCCCGCCGACGAAGAACGTGGGCGAGCCGAAGGTGCCGCGGGCCACCGAGGCCTCCGTGCTGCGCACCAGCTCCTGCTTCACCTCGGGGGACTGCGCGCGCTCGAGCAGGCGCCCGGGGTCGAAGCCGTTCTCCGCGAGGACCGCGCGGATGACCTCCGGCTCGTCCAGCTTCTTCGGCTCCGACCACATGTTGCGGAACATGACCTCGACGTAACGCCCGAAGCAGCCCTCGTGCCGGGCCGCGACGGCCCCGCGCATGAGGGCGAGCGTGTTCACCGGGAAGTGCGGGTTGCGGTGGAAGTCGGTGATGCCGTGGCGCGCCAGGAAGCGCCGCGTCTCCAGCTCCATGAAGGCCCGCTTGCTCGGGATGTCCCGGAAAGCCTCGGCCGGCGAGCGGTTGCCCGTCGCCTTGAAGACGCCGCCGAGCAGGACCGGCACGTAGCGGACCCGGACCCCGGTGCGACCCTCGATGGCCGGGATGACGCGGTGGGCGAGGTAGGCGTTCGGGCTGCCGAAGTCGAAGTGGAATTCGATGTCGCTCTCGCTCTCGGTCATCTCACCACTTCTCCGCATAGGGCCGCAGATCCAGCTCATGGGTCCAGGCGTCGCGCGGCTGCAGGTGCAGCTGCCAATAGGTCTCGGCGATGGAGGCCGGGTTCACCAGCTCGTCGGGCCCGACGCTGTCCTGGCCGAGGCGCTCGCGCCGCCGCTCGCGCACCCAGGCCGTGTCCACGCCGGAGTCGATCACCAGGTGGGCGACGTGGATGTTCCTCGGGCCGAGCTCGCGGGCCATGCTCTGCGCCACCGCCCGCAGGCCGAACTTCGCGCTGGCGAACGCCGCGTATCCCGGGCCGCCCCGCAGGCTGGCGGTGGCACCGGTGAAGATGATCGTGCCGCGGCCGCGGGTCAGCATCAGGCGGGCGGCCTCCCGCCCGGCCAGGAAGCCTGAGCAGCAGGCCATCTCCCACACCTTGCGGAACACCCGCTCGGTGGTCTCGAGCAGGGGGAAGTTGACGTTGGCGCCGATGTTGAAGATGCAGACCTCGAGCGGCGCGGTGCGCTCGGCCTCGGCCAGGAATTCGGTGATCGCGTCCTCCTTGCGGGCGTCGAGCGTGCGGCCGCTGCATCGGCCGCCGGCCGCCTCGATCTCGGCAACGAGGGGCGCCAGCTTCTCGCCGTTGCGGCGGCCGGCGAAGACGGCGTAGCCGCCGGCGGCGAAGCGCCGCGCGATGGCGGCGCCGATGAAGTCGCCGGCGCCGATCACGGCGACGGTGGCGTTGCGTGGCGTGTCCATCGTGGTCGGCTCCCTCCTAACGTTGCGTGGCAGCCTGCCGGGCCAGGTGCTGCTTCAGGATCTTGCCCGTGGGATTGGTCGGCATGGCATCGAGCAGGACGATCTCGACCGGGCGTTTGTAGGGCGCGAGCCGGCCGGCGGCGAAACCGGCGAGCTCCTCGACACTCGTCGCCGCGCCGGGGCGCAGCTGCACGAAGGCCACCACCTCCTCGTTGCCCGGCACCGCGCGGCCCACCACGGCGGAGAGGGTGACGTCGGGGTGCGCGTTCAGCACCGCCTCGACCTCCGGCGGATAGACGTTGAAGCCGGAGCGGATGATCAGCTCCTTGCTGCGGCCGACGATCCAGAGCGCGCCGTCCCGCATGCGCGCGAGGTCGCCGGTGCTGAACCAGCCCTCCGCGTCGATGACCGCGGCGGTCAGCTCCGGGGCGCGGTAGTAGCCCTGCATGAGGCCGGGACTGCGGACGTGGATCTCGCCGACCTCGCCCGGCGCGACGGGCCGGCGGTCGGGGCCGAGCAGGCGGAGCTCGACTCCCGGGATGGGCTCGCCCACGGAGTCGTCCCGGCGCGGCCGGTCCATCGCCGTCGTGGCGATCGTGGGCGAGCATTCGGTGATGCCGTAGCCGTTGTGCAGCGGCAGGCCGAAGAGCCGTTCGGTGCCGGCCTTCAGGTCGAGGTCCAGCGGCGCGCCGGATGCCGAGAGCAGCCGGAGCTGCGGCAGGTCCAGCCGGGCGACGCCCGTCAGGGCGCAGTGCTCGCGGATGCGCTGGAACATCGCCGGGACCCCGGGGAAGCGGGTGATGCGCTGCTGCGACAGCGTGGCCAGCGCGACCTCCGGCTGGAAGCGCGGCGCGAGGTACACCGAGGCGCCCGAGAGCAGCGCCGCGACCAGCACCGTGGCGAAGCCCACGATATGGGCGACCGGCAGGACTCCGTAGAACCGGTCTTCGGGACCCAGGTCGCGCATCGCACGTGCCGTGCCGGCGACGAAGAGGATGCTGCGGTGCGACAGCATGACGCCCTTCGGCGCCCCTGTGGTGCCGGAGGTATAGAGCAGCACCGCGACCTGCTTCGTCGGGTCGGCGGCGGCGGGTTCGGGCAGGACGACGGAGGCGAGGGGGCCGAGCGCCAGCGGGCCGACGCCGGGCGCGTCGAGGAAGGCGGCGCCGTGCCGCTCGGCATGGGCGCGGGCGTCGGAGGAGACGGCGACGGTGTAGACCACGCGCCGCGCGCCGGAGTGGTCGCGGATCAGGTCGATCTCGCGCGCGCTCAGCCTGGCGTTGACAACGACGGACCAGGCCTCCGCCGCCGAGATCGCCAGGACCAGGGCGGCCTGGGCGACGCAATTCTCTGCCACCACCATGACCCGGTCGCCGGGCCTGACGTCCTGCTGGCGGAGCCATGCGCACAGGGCTGCAAGGTTCCGCGCGAGCTCGCCGTAGGTCCAGGTTCGATCCGCCTCCGCCAGCGCGGGAGCGTCCGGCGTCCGCCTGGCCCAGGGCTGGATCACCTGGTCGATCCTGGCCGGCAGGGTCGCCATCGCCGCGGCGGCCCCGCCTTCGGGGGAGAAGGTCGGTTCCTGATCCACCATGCGTCCCGCACCCAGGTTTTGCTTTCAAACGGACACCGGCAGGGTGCGTTTGAAATCTGAACCCGTCAAGGATAAAGCGGTCCTCCGGGCGGACCTTCAGGGAGAGAGCTTCGGATGCGCTGGCGCGACCTGGGCGGGGAGGAGTGCTCCGTGGCGCGGACCGTGTCCGTGATCGGCGACCGCTGGACCCTGCTGGTCCTGCGGGAGTGCTTCCTGCGCGTCCGCCGCTTCGAGGATTTCCAGGCGCGCCTGGGGATCACCCGTCCCCTGCTCGCGGCAAGGCTGCGGAAACTGGTCGGGGCGGGGGTGCTGGAGCGGGTGGCCTACCAGGAGCGCCCGCTGCGCCACGAGTACCGCCTGACCCCGCGGGGTCTCGACCTGCATCCGGTGCTCATGGCGATCGTGCATTGGGGGGACACCCACCTCGCGCCGGACGGACGTCGCCCGCTGTTGCACCGGCACAAGCCTTGCGGGCATCTGTTCGACCCGGTGATGATCTGCTCGGAATGCGCGGTGCCGCTGCATGCGCGCGAGGTGACCGTTGAACCGGGGCCGGGGGGAGGCAGCCGTACACCGCACCGAGCAGCGGAGGCGGAGCCGCCTTCGCCGAGGCGGCGCGCCCGGCGGCCCGGGGCCACCTCGTCCGGGTGACCCGCCTCGGTCGGACGAGGCGTCAATCGGTCTCTACCCTTCGAGCGCCGCCTTCACCATCGGCCCGGCCTTCGAGAGATCCATCGTCGCCGCGTGCCGCGCGCGCAGGATGGCCATGACCTTGCCCATGTCCTTCACGCTCGCGGCCCCGGCCTCGGCGATGGCGGCGCGCACCGCGTCCCCCATCGCGCCCTCGTCCATCTGCTGCGGCAGGAAGCTCTCGATCACGCGGATCTCGGCCTCCTCCTTCTCGGCGAGCTCCGGGCGGTTGCCCTGGCGGTAGAGTTCCACGCTCTCGCGGCGGGACTTCACCATGGCGCGCAGCATGCCGGCGATCTGCTCGTCCGGCACCCGGTCCACGCCGGCGGGGCGGGCGGCGATGTCCACCTCCTTCAAGCGGGCCATGATCATGCGGATGGTGGAGGTGCGCGGGGCATCGCCGGCGCGCATCGAGGCCTTCATCGCCTCGGTGAAGCGGCTGCGCAGGTCGGGCTCGGCCATGGCTGGGTCTCCTGTGGCGGCGTCTATAGGGGATCGGCTGCCCGGCCAAGATGGGATCGTTTTTCCCAGCCCCGCTTTCCCATTGATCAGGGAAAAGATTTCCCAGATAAGGCAGGCCATGCGAACGGTCGAAGACATCATCTCCCTGCTCGGCGGGGCGGAGGCGGCAGCCCGGCGCTGTGCCGTCGGCACCGAGGCGGTGCGCAAATGGCGCCAGGCCCGGGCCATCCCCGCCAAGCATTGGCCCGTCATCCTGGCCGCGACCGGCCTCAACCTCGCCGACCTGCCGGGCAACGCCGCCGGCCCCGTGGAGACCGATGCCATGCCCGCCGATCCCTCGCCCGATGCCGCGCCGGACGACGGCAACGGGTCGTCCGACGGGTCTGCCGGCGATGCATCATCCCGCGCACCCGAGGGTGGAACGTCATCCCGCGCACCCGAGGGTGGAACGTCATCCCGCGCACCCGAGGGTGG
>JAIEOP010000038.1 GCA_019750465.1 Acetobacteraceae bacterium | reverse complement strand
GCTACCCCGCCGCCGCGCAGCCGCCGGCGGCCAGGGCGGCGCGCATGTGCGGCGGCACCGGCGCCGTCGCGCTGACAGGCGGATCGAGCGGCAGGGTGATGGCGCGCGCCAGCAGCTGCATCGGCCCGGTGCCGCCGCCATAGCGCGCGTCGCCGAGGATCGGGCAGCCGAGATGCGCACAGTGCACGCGCAGCTGGTGCGTGCGGCCGGTGCGGGGGATGAGTTCGAGCCAGGTCGTGTCGCCAGCCGTCCCCAGCACGCGCCAGCGGGTCACGGCGGGTTGGCCCTTCGGATCGACCACCATGCGCCAGCCCGCGCGCGCGGTGCTGACCTTCAGCAGGGGTGCGGCGATCTCGCCCTCGGGCTGGGGCGGCGCGCCGCGCACCACGGCCCAGTAGGTCTTCGCCACCGCCCCGGGCCTGGCGAAGAGGGCGCCGAGCGCAGCCAGCGCCGGCTTGGTGCGCCCCAGCACGAGGCAGCCGGCAGTGTCGGCATCCAGGCGATGCGCCGGCTGCGGCAGGTGGCGCTTGCCGAAGCGCAGCGCTTCCAGATGGTCCTCCAGCGACGGGCCGCCGCGCGGTCCGGCGTGCACGGCAAGGCCCGCGGGCTTGTCGATGATCAGCACCGCGTCATCGCGGTGCAGCACCTGGACCGGCGTCAGGAATTCCGCCCATGGCAGTGCTTGTACTTCCGCCCCGATCCGCACGGGCACTGCGCGTTGCGCGACACCCGACCCCAGGTCGAGGGATCGTTCGGATCCACCTCCGCCACCCCCTGCGGCAGCGCGGAGGATGGCCCCGGCGCCCAGCCGCCGGCCACCCCCGCCATCTCCAGCTCCAGCGCCCCTTCGGGTGCGTTGGCATCCGGGTGGCGCATGTCCGTCACCATGATCGGCTCCGGCATCGGCGGCGGCGCATCCGCGCGCAGCTCGACGCGCATCAGCAGGCTGGTCACCCGCTCGCGCAGCTCGCCGAGCATGGCGTTGAACAGCACGAAGGCCTCGGACTTGTACTCGTTCAGCGGGTCGCGCTGGCCATAGGCGCGCAGGCCGATGCCCTGGCGCAGGTGGTCGAGCGCCAGCAGGTGCTCCTTCCAGACCTGGTCGAAGACCTGCAGCAGCAGCGACTTCTCCACCATGCGCATCAGCTCGGGGCCGACATTCGCGGCCTTGGCGGCAAGCACGCGGTCGGCGGCCGCCTCGATGCGCTCGCGCACCGCGGTCTCGTCGATCCCCTCCTCCTTGCCCCAGGCCACCACGGGCAGGTCGAGGCCGAGGTCGTCGCGCACGCGGCGCTCCAGCCCCTCGAGGTCCCACTGCTCGGGGTAGGCGTTCTCGGGGATGGCGGCGTCGACCATGCCGCCGACCGCCTCGCGGCGCATCTCCGCCACCGTCTCGGCGACGTCCTCGGCCTTCATGAAGGCGCGGCGCTGCGCGTAGACCTCGCGGCGCTGGTCGTTCATCACGTCGTCGTATTTCAGCAGGTTCTTGCGGGTGTCGAAGTTGCGCGCCTCGACCTTCTTCTGCGCCTTCTCCAGCGCCTTGTTGATCCAGGGATGGACGATCGCCTCGCCGGGCTTGAGGCCGAGCTTCTCCAGCATCCCGCCCATGCGGTCGGAGCCGAAGATGCGCATCAGGTCGTCTTCGAGGGAGAGGAAGAAGCGGCTGGCGCCCGGGTCGCCCTGGCGGCCGGAGCGGCCGCGCAGCTGGTTGTCGATGCGCCGGCTCTCGTGTCGCTCAGTGCCGATCACGAAGAGGCCGCCGGCCTTTATCACCCTGGGCCGGGCTTCCTCGACCTCCGCCTTGTGGCGGGCCAGCACGGCCTCGAATTCGGGTCCCTCGGACTGGCCGGTTTCCTGCCGCGCCAGCATCTCCGCGTTGCCGCCGAGCTGGATGTCGGTGCCGCGGCCGGCCATGTTGGTGGCGATGGTGATGGCGCCGGGGCGGCCGGCCTGGGCGATGATGGCGCTTTCCTGCTCGTGGTAGCGGGCGTTCAGCACCTCGTGCGGGATGCCCTTCTGCTTCAGCAGGCCGGAGATCAGCTCCGACTTCTCGATGGAGGTGGTGCCGACCAGGCAGGGCTGGCCGCGGGTGCGCGCCTCGTCGATCAGCGTGATCACAGCCGCGTACTTGTCTGCCGCGGTGCGGTAGACCTCGTCGTCGTCGTCGGCGCGGGCGACCGGGACGTTGGTCGGGATCTCGACCACGCCGAGCTTGTAGATCTCCATGAACTCGTCGGCCTCGGTCGCCGCCGTGCCGGTCATGCCCGCCAGCTTGGGGTAGAGCCGGAAGTAGTTCTGGAAGGTGATGGAGGCCAGCGTCTGGTTCTCCGGCTGGACGGTGACGTGCTCCTTGGCCTCCAGCGCCTGGTGCAGCCCGTCCGAGTAGCGCCTTCCCTCCATCATGCGGCCGGTGAACTCGTCGATGATGACGATCTTGTCCTGGCGGACGATGTAGTCCACGTCGCGGGTGAACAGCACGTGCGCGCGCAGGCTCTGGTTCACGTGGTGCACGATGGTGACGTTGAGGGCGTCGTACATCCCGCCCTCCTCGAGGATGCCGGCCTCGCGCAGCCGCTCCTCGACCTGCTCCGCGCCCTCCTCCGTGAGGGAGGCGGTGCGCATCTTCTCGTCCTTGTCGTAGCTCGCCTTGTCCTTCACCAGCTCGCGCACCACGGCATCGACGCGGCGGTAGAGGTCGGAGGTGTCCTCGGTAGGGCCGGAGATGATGAGGGGGGTGCGTGCCTCGTCGATCAGGATGCTGTCCACCTCGTCCACGATGGCGTAGTTGAAGTCGCGCTGGACCATGTCGTCGAGCCGGTACTTCATGTTGTCGCGCAGGTAGTCGAAGCCGAATTCGTTGTTCGTGCCGTAGGTGACGTCGGCGGCATAGGCGTCGCGCCGCTCCTCGTCGGTCAGGCCGTGCACGATGACGCCGACGCTGAGCCCGAGGAAGCGATACAGGCGCCCCATCCACTCGGCGTCGCGGCGGGCCAGGTAGTCGTTCACGGTGACGACGTGGACGCCCTTGCCAGCGACGGCGTTCAGGTAGACCGGCAGGGTGGCGACCAGGGTCTTGCCCTCGCCGGTCTTCATCTCGGCGATCTGGCCGTTGTGCAGCACCATGCCGCCGATCATCTGCACGTCGAAATGGCGCAGGCCGAGCACGCGCTTCGAGGCCTCGCGCACGGTGGCGAAGGCCTCGGGCAGGATGTCGTCCAGCGCCGCGCCGGCGGCGATGCGGGTGCGGAATTCCTCCGTCCGGCCCCGCAGCGCCTCGTCCGAAAGGGCGGCGAGCACGGGCTCCAGCGCATTGATCTCCGGCACGCGGGCCTGGAAGCGCTTCAGCGTGCGGTCGTTCGAGGTGCCGAAGATGGCACGGGCGATGCGTGCGAACATGCGGGTCTGGGATCTCCGGGCGGGCCCGACGCGCGGTGGTGCACGGGCTCACCGGTTGGCATCGCGGCCGGCGCCGGGCCGCCGGCGGCACGGGCGCGGGCAGGCGGCGGCAGGGGTGGCGGCGGAACGCGCTCGGGGCGTCAAGTAGGGGTGCGGGGGGTCCCCCGTCAACGGCGGCGTGCGTGGAGGCGGGGTGCCCGGGGGCGGCCGCCGATCGACTCGTGCCGGCTCGCCGCCGGCCCGCGGTCGCGCGCGGCCGCGCATTCTTGTGGAGCGGTCGCGGTTCCGTCATGGTCCGCCGCCCTTGGAGCCTCCGCATGGTCCCCGCCCGCCTGGCCGTCCCGATCTCTGCCCTGCTGCTGGCGCTGGCCGCCAGCTCGAGCCTGGCCCAGACTGCAGCGCCGGCGGCCACGGACCCGGTCGTCGCACGGATCGACGGCGAGCCGCTGCGCGTCTCCGACGTGCTGACGGCCGCATCCGACATCCTGCCGCAGGAGATCCGGGAGGCGCCGCCGGCCCAGGTGGTGGCCATGCTGCCGCCGGACATGATGCGCCAGCTCACCGATCGCGCGGTGACCGAGCGGGCCTTCCTGATCGCCGCCCGCAAGGCCGGGCTCGACAAGGACCCCGAGGTCCTGCGCCGCATCCGCCGCGCCGGGGAGCAGGAGCTGCAGCAGGCGCTGCTGGCGCGCGAGATCGGCGCCCTGGTGACCGATGCGGCCGTGCGCACCCGGTTCGACCGCGACAATGCCGGCCGCACCGCGGAGGAGGAGGTGCACGCCCGCCACGTCCTCGTGCGCACCGAGACCGAGGCGCGGGCGGTGCTGGCCGAGGCGCAGCGCCCCGGCGCCGACTTCGCCGCGCTTGCCCGGCAGCGCTCCATTGACCCCGGTGCGCAGAACGGCGGCGACCTCGGCTTCTTCAGGAAGGCCGACATGGTTCCCGACTTCGCCGAGGCCGCCTTCGCGCTGCAGCCGGGGCAGGTCAGCGCGGCGCCGGTGCGCAGCCCCTTCGGCTGGCACGTCATCCGTGTCGAGGCCCGGCGCACCGCCGCCGCGCCCGATTTCGACTCGGTCAAGGACACGCTGCGCCGCCAGATGATGGAGGAGCAGGTGGAGACGGTGGTGAACCGCGTCCGCGCCGCCGCCCGCATCGAGCGGCTGGACGCGGCGCCGGCGGCGCGCGGCTTGATGGACAACGCCGCGCCGCCGCCGCCCGCATCGCCGACGCCAGCCGCGCCGCCCGGCCGGCGCTGAGGTCGCGCGGCCGGCCCTTTATCTCCCGGAGGAACGCCAAGAATGGCTGGTCAGGACCATCCCGTCTCGCCCCTCGCCCTGTCGATGCCGGACTTGTCCCCGGTGCCGGGCGTGCGCCTCGGCACCGCGCAGGCCGGCATCCGCTACACGACACGCGAGGACGTCACGATGATGGTCTTCCCGCAGGGGACCATGGTCGCCGGCCTCTTCACGAAGAACCGCTGCCCTGGCGCGCCGGTGGACTGGTGCCGCGACGCGCTGAAGGGCGGGCGGGCGCGCGCCCTGGTGGTCACCGCCGGCAACTCCAACGTCTTCACCGGCAAGGCCGGCCGCGACACCTGCGCGCAGACCGCCGCCGCCATGGCCGAGCTGGTGGGCTGCAAGCCGCGCGAGGTCTTCCTCGCCTCCACCGGCGTGATCGGCGAGCGGCTGCCAACGGAGAAGCTGATTGCCGCCCTGCCGCCGCTCTTCGGCGCGCTGGACGAGGCGGCATGGGAGGGCGCGGCGCGCGCCATCATGACCACCGACACCTTCCCCAAGGCGGCGATCCGCACGGCGCGGATCGGCGACGCCACGGTGACGGTCGCCGGCATCGCCAAGGGCAGCGGCATGATCGCGCCCGACATGGCGACGATGCTGTGCTTCCTGGCGACCGATGCGAAGGTGCCGGCCGCGGTGCTGCAGGGCATCCTGAAGCGGGGCACGGACCGCAGCTTCAACTGCGTCACCGTCGATTCCGACACCTCGACCAGCGACACGGTGCTGCTGTTCGCTACGGGGGCGGCCAGGCATCCGCGCGTGCCGGTGGAAGGCGGTGCCATGCTGCGCGACTTCACCCGCGCCGTGCACGAGGTGCTGATGGATCTTGCCCTGATGGTGGCGCGCGACGGCGAGGGCGCGCAGAAGCTCATCCAGATCGACGTGACCGGCGCCGTCACCGCGCGCTCGGCGCACCGCATCGCCATGTCGATCGCCAATTCGCCCCTGGTGAAGACGGCGATCGCCGGCGAGGACGCGAATTGGGGCCGCATCGTCATGGCCGTGGGCAAGGCCGGCGAGCCGGCCGACCGCGACAGGCTCTCTGTCGCTGTCGGCGGCACCTGGATGGCGCGCGAGGGCGGCGTGATCCCGGGCTACGACGAGACGCCGGTGGTTGCGCACATGCGGGGGCGGGAGGTTGAGATCACGGTCGATATCGGCCTCGGCCGCGGCAAGGCGCGGGTGTGGACCTGCGACCTGACGCATGGGTACATCGACATCAACGGATCCTACCGCAGCTGAGCCTGGCCGGCCGCCCGGCATGCGGCCCAGGAAGACCGGATGCGCGCCGCGCTGCTGCCTGCCCTGATCCCCGCCCTGCTCATCGCCGGCCACGCGCTCTGGCGCTGGCGCAGCCTGCGGCTGCCCGTGGTGCGCAGGTCTGGCCAGGTCACCGTGATCCTGCCGCTGACCGGTCCGGCACCGGGGCTGGAGGCGCATCTGGCCGCGCTGGCGGTGCAGACCTTGCGGCCGCGCCGCCTCGTCGTTGCCATCGAGTCCGAGGCCGATCCCGCCTGCGCGCGTATCCGCGTCCTCGCGCCCGCCTGCCCCTTCCCGGTCGAGGTCGTGATCGCCGGCCACGTGCCCTGGCGCGGGCAGAAGAACACCAACATGATCGCCGCCGTCGCCGTGGTGGATGCGCAGGACGATGCGGTGGTGCTGTGCGACGGCGACATCCGGCCGCAGCCCTGGTGGCTCTCCGCCGCCGCCTCGCCGGCGATCGACGGCACGCATGACGTGATCACCGGCTTCCGCTGGCAGACCCTGCATGGCCGCGGCGCTGTCGGGCACCTGGTGGCCTGGATCGACCGCATGGCGGCGACGCTGGTGCTGCCGCCGCGCCTCGGCCTGGTCTGGGGCGGCACGATCGGGCTCTCCCGCAGGGCGCTGGCGGTGCTCGACCTGCCGCGCCTGCTGGACCGGGCGCTGCTCGATGACCTGCCGATCGGCGCGGCGGCGCGGCGCGCGGGGCTGCGGCTGCTGCCGCGCGGCGCGCTGACGGTGCCGACCCCGGCCGAGGGCAGCGCGACTGCGCAGCTGCGCTTCCTGCGCCGCCAGCTGCAACTGGTGCGCATCCACAAGCCCGGCGGCTTCGCGGCGCTGATGCTGGTCATGCACCTGACCGCGCTTGGCTGGCTGATCGCGCTGGCCGCGCTGCCCGACCCCATGGCGCTTGCGGTGCTGCTCGGGCTGTCGGGCTGCGGGCTGGTGCGGGCTGCGGCGCAGGCGGCGATCGCCGCGCGCATCGGCGCGCCGGACC
>JAIEOP010000035.1 GCA_019750465.1 Acetobacteraceae bacterium | reverse complement strand
CCCGACTTGCCGAGCAAACGCCGATCCCACAGCCATTCCGGCCGTCACGCTGGCAGCGTGTGAGAAATGCGGGCTAGTTGGTCTGGGCTTCGCCCGTCGTCGCCGCGGCTGATCTCGGCCCCACAGTCGGCGTTCTAGCCCGGATCATTCATGCGGGCTGACGGGCATGGCGCAAACCGTTGATCGGCAATAGGTTTCGGCTGCGACACTCAAAACCAGCCGTTCGCGGACCCCATGCCCGTCAAGGTTGAACCTACCCCGCCGCTGCCTGGCCTGTCACCGGTCGGCGGCAAGCCTCTGGTCGCCCGGTTCGACGGCGGGCGGCTGTCCTCCGACGGCGGCGTGCTGGCGCTGCGCGAGGTCGAGCGCCGGCTCGGCATTGCCGATCGCCTGGCCGCCTGTCTTGACGATCCCCGCAGCCCGGAGGGGATCCGCCACAGCCTGGCGGAGATCATCCGCTTTCGCCTGCTGATGATCGCGGCCGGCTACGAGGACGCCAACGACGCCGCCACGCTGCGCCACGACCCGGCCTTCAAGCTCGCCCTCGACCGCCTGCCCGATGCCGCGGCGCTGTGCTCGCAGCCGACCATCTCGCGGCTCGAGAACCTGCCCGACCTGCGGGCGCTGCTGCGCATGGGCCGTGCCATGGTGGCGCTCTACTGCGCGAGCTTCCGCCAGGTGCCGCGGCGCATCGTGCTCGACCTCGACGACACCTTCGATCCGGTGCATGGCGGGCAGCAGCTGCGCCTGTTCAACGCCTACCACGACGCATACGGCTTCCAGCCGCTCGTGGTGTTCGACGGCGACGGCCGGCCCGTGGCTGCGATGCTGCGCCCCGCGCGCCGTCCCACGGGCGCAGAGGCGCGCGGCTTCCTCCGCCGCCTGGTGCGCGAGATCCGCAGCCACTGGCCGCGCGTGGAAATCCTCATCCGCGCCGACAGCCACTTCTGCGCGCCCGAGGTGCTGGATTTCTGCCGCGCGGCGCGGATCGACTTCGTCCTCGGCGTCGCCACCACCACGACGCTGCGGCGGCATGTCCTGGCGCTGGAGGAGAGCACCACGGCGCGCCAAGCGGCCCGGTCCGACAACGCCAAGCTGCGGCGCTACAAGGCGTTCTTCGATGGGGCCCGCAGCTGGAGCCGCGTCGAGCGCATCATCGCCCGTGTCGAGGTCGGTCCCCAAGGCACAGACACCCGCTTCGTCGTCACCAGCCTTCGTGCCGGCGATCCGCGCAGCATCTACGAGGATCTCTACTGCGCCCGCGGCCAGGCCGAGAACCACATCAAGGCCTGGAAGCGCCACCTCGCCGCAGACCGGACATCCTGCATGAAGGCCACCGCCAACCAGCTCCGGCTTATGCTGCATACCGGAGCCTACTGGACACTTTGGGCGCTGCGCAGCCTGATGCCAAAGCGCTCCACCTGGCGTGTGGCACAGTTCGACACGCTGCGTCTGCGCCTCATCAAGCTCGCCATGCGCGTCGTCGACCTGAAAACCCGCGTCACACTGCACCTGCCCGCCGCGTGCCCGGATCAGGCAATCTTGCGCCTCATCCTCGAACGCCTTCCACGCCTCGCCTGTTGAGCCACGGGGCAGCTGCTCCATTCGAGCCCCTCGTCGCAACCCGCCAGACCCGCGATCCGCACACCGACGTCGATCAATAGGATCGGCGCCGATCCCGCGCGTCCACACAACCATGCCGCGAGCATCACCACGGCCGCAAAACGCTTGGAACTGGGGCCATGAATTTTCCGGGCTAGCATCTCGTCCGTGCGCCCGACGAGGTTGACCCGCCACGTCTGCTTGTTTTTCGCGTAAACAAGAACGTAGTCGTGATCGACGCTGAAGTGCCTGGCGGTGTTCTTCGGGCTGTCCATCTTGTGCCAGATGCAGGTCGCCACGAAGTTCTGGTCGCCGAAGATCTCGTCGAGGGCGGCGCGGGCGTTGTGGACCTCGTTGTCGTCGAGCGTGATCCAAATGCTGCCGTTCTCGCTGAGCAGCTCGTGCAGCAGGCGCAGCCGCGGCCACATCATGCAGAGCCACTTGTCGTGGCGGAGCAGGTCGTCGCGGTCCACCGTCTTCCGCAGCCACTCCCGCATGACCGGGCTGTTGACCGCGTCGTTGTACTGCCAGCCCTCCTTGCCCGTGTTGTAGGGTGGGTCGATGAACACGCAGTCCACCTTGCCTGCGTAGACCGGCAGCAGCGCCTTCAGGGCCTCCAGGTTGTCACCGTGGATCAGCAGGTTTCCGGAGAGGTCCGCCGGGCCGACAGATTTGGCGTCGTCGGGCACCAGCGGGCGATACGGCACCGCCAGGTGGTGGTTGAAGACGAACTCTTTGCCCTTGAAGTGAACCTCCGGCATCCAATCCCCCAATGAGTCCCACGCCGCGGCGCGTAAGTTTTCGAGACGACTTCTTCAGGCTCGGCCGACGCTAGTCGGAGCCGGCCAGCGGGTTGAACCAGGGCACGCCCGTGTCCCGAAAATGCTTTTCGTTGGCCGTCGCCACGGTGAGCCCGTGCGCGGCCGCCGTCGCCGCCACTACCATGTCGAGCGCGCTGCGAGGTCGCCCCGCGGCCGTTCCCTCCGCCATGATGCGCGCCCACTCCAGCGCCGCACGCTCGTCGAAAGGAAGCACGCGGCCCGCGAACAGTGCCTGCGGCCCTTCGGCCCCCGCGAACCAGGCCTCGAGTTCGCGCCGCCGTCTGCCCGCTTCCTTCTCCAGGATGCCGCGGCGGATCTCGGCGACCGTGAGGGTGGAGATGTAGAGCCCCTCGTCCGGCTGAGCGCCCAGCCACTCGATGAGGGCGGGTGACGGGCGCTGCCTCACGGCCTCGCTGACAACATTCGTGTCGAGGAGGAAGCGCGTCGTCACAGCCCAGCGTCGCGACCAGGCGTCTCCTCGCGGGACAGATCGAGTTCCGCGCCGACTAGCGGAGAGCGGCGGAGGGCGGCGAGGACACCACCGACGCGGGGCGGTTCGCTCCCACCGACGCGGCGCGCCAAGTCAGCCCGCAGCGCTCCGGCCTCCTCGTCGTTCGCCGCGAGGCGGCGGGCGATGCCGCGGATAAGGTCCTTGTCCACCTCCAGCCCGCGCACCTCGAAGCGCCCGAGCCCGCGCTCGGCAAGCCGACGGCGATGCGCCTCAATCGCGCGACGTTGAGAACTGCTAGGCATGAGCCGCCTTCACCTATTACCGGCTATATAGCCCGAAAGAACCACGCGGAGAAGGGGGCTTTACAGGCTAGGTTCGTCCCTTCCGTTCCGTGCCGTGTAAGCCAGTTAAAGATTCCGGTGACATAATCGCGGTGCCAAATGGCTAAATATAGTAGGTGTATTCTGATTGTTCTCGCTCGCCATAGCTGAGATGTTTCAGGACGCGCCCGACCTGTCGTGCCGCTTGAATAGGGATAGGAAGTCGCTGATCGAACTGAGTGGAGTTCCAGTTCATCTTTGTCAGCGCCAAGACCTCAGATGCGAGGTCGGGTAAGAGAGTTTCGCACGTGTGGGGGCGGAGCTGGAGCGGCTTCGGCACGCGCGCACCGGGGTAAGTTCCGTAGTAGGGCACGCTTCCCCTCGTGTAGAGGAGGCCGTTCGTTCCCAGTTGGACGAAGCTGCCGCGGAGCGGAGGATAATCGCCCTCGCGGAGCAGCATCGCGTGCCCGCCCTCCGACACCCACAGCATGTCGAGCATCGAGACGCCGAGATCCTCGATGGCGTTAGAGAACCCTTCCGCCTCGCCCGCCTCGAAGCGCGATGTCTTCATGATGACGAGCCGCGCCGGAAGCTGGCGATGGTGGAGTTGGTACTGCTCAAGGGAGCGCTTGGCGAGATCGTAAGCGTCTTCCTTCGCCAGGTAGGGATGCTTACCGGGGCGGTCGGTCCTGGCGCGCGCGCCTCGCAGAATGAGACCCTTTCCCCGCTCGTCGAACATCTGGGCGGTGCTCGTCCAGAGGCGGTGCCCGTCCAGGTCACGATAAAAACCCACGCCAAGGTAGCTCGTGGCGTAGCCATCGCCCTTGGGCAGCCGCCACGGCGCCTTGCCCGCCTTGTAGAAGACCGCGTTGAGGAAGTTCCAGGCGCGCGTCGCGGGGTCCTGCACCCTGCGATCGGAGGTCCGCTTGAGCTTGCGGCCGATCTTCGCCTTGTCGTCCCACAGCGTTGGCCATGCGATCTGCGTCGGCACGTTGAGCGAAAGGGCCCGGGCTTTGAAGAGGTCGCGAAAGTTGAGGTCGGTCGGACCATCCTCAGCGTCCTCGTCGTCCTCGTCTCCTCCTGGGAACGCGACTGCGTTTACTACTTTCTCGATGATCGGGATTGGCAGCGCCAGGACCACCACTTCGGGCTTGGTGGAGCTTTCGAGCAGCGCGCGCGCCTGGTCCACGAACAGCTCCGCGGCGGCCCTCACTGCATTGTCGTGCTTCGGGATCGCGGTGATGGCGCGCACGTCGCGCGAGAGCACCGTGCGACAGGCTGCCCGCTCGATCTCAAAGCGGCAACGGAAGGGGTTCTCGTTTCCAATTCCCGGAAAGCCTGGATGGAGATTGCCGAGGTGCCCACCCGCGCCCTCGATGCCCGTCATGGCGCGTTCAACGAACGACGCCATTCCGTCTACCGTCTCCGTCGTGCCGATAACCCCGATGCGAATGAGGTCTCCCGGCTTCGGCTGCAACGGGCCGTATGTCATGAGGCCGTACCGGGGATCGAGATGTAGGCCGCCGTCGCCGAACTCGAGATCCGGCTCTGGCAGGCAGCGCGTTTCGAAGACTGTCACAGCAGCCTCCCCAGAGATGCACCGGTGCTCTCCTCGGACGCTGCCTTCAGGCGCGAGGCATTGGGATCGATGGCGACCCAGGCATCCTCCGGCACGGATTGCTCCATTGCCACGGGCTCCAGTGGCAGGAACCGTAGAGGGCCCGCTGGCCGTGCGGGCGCAGCGCCGTAGGCGAATAGCGAGGGCTCGGCCGCCTCGCTGGCGTCGTTGTGGGCGAGGAGGTGTCGCCACATGAGCACCTGGCCGCGGACCGAGGCGTTGCGGTCCAGCCGCTTTTTCCCGGCGAGCAGCACCGACCCGAAACGGTGAGGACGGAATCCGTCTTCACTGAAGAAGAAGGTGGAGTTGATTGACAAATACCAATCGTCGCCGATCCGCTCGAATCGCGGCACGAAGGCGTGGTGGCGGACGCTGTGCAAGCGCTCAGGATTCTTCTTGTCCGGGTATAGCTGAACGACCGTGGCCGCCGTCTCATCGCGCAAGGACCGGTAGCGGTACTCCCTCGGCTTCAACGGCTTGGGCGCGCGGAAGTAGAATCCGCGGCTGTCCCGGTCGAAGGCAAGGTCGGCAGCAAACTGCGCGTCCAGTGTCCGCCGCAGCAGCTCGATCATGACCACCTCGTCGTCGCGGTCGTCGGTCGCCGCGACAAGGTCCGTCTCCACAGCCTCAACCGTGCCTTCATCGACGATGGCCTCCAGCGGTCCTCCCCTGGGGTCCCGAAACGAGACGAAGCGGCGGCCGCGGATGACCCAGTCGAAGTGTCGCCCGTCAGCGGCGAGGAGCGCGGGCACTGCGTCGCGGCCGGATTTGAAAGGGGACTCGGCGACGAAAACCTCATCGGGCAGTCCCACCCGCATCAGGTTCAGGTGCGCTGGCTCTCCGATGCGCATCGGCGGCACGAACGAGCCGAGACGTCCCCGCTCGACGGCGAGCTGCGCCAAGCGGTCCATCGAGCCTGCGTCGAACCGATCTGATGTTTTGTCAAAGACGAGACGTCGTTCTTCGCCTAGCACACCTGCATCGATGCTCTTCCAATAAAAGCTCTCATCCGACAGTCGGAGTAACACAATCACCACGGGCAGATTGCTGCCTCGCCAGTAGGCGAGATCGGACGGTCGAAGCAGGTACTCGAAGCCAGCTTCGGTCTCACGGGTATAGGAACCGTCCCGCTTGGTCTTGACCTGCACGGCAACGGTCTTGCCGAGCATTCGCTTGGTCGCCGGATCACGGAACTCGATCGTCCCGTCGATGCCGGACTCCAGGCGTCCCCGCCCTTCAAAGACATGGCCGAGCCGGTGGACCTTCGCCTTCACAAGCGTCTCGCCCAACTCGCCGTTCAGCTGCTCATCCGTGATCGTCTTCACCGCGGATCCTCAATGCGAACAGATCATGAATAACATGCTTACGACTTCTTGTCGCTGATCCGACGATGGTGACGGATGTGCAATCGATTTGAGGGCGGCATTTTTGTCACGGACCGTCAAACGTCCCTTTGGAAACGTGACAAAGCGGCCGGGAAGGGGGTAAGTCACTCCCGCGATGCCATCCGACCCTAGGAATTCCGTCCAGGCGCTCCCCGCCGGCCCGACAGGGCCGGGCCGCTTCGTCGCCTACTACCGGGTCAGCACCGAACGGCAGGGGCGCTCGGGCCTCGGCCTCGACGCCCAGCGCGAGGCGGTCGCCCGCCACGTCGGCGCCGCCGGCGGCGAGGTCGTCGCCGACTTCCAGGAGGTGGAGAGCGGCAAGCGGGCCGACCGGCCGCAGCTCGCCGCGGCGCTCGCCGCCTGCCGCGCGCAGCGCGCGACGCTGCTGATCGCCAAGCTCGACCGCCTCGCGCGCAACGCCCGCTTCCTGCTCGGTGTCGTTGAGGGCAGCGGGGAAGGGGGTGTCGTGTTCTGCGACCTGCCCACCGTGCCGCCCGGCCCGGTCGGCAAGTTCCTCGTCACCCAAATGGCGGCCGTCGCCGAGCTCGAGGCCGGGCTGATCAGCCAGCGCACCCGCGCGGCGCTCGCCATGGCGAAGGCGCGCGGCGTGGTGCTCGGTAACCCGCGCCTGCGCGCGGGCACGCCCGACATGGCCCGCGCCGCCGCCGCCGTCCGTACCGAGACGTCGCGCTCGCGCGCGGCCGATGTGCTGCCCTACGTGGAGGCGGCGCGGCGCGCC
>JAIEOP010000041.1 GCA_019750465.1 Acetobacteraceae bacterium | reverse complement strand
AGGATGATGCGCTTGCCGTCGGGGAACTCGATCTCGTCCACCTGCGGCTTCACGTTGTCCCACTTGTAGTTCTTCAGGGCGGCCACCTGGATCTCGGAATCGAAGTGGCCGATGTTGCAGACGATGGCGCGGTGCTTCATGGCCCGCATGTGCTCGATGGTGATGACATCGACATTGCCGGTGGCGGTGACGAAGATGTCGGCCAGCGGCGCGGCCTGCTCCATCGTCACGACCTGGTAGCCCTCCATGGCCGCCTGCAGGGCGCAGATCGGATCGACCTCGCTCACCATGACGCGGCAGCCGGCGTTCTTCAGGCTGGCGGCGCTGCCCTTGCCGACGTCCCCGAAGCCGCAGACCATGGCGACCTTGCCGGCCATCATCACGTCCGTGCCGCGGCGGATGCCGTCCACCAGGCTCTCGCGGCAGCCGTAGAGGTTGTCGAATTTCGACTTGGTGACGCTGTCGTTCACGTTGATGGCCGGGAACAGCAGCTTGCCCTCCCGGGCCATCAGGTACAGGCGGTGCACGCCCGTCGTCGTTTCCTCGGAGACGCCCTTGATGGACGCCGCCAGTCGCGCGAACCAGCCCGGCTTCGTCCTCAGGCAATCCTTGATCAGCGCGAAGAAGGACTCCTCCTCCTCGTTGGCCGGCCTGTCGAGGAAGGCCGCGTCGCCCCGCTCCGCGCGCAGGCCGTAATGCACCAGCAGCGTCATGTCGCCGCCGTCATCGAGCAGCATGTTCGGCGTACCCTCGCCCCCCGGTCCATCGCCCCATTCCAGCGTCCGCCTCACGTAGTCCCAGTATTCCGGCAGCGTCTCGCCCTTCACCGCGAAGACCGGCGTGCCGGCGGCGGCGATGGCGGCGGCGGCGTGGTCCTGCGTCGAGAAGATGTTGCAGGAGGACCAGCGGACATCGGCGCCGAGATGCTTCAGCGTCTCGATGAGCACCGCGGTCTGGATGGTCATGTGCAGGCAGCCGGCGATGCGGGCGCCCTTCAGCGGCTGGCTGGCGCCGTATTCGGCGCGCGTCGCCATCAGGCCGGGCATCTCGTCCTCGGCCATGGCGATTTCCTTGCGGCCCCAGGCGGCGAGGGAGAGATCCTTGACCTTGCAGTCAGGGGCAACGGGCATGGTGTGGCGTCTCCGGAACGGCGTCGGCGGCGCCTAGCATGGGCGGCCCGCGATCGCCAGGGAAACGCGCACATATAATCATGTCTTTATATCTTGAGCCTGATCCGCGCCCGCCCCGGTTTACCACCCCAGGACCGCAAGCTATCCCGAGGCCCTCCATGGATGCCCCGCTCCCTCCCGCTGCCATTATGGGTGCCCGCGGTGCCGACGCCCCGCCCCCGCCCGACCCGGGCACCGGCCCGCTGCCCGCCTACCGGGCCTGGGTCGCCGCAGGCCGCCTGCAGGCCGACCCCGCCCAGGCGATGGCCGCCGAGACCCTGCAGGACCTCTGGCGCCGGCTGCGCGGCCATGTCCCGCAGCCCCGGCCCGCCGCGGAGGAGACGTCCGGCTCCTTCCTGGGCCGCCTGTTCCGGCGCAGGCCGGCGGACGAGGCGCTGCCGAGCGCGCCGCAGGGCCTCTACCTCGTCGGCGAGGTCGGGCGCGGCAAGTCCATGCTGATGGACCTGTTCTTCGCCAGCGCCGACATCGCGCCGAAGCGCCGCATCCACTTCCACCAGTTCATGCAGGGGTGCCACCGCCGCATCCATGCCTGGCGCCAGGCGAATCCGGGGGAGGCGGACCCCATCCCGCCGCTGGCGGATTCGATCATCGCCGAGGCCGCGCTGCTCTGCTTCGACGAATTCCAGGTGCACGACATCACCGATGCCATGATCCTCGGCCGGCTGTTCGAGGCGCTGTTCGCGCGCGGCGCGGTGGTGGTGGCGACCTCCAACACCCTCCCCGACGACCTGTTCAAGGGCAAGCCGGGGCGCGACGCCTTCCTGCCCTTCATCGCCGTCCTCAAGGCGCATGTGGAGGTGCTGGTGCTGGATGCGGCGCGCGACTACCGGCGCGACCGCATCCGCGGCCTGCCGACCTGGCACGTGCCCGCCGATGGCCGCGCCGAGCGGGCGCTGGACCGCGCCTTCGAGGAGCTGACGGGCACCCCGCGCGGCGAGCCCCTGCGCCTGCCCGTGCTCGGCCGCTGCATCGAGGTGCCGGAAGCGGCGCGCGGCGTGGCCCGGGCGGATTTCGAGACGCTGTGCGGCCGCCCGCTCGGGCCGGCCGACTACCTGGCGCTGGCGACCCACATCCACACCCTGGTGCTGGACGGCATCCCGCGCCTGGGACCCGAGAATTCCGACAAGGCGCGGCGCTTCATCACCCTGGTGGACACGCTCTACGAGCACCGCTGCAAGCTGGTGGCCTCGGCCGAGGCGATGCCCGACACCCTGTACGAGCGCGGCGAGAACGCGGCGATGTTCGAGCGCACCGCGAGCCGGCTGGTGGAGATGCAGAGCCAGGACTACCTGGCCCTGCCGCATCTTACGTAAGGCATGGCGGTGCCGATTGACCCGCCGCTGCTGGAAGGGCTGCGCCGGACCGTGCCCTGGCCCGACTGGCGCCGCGACGGCACCCCGGCCGATGCGCCCGGCCTCGCCGCGCGCCTGGCCGAAGCCATCGCCGCCGGCGGCTGGACGGCCGCGCATCGCGCGGAGGGGCGCTACCTGCTCGCCCGCGCGGCGGCCGATCCGGTCGTGGCGATGGAGGCGCTGTGCGACCTCGCCGCCTGCGACGCGCCGCGGCGTGGCTGGGCGCTCGCCGAGATGCGCGCGCTTGGCCGGGAATGGGCGCTGATCCGGGGACGCTGGCCCGAGGGGGATTTCCCGGCCCTGGCCCGGCGCATCGACGATGCCTTCGGCCGGCTGGCCGCCATCCTGCCGGCGGAGGCGATTCCCCGCCTTGCCCATGCCGCCGTCATCGGGGAGTTCGTCGGCGCCAGCGCCGCCCTCGACCGGCTCGAGCCCGGCCTCGCCGCCGGGGCGCCGATCCTGCCCGACACCCTCGCGCGCCTCGCCGGCCTGCTGGCCAGCCACCCCGGCGCCGGGGCGCTGTCCCGCGCGCTGAACCTTCCCGAGGCGGTGTGCGCGGGGGCGGGGAGCGCCTGGCTCGCCTTCCGGCTGCACCGCACGGTTGCCTTCGCCACCCTCTGGGGCCAGCAGGCCGCGCTGCTGCGCGACCGCCGGATCGATGCCGCCGCGGCCAGGGCGCTGCTCGCCCTGCCGCCGGCGGAGCTGCACATCGCCGGGCGCATCGGCGATGCCCTGGCACCCCTCGCCAGCCTCGGCCCCGAAGCCGCTGCCGCCCATCTCGCCACGCTGGCCGACAACCTGCTGTTCCGCCTCTCGCCCGTGCCGGGGGCCGAGGCCGCACGCTGCGCCCTCGTCGAGGCCATGCTGGCCTGCGCCGCCGGGCCGGCGCTGAGCGCGGGGGCAACCCGCCAGTTGCTCGCCGGGCTTCTCGACCTCGCGCCGGCGACGCTGCGGTTCTGGTCCGATGAAGCCTTCCGGGATCGGGTCTGCGGCCTGGTGCGCGCGCGCGCCGGCACGATCCCGGATGCCATGGCGGCGTTCCTGCGCGGCGTCTTCGCCTTTGCCGGGGGCGATCCTGATGCGCCGCGCGATGCCTTCGCGGCGACCGCCGCCGCCTGGCCGGACGCGGCGGGACCGCTTACCTACCTGCATCCGGCGGAGGTGCCGGCGCTGCTTGCGGAGGTGCCGGCGCCGCCCGACGGCGCAGGGCTGCAATTCGAGACGCTGGCAGGCGCCGCCGGGACGGAGCACCTGCCCTGCGTCGTGATCACCGGCAACGATCGCTACGTGAACCGCTTCGGCCCGGGCTATGCGGAGGCGCTGAACGCCGTGGCGCCCACCGGGCGGCTGCACCTGCACCTGGTGGGCGACCCCGCGGCGGTCCGCGACGCGACGGCGGCGATGCTGCGAAGCCTGCCGGGACATGCGGTGAGCCTTTCCGCGGAGCCGCTCTCGGTCGATGCGCCCTACTACTTCGCCACGGCGCGTCTCCTGCGGCTGCCCTGGCTGCTTGGCCGGCTCGCGGGGCCGCTCCTCGTCACCGACATCGACGCGCCCTGGCGCGAGGCGCCGGCCAGCCTGCTGCGGCAACGGGTGGCGGGGGCCGATGTCGGGCTCCGGCTGAACGCGCGGCCCGAATGCGGGCGCTGGCCGGGCATCGCCGCCTACGTCCACCTGATGCCGCCGATCCGGCCCTGGCACGCCGTCAACGCCAGCCTGATGATCTTTTCCGCCGGCCCTGCGGCGGCACGCTTCGCCGCGCTCCTGGCGCGGCTTGCGGAGGGCGCGCTGCGCCGGGCGGCGGGGCTGAGCCGCAACGGCGCCTGGGGGATCGACCAGAACCTGCTGCTCGCCGCCCATCTGCACGCCCGGCGGCATGACCCGGGGCTCCGCGTCGCGGATCTCGGCCCGCTCGGCGCCGTATCGCCCGAGCGGCTGCCGCCCTTCATGCGGGCGCCTCCCGGGCGGCACTGGATCCTGGAGGATCGGGCCGGGGGAGCCTGACCGCGGCAGGCCATCGGCGATGCCGCCAGGCCGCGTTCAGCGCGAGGTGGCCACCGCGATGTAGTTGGCCATGGAATCCTCGGCGACGCGGAACCAGGGGATCTGCTCCAGCCGGAATTTGTCGTAGTGTTCCCAGATGCGCTTGAAGCGGGGGTTCTGCTCGCCGACCTCGGCGTAGAACTCCTGCGTCGCCTTGTAGGCGGCGTCCATGATCGGCCGCGAATACCCGCGAAGCTGCGCGCCGTTCGCGATGAGACGGCGCATCGCCGGCGGGTTCAGCGTGTCGAAGCGCGCCATCACCCAGTGCCAGCACTCGGCGCCCACCGCCTCCAGCACATGCTTGTAGTGCGCCGGCAGGGCCTCCCATTCGCGCGCGTTGAACATCATGTCGGTGGACGGCGCGTATTCCCACCAGCCCGGGTAGTAGTAGAAGCGGGCGATGCGGTTGAAGCCGAGCTTCTCGTCGTCATAGGGGCCGATGTATTCCGCCGCGTCGATCACGCCGCGCTCCAGCGCCGGATAGATGTCGCCCGGCGCCAGCTGCTGCGCCACCACGCCGAGCTTCGTCATCACCAGGCCGGCGATGCCGGCGATGCGCATCTTCAGCCCCTTCATGTCGTCGATCGTGCGGATCTCGCGGCGGAACCAGCCGCCCATCTGCGCCCCCGTGTTCGCCGTCGGGATCGCGTGCACGTTCTGGTCGCGGTAGACCTCCCGCAGGATGTCCCGCCCGCCCGCGACCTGCAGCCAGGACCAGGTCTGCCGGCTGGAGAGGCCGAAGGGCACGGCGGTGCCGAAGGCGAGCGCCGGGTCCTTGCCGTAGTAGAACAGCGCCGGGGTGAAGCCGCTCTCGACGGAGCCCTGGCCGACCGCGTCCATCACCTGCAGGGCGGGCACGATCTCGCCCGGGCCGAACGGCACCAGCTCGAAGGCGCCGTCGGTCAGCTCCTTCACGCGGGCGCAGTAGCGCTCATGCACCGCCCAGAGCGTATCGACGGATTTCGGGAAGCTGCCGGGGCAGCGCCAGCGGATGCGCGGCTGCGCGGACGCCAGGTTGGGATACGCCAGCGTGGCGGCCGCGCCAGCCACGCCGCCCGCCATCAGGCCGCGTCGATCCATTGTGTGCCTCCCCGGCGCGCACCACCGCGCGCCGGCGAAGCTTGCCCGAACCGATGCGCGGATTGCACGCGAATTCCGTTGCGGCACCCTACCGCGGCGCCGTCGCCACCGCCACGTAGTTCGCCAGGGAGTCCTCGGCCACGCGGAACCACTGGATCTGCTCGATGCGGTGCCGCTCCCAATGCTCCCACACCCGGCGGAAGCGCGGGTTGCCCTCGCCCAGCTCGGCGTAGAGGTCCTGCGTCGCCCGGTAGGTCGCGTCCATGATGGCACGCGTGTACGGCCTGAGCTGCGCGCCGCCGGCGATCAGCCGGCGCAGCGCCGGCGGGTTCAGCACGTCGAAGCGCGCCATCGACCAGTGCCAGGTCTCCGCCCCTGCCGCCTCCATCGCATGCCGGTAGTGCGCCGGCAGCGCGTCCCACAGGCGTGCGTTCACCATCATGTCCACCGACGGCGCGTATTCCTGCCAGCCCGGGTAGTAGTAGAAGCGTGCGATGCGGTTGAAGCCGAGCTTCTCGTCGTCATAGGGGCCGATGTATTCCGCCGCGTCGATCACGCCGCGCTCCAGCGCCGGATAGATGTCGCCCGGCGCCAGCTGCTGCGCCACCACGCCGAGCCGCGTCATCACCATGCCGCCGAGCCCGGCGATGCGGAATTTCAGCCCGCGCAGATCCTCCGTGCTGCGGATCTCGCGGCGGAACCAGCCGCCCATCTGCGCGCCCGTGCAGGCCATCGGGACCGCGTGTACGCCCTGGTCGCGGTAGACGTCCTTCATGATCTCGCGGCCACCCCCCGTGACCAGCCAGGACCAGGTCTGCCGGCTGGACGGTCCGAAGGGCACGGCCGAGCCGAGCGCCAGCGTCGGGTCCTTGCCGAAGTAGAAGCCGGAGCCGGTGAAGCCGCACTCGACGGAGCCCTGCCCGACCGCGTCCATCACCTGCAGCGCGGGGACGATCTCGCCCGGCCCGAAGGGCAGGAGCTGGAAGGCGCCGTCGGTCAGCTCGCCGACGCGTGCGCAGAAGCGCTCATGCGCCGCCCAGAGCGTATCGACGGATTTCGGGAAGCTGCCGGGGCTGCGCCAGCGGATGCGCGGCTGCGCGCCGGCCAGCCTCGGCGCGGCGAGGCCGGCCGCGCCCAGGGCGCCGCCGGCCATGATGTGCCTGCGATTCATGGTCGTTGTCCTCCCGCGCGCCGGTGCCGGCGCAGGGGAACGATGCCAGGACCGGCGGGCGGCGCGCCAGCGTCGCGTGGCCGGGCGCGGCGGGG